>DASQPA010000555.1:0-9369 GCA_035644215.1 Thermoanaerobaculia bacterium
GCCGTGCGCGCCGCCCTCGCCCTGGCCGACCGGCGGGGTCTCAAGTCGATCGCCCTCCCCGCCCTCTCGACCGGCGTCTTCGGCTTCCCCATGGAGCGCGCCGCCCGCCTCATGCTGACCGAGATCCACCGCTATCTGCAGGGGGGGACCAAGCTCGAACGGGTGGTCGTCGCCCTGTGGGACGACGAGGCCTTCGAGATCTGGAAGCGCGAGCTGCGGCGGGGCTTCCGGTAAACGCCCCCCACCGGTGGGGGCGCTACGCTACGAAGTAGGCGCTCGCCCGGATCTGCAGGCGCGCCCGCGGCTCGAAGCCGCTCCCCACCACGGCGAAGGCGGAGGAGGCGCCGAGGACCGGCAGCACGATCCAGCCGTCGAAGCTCTCGCCTCCGGCGTAGGGGGGGACCACCGGCTCGATCTCCGCGATCTTCGTCCAGTGGTCCTCCTCCGGGTCGAAGGCGGAGCGCAGCTCGACGTAGGCACGGTCGAGGTCGATCGTCCGCTGGCCCGAGGGGTGCCAGATCGAGAAGACGAACCGCACCTCGTCGTAGAGCTGGGTCTCGATGAAGGGATTGCCTCCCACCAGGAGCGGATAGCTGAACGAGCCGGCCGAGTCGGTGGCGAAGATCTCCGGTGTGGCGTCGAACTGGACGTGGCGGGGCGGGGTCGCCGAGCTCATCTCACCTCCCATCCTGGACCGGCCCGTCCCCACGGGCATCGCCGCGGACGTCCCCACGGGAAAGGGCGAGCGCGCGCGTGATGCGCTGCCGGCTCTCCTCGGGTGTGGCGCCCAGGAGGGGCGCGCCGATGCCGAAGGCGATGGCCCCGGCGGCACGGTAGGCCGGGATCTCCTCCACCCCGTAGCCGCCCCCGGCGAGCATGGGGATGTCGCCGAGCGGCT
Source organism: Thermoanaerobaculia bacterium (assembly GCA_035644215.1). GTDB lineage: Bacteria > Acidobacteriota > Thermoanaerobaculia > Multivoradales > UBA5704 > DASQPA01. The sequence continues at coordinate 899 of DASQPA010000555.1, forward strand.
GGCGGAGCACCGAGAGGTAGGCCGGGCCGCCGACCGGGGGCAGCGGCCAGACCTTGACCAGGTCGGCCCCCAGCTCGTGCGCCGCCACCACCTCGGTGGCGGAGAGAGCGCCCAGGATCAGGTACTTGCCGTGCGCCCGGCCGACCTCGGCCATGGCCGGGTTGGTGTTGGGGCTGACCAGGAACTCGGCCCCGGCTTCCACCGCCTCTTTCGCGCGGTCGGCGGTGGTCACCGTCCCCATGCCGATCCAGGGCGGTCCGGCGGCGCCGCGGGCGGCCAGCAGCTCGCGCACCAGGCGGCTCGCTCCCGGCACCGTGAAGGTGATCTCGACCAGCTCCAGGCCGGAGTCGAGGAACAGGCGCGCCACCCGCCCCGCCTCCTCCGTGGAGGCGGTGCGGACGACGCTGACGATGGGCGCCCGCGTCAAGCTGCGGGCCACTTCCTGACGGATGTCGACGGCGATTTCGGGTGTCTTCATGGCCGCGCGCAGTCTATCACTCCCTCGGATGGAGCTCCGGAAATGGAATTCGCCACGAGTTTGGTCAAGAAGGGTGGCAAGGCCCGCCGGGTAGGAGTATCATTGCCGGGCGAGCACGGGTTAAATGGTAGTTCTTGATTAAGGAACGAATGGCTATCTCCGACCGGCCCAGCGCCCGAGAGTCCCTGGATCAGCTCCTTCGCCGCCTGCGCCCGCGGCTGAAGCAGATCCTCGGCCGTTATCGCGTCCCGGCCCACGACGCCGAGGACCTGGTGCAGGAGGCCCTCGTCTCGACCATCCAGAAGTGGGACGAGATCCAGGACCCCGAGGCCTGGCTGCTGGTCACCCTGCGCAACCGTTGCGTCGTCTACTGGCGCAAGCGCCGCACCAACCTCTACAGCTCGGTCGACGCCGCGATCCTGGAGCTCCTCTCCGAGCCGGTCACGGCGCCGCAGGAGAAAGCCGAGCTGCGCTGGGACCTGAAGAACCTGATCGACGAGCTGCCGCCGCGCTGCCGCACCCTGCTGCGCCTGCGCTACGGCCTGGGCTACGACTCGGCCGAGGTGGCGGCGCAGATGGGCTATCACCCGTCGAGCGTCCGCAAGGTGGCCCGCCGCTGCATGGCCGCTCTCACCTACCAGATGGTCACCCGCGGCTTCGCCGTCCGCGAAGGGGACCAGGTCACTCCGGACGAGGAGGAGTAGCCTCCCCCCGTTCCACCCCGCTCCCCTCGTCCCCGCCGCTCCCCTCGCCCCCCTGTCGCAAAGCCCGATCGATCCGCCGGCAGATGCCGCGCAGGATGGCGACCTCGCGCGCCGAGAGCCGGGCGCGGGCGGCCAGGGCCCGCAGGTCCCGGAGCACGCCCGTAAAGCTGGTATCGCGATCGAACGCCGCCCGGGCGAGGACCGGGGTGAGGTGCCCGAAGAGCCCTTCCACCTCCGCCGCCGACGCGGGCGGCTCCCGGTAATCGGGGAGCGCCGGCGCGGCGCCGCTCGCCAGGTGCAGCTCATAAGAGAGTACGAGGACCGCCTGGGCGAGGTTGAGCGTCGGCTGGGCGAGAGCGCAGGGGACGGTCACCACGGCGGAGGCGAAGGCGAGCTCCTCGTTGGTCAGCCCCCCCACCTCGGGGCCGAAGAGGAGGGCGGTCTCGGTGCCGGGCGGGTCCTCGGCCAGGAAGCCCGGCAGCTCGCGGGCGGTGAGGAGCGGCACCCCGAGCCGCCGGTCGCGCGCCGAGGTGGTCCCGATCACCCGGCCGAAGGGGGCGAGCGCCGCGGCGACCGAGGCCGCCCGCCGGGCGGAGCGGAGCACCGCTCCCGCTCCCACGGCGAAAGCCGTGGCCACCCGGCCGAGCTCCGGCGCCGGCTCGACGAGGATCAACCGGTCGAGCCCCATGTTGACCATGGCCCGCGCCGCCGACCCCACGTTCCCCTCCTCGCGCGGCCGCACGAGCACCACGGCGATTCCCATGGGGGGACTCTATCCCAGGGCCACCCCCCTCCATTGACAGCTCCGCACCCTGGAGGGTAGTTTGACTCCAGGTTCCTGAGCGCTTCGAGGAGAGGAAGAGACGATGCCGAAGTCTGCCCCGCGGGCGTACCTCATCTTTACCGGGAGCGGCCCGATCCTGGTGCTGTCGACCTATCCCAAGCTCACCGACGAGCGCCTGGTCTCCAAGCTCCGCTACAAGGGGATCGACAAGTTCATCGCCTACGAGGTCGACCTGGAGGCGGTCCGGGCGCGCTACGAGCACTCCTATGCCAACGTCTCGAAGGACCTGGAGACCGAGCAGGACATGCGCGTCCTCGACTTCAACGGCCACCAGATCATGGCCAACTTCGCGCTCGACGAGCTGGGCGACCCGATCAAGTTCGGCGGCTGAAGGATCGGCTGAACTGCCGCAGGTCGTAGCCCAGCTCCGCGAACAGCCGGCGGGTCGCGGGGAGCGGCAACCCCACGACGTTCGTATAGTTGCCGAAAACCTCCTCGACGAAGAGCGCCCCCAGCCCCTGCACCGCGTAGGAGCCCGCCTTGTCGAGCGGCTCGCCGGTCGCCACGTACCCGGCGATCTCCTCCTCGCTCATCGGCGCCATCCGCACCCGCGAGGTCTCGACCGTCGAGGCCCGGCGGGGCTCCCCGGCCGCCCTGCTCTCATGGAGCGCCACCCCGGTGAGCACCAGGTGCTCGCGCCCGGCGATCCTCCCCAGCATGCGCCGGGCGTCCGCCTCGTCTTGCGGCTTGCCCAGGATCTCGCCGTCCAAGACCACCGTGGTATCGGCCGCGAGCACCAGCTCCCCGCCGTCCTCCGGGGTCGAGCGCGCCCCCGCCGCCGCTTTCTCGATCGCCAGGCGGAGAACATAGTCGCGCGGCGCCTCGCCCGGCCGCGGGGTCTCGTCGAGGTCCACCGGCCGGACGGCGAAAACCGCCCCCAGCCCGCCCAGCAGCTCGCGGCGGCGCGGCGAGGCGGAGGCCAGGACCAGGGCAGGGAGGGCGGAGGAATCGCGCAAGCGGTGTCGGGGGAGCGGCGTACGGCGGCTTACGGATAGTAGCCGCGCAGGGTCTTGGCGGTCAGGCCGGGCTTGTCGACCTTCACCTCGATGATGCGGAAGCGGTCCTTGCCGGGACCGCTCGAGCCGCCCTGGGAAGATTCGTAGGCCAGCAGGTACTGGCTGCGCAGCTCGCTCTCGATCTCTTTGTAGACGGTGTCGAGCTCCGCCGCCCTCTCGATGAAGAAGTGTCTTCCCCCGGTCTCCTCGGCGAGCTTCTCCAGCTTCAGCCGGACGTCGGCGTCCTGGGTGTTGAGCCCCAGGCCGATGGCGTAGATGGAGACGCCGGTGCGGCGGGCGTACTCCAGGGCCTCCGAGAACTTGTAGCGGCTCTTGTCGTCCTTGCCGTCGGTCAGGATGACGATCGCCCGCTTCCCCTTGATGCCGCCGAACAGGTAGAGGGTGTAGACCAGGCTGTCGTAGAGGGAGGTGTTGCCGTCGGCGGTCAGGTTGGCGAGGCCGCCGGCCAGGACCTCGCGGTTGTTGGTGAACTTGACCACCAGGTTCGGCTTGTCGGCGAAGGTGACCACCACCGCCCGGTCTTTGGGGGTGAGCACCTTGTCGAAGAAGCCCAGGGCGCCCTTGACCGCCTCGGCGAGCGAGGTGTCCATCGAGCCCGAGGTGTCTAAGAGGACGCCGGCGTAGATCGGCACGTCCTTGACCAGGTCGAAGCGGCGGACCTGCTGCTCGGCGCCGTCCTCCATCACCTTGAAGTCGGTCTTCCCGAGCCCCTGGATCGGCCGTCCCCGGCGGTCGACCACCGAGGTGTAGAGCTCGACCAGGTCGACCTGCACCTTCTCCCCGGCGAGGGGAGAGTTGACGAGCACCGTGTCCTCGGTCGAGTTGCCGCCGTCCGCCAGGTAGGCCACGGCGCGCACATAGGTCACCTTGTCGCCGGGGGGCAGGACGATCGGCTGGGCGAAGGGGGGCTGGTAGAGGGTCGCGACCTTGGTTTCATTCAAGTAGAACTCGACCCGTTCGAGCGCCTCGCCCTCCGGCACCTTGACCTCGGCCTGGGCGCGCAGGCTCTGGCGGTAGGTCTTGCCCGGCTGCGGCTCGATCAGGCGGAGCGAGAAGCGGTGCGGGCCGGCGTTCAGGAACACCTCGTCCTGGGCCAGCTCCTCGCCCCCCGGTCCCAGGGCCACCGCCTTCAAAGCGTGGATCTTCGGCTGCTCGCCCAGGCTGAGCTCGACGCTGTAGGGCGGGCGGGCCTTCGAGAGGACCGGCTTGCCGTTCAACAGGAAGGTGACGCGGGCGATCCCCTCTCCGGTGGTCACCGCCTCGACCCGCGCCTTGCCGGTCATCAAGCCCTCCGGCGGCGCCAGGAGGCGGATGGTCTGGTCGCCCGCGTGCAGCGAGGCGTTGGCCTCGGCCAGCGGGTCGGCCGGACCGGCCGGGTTGCCGGGAACGGCGGCCACCGGGCCCGGGGCGGTCGCCGCCGGCGGCGGCAGGGTGGCGCCGGCCGGCACGTCGAGCTCGCGCTCGTCGCGGAAGTAGCGCTTGCCCCCCACGTCCTCGATCTTGACGATCAGGGTGTAGGGGCCGGGGCGCAGGTAGCGCTGGAAGACGAGGGGGATGCGCCCCTCCTGGAGCTGCGCCTCGGCCTCCTTGACCGGCAGGGTGAAGCGGTAGCGGAAGTGCTCGAACAGCTCCTCCTTGCGCAGCACCTCGCCGTCGATGACGAAGTCGTACGACTCGAAGTCCGCGGTCTTCGCCGTCCGCACCTCGTCCTTGGGCACCGAGAGGAGCCCCTGGACGACGGTCCGGTTGCCGTAGCGGCCGGGGAAGGTCCAGGCGAGCTGGGCCGGGAAGGCGGTGGCGCCGGTGGGGAGGTCGGTCGAGTAGGCGGAGAAGGTCGAGAGCCACTCCTCACCCACCTGGGGGACGAGCTTGACCTTCTCCTCGACCCGCGACCAGTCGAGCGTGCTGCCCAGGGCGCTCACGATGTCGCTCCCCTGGGCGCAGGAGCCCTCGATCAGGTCCGGGGTGGGACCCTGGGGATAGCGGGTCCGCACGTCGAAGGCGAGGAGGGCGCTGATCCCCTCGCTCGGGTAGAACAGCCGCCAGGTCGAGCCCGCGGTCTGGACGAAGACCAGGCTGAAGCCGGTGCGGCTGAATTCGTTCTTGTCGTAGGTCCAGATCTCGAGCGGCAGGAAGATCTCGGAGCAGTGCGACTGGAAGGTGTGGGCGGGCTCGCCGTTCCACAGCAGGATGCGGGAGCGGTCCTCGGTCAGGTTGCCGTACTTCTCACGCGCCAGCCGCGCCCGTCCCTCCCAGCGCTCCTGGAACTCGTTGACCGCGGTCTGCGGGAAGGGATCGCGCACCTGCCAGAACTTGCGAACAAAGGCGTCCCGCTGGTAGTCCTGCTTGAGCGCCAGGAAGGCCGCGCGCTCCTTGGGGCTCATCAGCGGTCCCGCGAGCACGAGGAAGTCACGGTGCCGGGGAGCGAGGTCCTCCGGGATGGGCTCCGGCGCTTTCGTCGCCGCGGCAGGCTTGGCGGCGGCAGCCGGGAGCGACGCGGACGGAACGAGCGCCGCGAAAGCCAGGAGGAGGAACAGCAGAGGTGGCCGGCGGCCGGGGACCGACATCGGAGCCTGATCCTACGCCCGGGGCGGGGAGGGGGGCAAGCTGTGGGCGGCTCGGATCACCGCAGCAGATCGCACAACCACGGCCCCAGCACCCGCGCCCCCACCCGGTGCCCTTCGGCGTTCCAGTGCCCCTCCCCAGGCTTGGTGTTGGGGAAGCCGTGGAGGAAGCGGCCGGTTCTGGCGGCATAGTCGGCGAGGGGCGGGGCGAGGTTGAGGACCGGGATGCCGGCGGCCGCGCCGGCTTGCTGGATCCGCTCGTCGGGGTAGAAGAGGTCGGCGATCCCCAGCTGATGAGCGAACTGCTGACGCTTCTTCAGATCGGGGTGGACCTGGATGCCGTCAGTCAGGGTGACGACGGCGAAGCGCGCCCCGTGCGCCTTCACCTCTTCCCCCATCTGGCGGAGCATCGCCTCGGTCACCTCCCAGGCCGCCCGCCAGTCGGCGTTGCCGGGCGGGGAGTAGACGGCGTTGTCGAGACCCAGCTCCTCGATGACCTGCGTCGTCACCCGCTTCGCCTTGTAGGCCCCCACCAGGTTGTCGGCGGCGGTCTTCGCCATCTTGCCGACCTGGAGGACGGCCGAACGGTTGAAGGCGGCGTAGAGGAGGCGGGCGGCGGCGGTCTGCCGCGCCCGGTAGCCGGGGGAGGTGCGGAAAGCGTCGTCCAGGGCGAGGCGGCCGCCCTGGAGCACGAAGTAGGGGCGCAGCGGGTCCTGCTCCAGGGGACGGTAGTTGTTGCGCACGTCGTTGCCGGTGTAGAAGGCGAGGAGGACGAGGTCCGGGTGGTACTTCCACACCCGGGTGCGCAGGGCGAGCAGCTCCTGCGCCGTGCCGTAGCCGGAGACCCCGAAGTTGAGAGTCTCGACCTTGCGATGGGCCAGCGTGGGACAGCTGCGCAGCTCCGCCGGCAGGAGCGCCCAGAAGGTCGCCTCGACCGGCACCTGGAGGGCCTCGGTGCAGGAGTCGCCCAAAACCGCGATGCGGAGAGTGCCGGGCGGCTTCTCCAGAGGATGGGGGAGGTCCCTCTCGCCGTCCGCGTTGATGCGGATGAAGGCGTTCCCCTCCTTCTTCCACCACCCCGAAGCGCCGGGGGTGAGCCCCCAGCCGAGATCCGGGTCGGGGCGGTAGAAGTTGGGATTGGAGATCCCCGCGATCCGCAGCGCCACCTCGGCCAGCCCCAGGGTCAGGGCGACCGAGACCAGGAGCAGGGCCAGCCGGCCGAGGCGGGAGCGGGCGGCCAAACCCGCTCCTAGAACAGCGTGTAGATGAACGGCGCGGTCGCCTGACTGGTGACCACGAGGAGGATCACCAGGCCGAGGATCAGCACGAAGGGCACGATCCAGTAGACCTTGTTGTGCTTGGCGAAATCCCAGATCTGCCCCAGCATGGAGCCCACATAGCCGAGCCTGCGCATAGAAACTCTCCTTCTGATGACCTTCCTGACGAAACTCTTTCTTCCTTCTTTTCGCCCCGAAGGGGCGGGGGTCGGTAGCCTCGGGCGCAAGCCCCAGGTCAGGAGAGTTTCCAGAAATCGAGAGCCCTGAAAGGGCGGCGGTAGCTCTGACGCCGAACTACCGTCGCCCCTTCGGGGCTATCCTTTTTCCTTCCTCTCTACCTGGGGCTTGCGCCCCAGGCTACCCACCTTCGCCCCTTCGGGGCTGGAAAAACACCGCGGCCGGAGCCGCCGAAGCCTAGTCCAGCTTGTACTCTTGCCGCCAGTCCTGCCTGTCCTCGAGCTGCGGCTGCGCCTTCTTGTCGACGAGGAAGGGGCCGAGCACCAGGTAGTCCATCTCGGTCCGCATGAAACAGCGGTAGGCGTCCTCCGGGGTGCAGACGATCGGCTCGCCGCGCACGTTGAAGCTGGTGTTGACGATCACCCCGTAGCCGGTCAGGCGCTCGAACTCGGAGATCAACGCGTGGTAGCGCGGGTTCTCCTCGCGCGACACGGTCTGGATGCGGGCCGAATAGTCGACGTGGGTGATCGCCGGGACGTCCGACCGCGGCCGGTTCACCCACTCGACGAGCGGCAGGTTCTCCTCGTCCCCCTGCTTCGCCACCCGCCGCTTCTCGACCACGTCGGCCACCAGCAGCATGTAGGGGGAGGGGCGGTCGAGCTCGAAGTAGTCGGACACCCGCTCCTCGAGGACGCTGGGAGCGAACGGCCGGAAGCTCTCCCGGTACTTGATCTTCAAATTCATCACCGACTGCATCTTGGGGGAGCGGGCGTCGCCGACGATCGAGCGGTTCCCCAGGGCGCGCGGCCCGAACTCCATCCGCCCGTGGCAGAGGCCCACCACGTTCTCCGAGGCGATGATCTGCGCGATCCGCGGCGCCCAGTCGGCGTCGGCCAATTCCTCGTAGGGGAATCCCTTGGCGTCCAGGAAGGCGCGGATCTGCTCCCGGCTGAACTCGGGACCCAGGTAGGCGCCGCGCATGGCGTCGCGACCGGGGTGGCCGGGATCGCCGGCATTCCCCGTGGCCACCGTGCGCGGCTTCCCCAGCGCGTTGTGCCAGTAGGCGAGCGGCGCCCCCAGCGCCCCGCCGGCGTCGCCCGCCGCGGGCTGAATCCAGAGGTCGTCGAAAATCCCGGCGCGCAGGAGAATGCCGTTGGCCACGCAGTTGAGCGCCACACCGCCGGCCAGGCAGAGGTATTTCTTCCCGGTCAGCTCGCGAGCGTGGCGGGCGAGCTTCAAGACGATCTCCTCGGTCACCTCCTGGATCGATCGCGCGAGGTCCATCTCCCGCCGGCCGATGGGCGACTCCGGCTCCCGCGGCGGTCCGCCGAAGAGGTCGGCGAAGCGGCCGTTGGTCATCGCCAGGCCGTCCATGTAGCCGAAGTAGTCCATGTTGAGCCGGAAGGAGCCG
>DASQPA010000556.1:0-4383 GCA_035644215.1 Thermoanaerobaculia bacterium
CCGCTCTCCTTCGGCCAGGAGCGCCTCTGGTTCATCGACCGCCTGGCGCCGGGCGGGGCGCAGTACAGCCTGCCCGCGGCACTCCTCCTGCGCGGCCGGCTCGACCGGGCGGCCCTGGCCGCGGTCTTCACCGAGGTGGTACGGCGTCACGAGGCGCTGCGCACGCGGTTTCCCGCGGTCGAGGGGAGGCCGGTCCAGGAGATCGCTCCGCCCGTGGCGGTCCCCCTGCCGCTCGTCGACCTCGCGGGGGTGGGCGGCGCGCTCGACGCGGAGCTCGCGCGCCTCATGCGGGAGGAGGCGCGGCGGCCGTTCGACCTCGCGCGCGGACCGCTCCTCCGCGCCACGCTCGTCCGTGGCGCGCGATCGGCAGGGGAGGACGAGCACACGCTCCTCGTGACCCTCCACCACATCGTGGCCGACGGCTGGTCGGTCGGGGTGCTGGAGCGCGAGGTGGCGGCGCTCTACGGCGCTCTCGCCGCGGAGCGGCCCTCGCCGCTGCCGGAGCTCCCGGTGCAGTACGCCGATTACGCGGTCTGGCAGCGGGCGCGGTTCCGCGGTGAGCGGCTCACGCGGCTCGTGGCGTGGTGGCGCGAGCGCCTGGCCGGCGCGCCGGCCGGGCTGGCCCTGCCCTTCGATCGGCCGCGCCCGGCGCTCCCGGGGCAGCTCGGTGCGACGCTCTCTTTCCGCCTGCCGGCGGAGCTTTCGACCGCTCTCGCACGCCGGGCGCGGCAGGCGGAGGCGACGCCGTTCATGGTCCTCCTCGCGGCCCTCCAGGCGCTCCTCGCGCGCTGGAGCGGCGAGCGGACGGTGCCAGTGGGCACGCCGATCGCCAACCGCCCGCGCGTCGAGCTGGAGGACCTGATCGGCTTCTTCGTCAACACGCTCGTCCTGGTCGGCGACCTCTCTGGCGATCCGGGCTTCGGCGAGCTCCTCGCCCGGACTAGGGAGAAGACGCTCGCCGCCTACGCGCACCAGGAGGTGCCGTTCGAGAAGCTGGTCCAGGCGCTTTCCCCCGAGCGCCAGCTGGGCCGGACGCCGCTCTTCCAGGTGCTCCTGGCTCTCCAGAACACCCCGCCGGCGGAGCCCGCGCTCGAAGGGCTCCAGCTCGCCTGGCGCGAGGTGGAGACCGGGAGCGCGAAGCTCGACCTCTCGTTGCTGCTCGCCGAGTCGCCCGCGGGCTTCGGCGGGACGATCGAGTACGATGCCCGGCGGTTCAACCGAACGACCGTGATCCGTCTGGCCGATCAGCTGACAGAGCTCCTCTGGGCGGCGGTGGAGGACCCGGCCCGCCGCCTCTCCACGCTGCCGCTCCTCGCCGCGACGGAGCGCGCGGAGATCGCGGCCGACGTCCTTTTCCCGACGGCATCGCCGGTCGCCGCGGACGAGCCGCCCAAGACCCCGGTCGAGAAGCGGCTCGCCGGGCTCTGGCGCGAGCTGCTGGGGACCAGGGCGCCCATCGGGCGCGGCTCCGACTTCTTCGCGCTCGGCGGGCACTCCCTCCTCGCCACCCGCCTCTCGGCGCGCGTCGAGCGTCGCCTGGGGCTCACGCTGCCGCTCGCGACGATCTTCGCCGCTCCGACTCTCTCCGCGTTGGCGGCGCGGATCGAGGTGCTCGTCCCGGAGAATCGTCGCGCCATGCGGCCGATCCGCCGGACGTCTCGCGCGCGGCCGCTGCCGCTCTCCTTCGGCCAGGAGCGGCTCTGGTTCGTCGATCGCCTGGGATTGGGCAGGGCGCAGTACAACCTGCCCGCGACCCTCCTGCTCCACGGTCCTCTCGACCGGGTGGCCCTGGTCGCGGTCTTCACCGAAGTGGTACGGCGCCACGAAACCCTGCGCACGCGTTTCCCCGCGATCGAGGGAAACCTGGTGCAGGAGATCGCGCCGCCCGCTCCGGTCCCCCTGCCGCTCATCGATCTCTCGGGACTCGGTGTCTACCGGCAGCGGGCGCTCGACAAGGAGAGCGAGCGTCTCACCCGCGAGGAGGCACGGCGGCCGTTCGACCTCGCCCACGGACCTCTCCTCCGCACCACGCTCGTGCGCGGCGCGGGATCGGCGGGGGACGAGCACTCGCTCCTCGTGACCCTCCACCACATTGCCGCCGACGGCTGGTCGGTCGCGGCGCTGGAGCGCGAAGTGGCGGCGCTCTACGGCGCCTTCGTCGGAGGGCGGCCCTCGCCGCTGTCGGAGCTGCCGGTGCAGTACGCCGACTACGCGGCCTGGCAACGGGCGCGGTTCCGCGGGGAGCGGCTGGAACGGGAGGTGGAATGGTGGCGCGGGCGCCTCGAAGGCGCTCCGGCCGAGCTGGCCCTGCCCTTCGATCGGCCGCGCCCCACCTTGCCGGGGCAGCGCGGCGCGACGCTCCCCTTTCACCTGACGGCCGACCTCTCGACCGCCCTCGCGCGGCGGGCGCGGCAGGCGGAGGCGACGCCGTTCATGGTCCTCCTCGCGGCTCTCCAGGAGCTCCTCGCGCGCTACAGCGGCGAGCGGCGGGTGCCGGTGGGCACGCCGGTCGCCAACCGGCCGCGTGTCGAGCTGGAGGGCCTGATCGGCTTCTTCGTCAACACCTTGGTCCTGGTGGGCGACCTCTCCGACGATCCGAGCTTCGGCGATCTCCTCGCCCGGACGCAGAGAGCGACGCTCGCCGCCTTCGCGCACCAGGAGCTGCCGTTCGAGAAGCTGGTCGAGGCACTCTCGCCCGAGCGCCACCTGGGGCGGATGCCGCTCTTCCAGGTGCTCCTGGCGCTGCAGAACACCCCGTCTTCGGATCTCGCGCTTTCCGGCCTGCGGCTCGCCTGGCGCGAGGTCGAGACCGGGAGCGCGAAGCTCGACCTCTCGCTGTCGCTCGCCGAATCGCGGGCGGGGCTCGCCGGCAGGATCGAGTACGACGCCGAGCTGTTTCACCGGACGACGATCGTCCGCCTGGCCGGTCACCTGACGCGGCTCCTCGACGCGGCGGTGGCGGATCCCTCGCGCCGCCTCTCCGACCTGCCGCTCCTCGCCCCGGCGGAACGCTTCCAGCTGGCGGCCGAATGGTCCGACACCCGGGTCGCCTATCCGCCGGCGGCTCCGCTCCACGAGCAGATCGTGGCCCAGGCGCGGCGGACGCCGGTGGCGGTGGCGGTGGTCGCCGGCGAACGCGAGGTCTCGTACCGGGAGCTCGACCGGCGGTCCGACCGCCTGGCGCGCCGGCTGCGGTCGCTGGGTGTCGGGCTGGAGTCGCGGGTGGGGCTCGCCGTCGAGCGCTCGGTCGAGCTGATGGTGGGCCTCCTCGGAATCCTCAAGGCCGGGGCGGCCTACGTGCCGCTCGATCCGGAGTATCCCGCCGAGCGCCTGGCCTTCATGGCGGCGGACGCGGTGGGAGTGGGAGGCGTCGTGCTCGTGGGGCCGGGTTCGCCGCCCGCGATCTTCGACGGGATCGGGGTGCGGCAGCTGGCGCTCGACGAGTCAGGGCCGGAGCCGGCGGAGACGGAAGGAGAGGCGGAGGCGTCGCGGGTCTCCATGGACGCGCTCGCCTACGTCATCTACACCTCGGGCTCGACGGGGCGGCCCAAGGGGGTGATGAACAGCCACCGTGGCATCGTCAACCGGTTGCTCTGGATGCAGGACCTCTTCCCCTTGAACGCGGCGGACGGTGTGCTCCAGAAGACCCCGATGGGCTTCGATGTCTCGGTCTGGGAGCTCTTCTGGCCGCTTCTCTGCGGTGCGCGGGTGGTGCTGGCGCGTCCCGGCGGGCACCGCGACCCCTCCTATCTGGTGCGGCGGATGGCCGAGCAGCAGGTGACGGCGGCACACTTCGTGCCGTCTCTCCTCCACGGTTTCCTGGAAGAGGAGGGGCTAACGGAGCTTCCCTCCCTGCGCTGGCTGTTCGTGGGCGGCGAGGCGCTGTCCTACGAGTTGGAGCAGCGCACCCTCGCTCACCTGGAGGCCTCCCTCTACAATTTCTACGGCCCGACCGAGGCGGCGGTCGAGGTGACCCTGTGGCGCTGCCGCGAGACGGCGACGGCGCGGCCGGTGCCGATCGGCCGGCCGGTGGTGAACACGCACGTCCACGTGATGGACGGGTTTGGCGTGCCGATGCCGATCGGGGTGGCAGGTGAGCTGTGGGTCGGCGGCGTACAGGTGGCGCGGGGCTACCAGGGCCGGCCGGACTGGACCGCCGAGCGCTTCGTGCCCGATGCCGGGGCGGAAAGCCCGGGAGCGCGGGTCTACCGGACGGGCGACCTCGTGCGCCGGTCGCCCATCGGCGAGATCGAGTACCTGGGGCGGCTCGACTTCCAGGTCAAAGTGCGCGGAGTGCGCATCGAGCTGGGGGAGATCGAATCGGCGCTCCTCACCCAACCGGAGGTCCAGGCGGCCGCGGTGCTGGTCCTGGGGGAGGCGATG
>DASQPA010000557.1:0-28337 GCA_035644215.1 Thermoanaerobaculia bacterium
GAGCGTCATGGCGTTGGTGCCGTGGCGGGAGACGCCGGTCGACTCGCGCACCTCGGAGAGGGTGACCGCCTTGCCGAGGTAGCCGAGGACCATGGCGAGGCTCGCCGCCCCGCAGTCGGTCGCCGCCGTCTGCTGGATGAAGGGGATGCGCCGCCGCCGCCCCCAGGTCAGCCGCGAGAGGGCGGGGAAACGTGCCGTGAGCGACGGCCGCTCGGGCGGGACCGGCGGGACCGGGGAGCCGGCCTGGGGAGATTCCGCCATCTCAGTGCTCCCGCTCGAAGACCGACTTCAGGGCCGGGATCAGGGTGAAGAGGATGCGCTCCGAGCGCACCCGGACCTCGGCCTGGCCGTGCATGCCGTCGTGGTAGCGGTAGGTTTTCCCCTCGGCGGTGAAGCTCGTCGAGGGGAGGTGGGAACGGACGATGACCACCGGCCCGGAGACGGTCAGCGCGTCGGCGACTCCGGGGGCCAGGTAGCGCTGCGCCTCGGCGGGGCCGATCACCTCGTCGCCCACCGAATCGACGGCGAGCTTCTGGTAGGCATAGCGATAGCCGGAGATCTCCAGGCGCATCGGCATGCCGCGGCGGATCTGCGGCCGGTACTGCCCGGGCAGGAGCACGGCCACCGACGGCCCCAAGACCCCCGAGCGCGCCGAGGCCCCGGAGACCCCCGGCGTCCCGGCGAGCGACAGCACCACCTGCCCCGGCTGGAGGTACTGCCCGGCCCGCACCCAGACGTCGGCGACCGTGCCGTCGGCCGGGGCGCGGAGGGCGCGCCGCTCCAGCTGGGCGCGGGCCAGCTCGCGCTGGGCGCGGAGCGAAATGAGCGCCTGCTCGGCGTTGCGATCCGCCGGATCGCGCAGGCGGTTGACCAGCTGCAGGGCGAACTCGCGCTCCGCCCGTTCGAGCTCGGCCCGCTCGCGGGCGTCGTCGAAGCGGACAAGCACCTGGCCGGCCCGCACCCGCTGCTCGGGGGCGGCCTCGACCGCTCCCACCGTGCCGCTTTCGAGGGCGGTGAGATCCGTCCGCCCGCCCATCTCGACGATCGCGGTGCCCGCGGCGTACTCGTCCACCCGGCCGAGCAGCGAGTAGACGAGGAAGGCGGCGAGGGCCGCCACCAGCACCCAGTAAGAGACCCGGGTCCAGGTCGGCGAGATGCGCAGCGGGTCGGCCTCGGCCTGCGCCGGGCGGAGCATCTGCTCGATGACCTTGCGGCGGAAGAGCCCGGGCTCGGGCGAGCCGAGCGGATCGCGGATCAGCACGCCCTCCCCCTCGGGCAGGAGGGCGGTCAGGTAGGGCGAGGCCTGGGCCGCCAGGCGCTCCAGCTCGACCTGGTCGGCGGCGTCGAATTCTGGCCGCGACGGATGGCGGGTGACCGCGAGCACCGCCGCCACCTCGCCGCCCTGGCGACCGTGGAGATCCCGGAGGTCCCGCAGGTCATGGCGGAAAATGGGCACGGCCAGGAAGCGCTCCCGCCCGTCTCCCGCCGGATCGTCGGCCTCGCGCTCGTAGCGCGGGTCGTCCCCGGCATGGGCGAGGCGGGCCGGCAGGCCGCTCCTGAGGACGAAGCTCACCAGGCCCACCGCGGCGCTCTCGTCGCGGCGCGAGGCGCTCGTCGGATCGCGCGCCCAGAGGGTCTCGCGGCCGGCGTCGTAGAGCAGGCAGTAGGAGCGGTCGGCGGTCACCCGGTCGAGCGCGGCCTCGGCCACCAGGGCGGCGACGTCCTCCGGCGCCTCCTGGTAGGAGAGGTGGCGCAGCAGGTCGGAGGTCTCGCGGCTCCGGGAGGCGGCCGCCTCCCCGGGCTCCAGCGGGGCGCCGTTGAGCAGACGGTACCGGCGGACGGCGCTCCGCACCAGGGCGTCCAGCTCGCGCGGCGGCGGCGGCTCCTGGCTGAGATAGAAGACGCGGTCCTCGGCGATCAGGTCGGCGAAGAGGGCCGGATCGGGGCCGGAGCGCAGGACGAGGTTGATGGGACCGGGGGGCCTCTGGGCCTCCTGCACCCCCGGGGAGCCGGGCGGACCGGAAAGGCGCTCCGCCGCCTGCTCGAGGAGCTCCCGCGCCGCCGCTCCCGCGATCCCCTCGCCCAGGCAGAGGACGGCGACCTGCCCGGCGGCGAGGAGATCCCAGGCCTCGTCGCGGGTGGGGACGGCGACGACCTCGTAGGCGCCCGCCGCCACCGCCCGCAGGGCCTGAGCCTCCGCCTCGGCGCTCCCGGCGAGGAGCACCAGGCCACGCGATGGACTCCGCGATTGGGGTCCGGCAGCGGGGTGGGGTTGGCGGTCGAGGGCTCGGGAGAGATTGGGCATAGGGACGAAGGTCGGGCGGTGGCGTCCTAAATCTTTGTAAGAAATAGGGTAGCAGGGCCTCGGAGGGGGGGCAAGCCCGGCGGGTTCGTGCCGACTTGGCCTACGCCCCGGGTAGGGGGGTGAGGGGACAAGGGGTTGCGGTACCATACGGGCATGAAGCGCGGCATCACGATCGGCCAGATGGGTCCCCTCGGGCTCTTCTTCCTCGTCGGCCTCCTCGCCGGCTGCGCCCGAACCCCGGCGGGAAGCGCCGGCGGCACCGCCGCGCCGCCCTCCCCCCGGCCCGCCCCCGCCGCGGCCGCCGTTCCAGCCCGCTATGTACCGCCGACCGGCAACGCCCTGCCCACCGATGGCTATCTCGCCGTGATCGTGGCGCGCCATGCCGTCGAGGTCACCGCCGAGCTTGACGGCGAGCTGCGCCAGCTGGACGTGAAGGTCGGCGACCGGGTCGAGCCGGGGGCGCGGATCGCGACCATCGAGACGCGCGAAATCGCGGAACAGCTGGCGAGCGCCCGGGCGGCGCTCACCGCCCTCGAGGCCGAGCACAAGCGGTCGGAGATCGAGCTCGAAGCGGTCAAGAACCAGTATGACCGGCGGGCGGCCTACAAGGAGCTCTACCCGCGGGAGGAGCTGGAGGAGCTATTGAGCAAGGAGAGGGCCTCGGCGGCGGCGGTCGAGACCGCGGCCGCCCGGGTGTCGGAGGAGCGGGGCCACGTCGCCCAGCTCGCCGGGCGGCTCGGCCACGCCGTCCTCACTTCCCCCCTCCGCGGCACGGTGGCGGCGCGCTACCTCGACCCGGGCGCGATCGTCCGCTCCGGCACACCGATCGTGCGCCTGATCAGCGACGGCTCGTTCGTCGTCCGCTTCGCGGTGCCGCCCGAGTCGTCGGCCCGCCTGCGCCTCGGCGCGCCGATCGACTTCCGCCCGGCCGATGCCGCCCACATCGAGGGAGCCGACCTCCCGGGGACGATCTCCCAGATCTCGCCCCAGGTGGACACCGCTTCCCAGATGATCTTCGCCGAGGCCGAGCTGCGGGTCCCGGCCCCCCAGGCCGGCCACCTCCAGGACGGGCTGGTGGGGACGGTGCGGGTCGGGGCCTCCTCCCCCAACCGCTGAAAAGGCGTATCATGCGGCCCTTGCGCCCGCGCCCGATCCTTCCGCTCCTCCTCCCCCTCCTGCTCGCCGCCCTCGGCTGCGACCGTGGCGGGGGGACCGAGATGAAAGCCGTCGCTCCCCGCCTGGCCGGCGAGTGGCGGGCCACCCTCGGCTCGCCAGGGGGCGAGCTGCCCTTCGGCCTGCGCCTCACCCGCACCGGCCGCCGACTGCGGGCAGTCGTGGAGAACGGCAGCGAGCAGGCGCCGTTCTCCGCCGTCGAGTCGTCGCCGGGGAAGCTGGTCCTGCGGTTCGACTGGTACGACTCGCGGATTGACGCCACCGTCGCGCCGCAGGGCGACCGCCTGGAGGGCGTCTGGACCCGGACCGAGCCGGGCGGACTCAGCCGGATGCCCTTCCACGCCGAGCGCGGCAAGGGACCCCGCTTCACCCCTTCCCAGGCCCCGGGCGGCGACAAGGCGGCTCTCCCCTCGGTCTCCGGCCAGTGGGCGGCGCAGTTCGTGGATGCGGACGGCTCCTCGCCGGCCGAGGGCGAGCTCCAGCAGGAGGGTGAGCGGGTCACCGGCACCTTCCTCACCCCGACCGGCGACTACCGCTACCTCGAAGGGAGCTACGAGAGGGGCCTCCTGCGCCTCTCGACCTTCGACGGCGCCCACGCCCTCCTCTTTACCGCGCGGGCGCAGGCCGACGGGACGCTCGCCGGCGATTTCTGGTCGCGGGACCGCTACCATGCCACCTGGACCGGCCGCCGGGTGGCGGCGGGCCAGCCGGTCCTCCCCGACGCCTGGAAGCTGGTGGGCCTGACCAACGCGGCGGGGCGCTTCGGCTTCCACTTCCCCGACCTGGACGGTCACGACGTCTCCTCGGCCGACCCGCGTTTCGCCGGCAAGGTGGTGCTGGTCAACGTCTTCGGCTCCTGGTGCCCGAACTGCAACGACGAGGCGCCGCTCCTCGCCGACTGGTACAAGCGCTACCGCGATCGCGGCCTGGAGATCGTGGGCCTCGCCTACGAGTACACCGGCGACGCAGCGCGCGACGCCCGTTTCGTGCGCAAATACGCCGCCCGCCACGGCATCACCTTCCCCCTGCTCCTCGCCGGCACCTCGGACAAGAAGGCGGCGGCCAAGACCCTCCCCGACCTCACCGCGGTCGTGGCCTTCCCCACCAGCATCTTCATCGGTAGGGACGGCAAGGTGCGCAAGATCTACACCGGCTACGCCGGCCCCGGGACCGGCGAGCACCATCAGGAACTGGTGGCGGAGTTGGAGAGGTTGATCGAAGGTCTGCTGGGGGAGCCGGTATCCCCTATGGCACCCCACCCGCCAAAATCGTCGTGAGTTTCCCGACATCGATGTTGCCGCCGGAGATCACGCAGACGATCTTCTTGCCCTCGGTGATCTCGGGGAGTCCCGCCAGGGCGACGGCCACCGGGGTGGCGCCGGCCCCTTCGGCGATCACCCGGTTGCGCTCGGCGAGGAGACGGAGAGCCTCGGCCACCGCGGCCAGAGGGACGACGCGGGCGCCGTCCACGAGGCTCTTCACCAGCGGCCACATCTCGTCGAGCACCCGCTTGCCGCCAATGCCGTCGACGAAGCTCGGCCGGTAGTCGACCGTCTGCGGGCCTCCGGCGGCGAGGGCGGCGGTCAGGGGCGCGGCGGTCTCGACCTCGCAGGCGTAGACCCGGGTGTCCGGCTTGCCGGCACGGATTGCCGTGGCGATCCCGGAGACGAGGCCGCCGCCGCCGATGGGGACGAGCACGGTGTCGACGTCCGGCAGGTCCTCCAGGATCTCCAGGCCGATGGTGCCGTTGCCGGCCATCACCGCGGTGTCGGCCACCGGGTGGATGAAGAGGCCGTCGTAGCCGGGGGCGCCGTGGTCGGTCAGCACCTGCCACCACTGCTCGAAGGGGACCTTGACGTACCGGCCGCCCAGCCGCTCGATGGCGGCGAGCTTGGTCTCCGGCGCGTGCTCGGGCACGACGACCGTCGCCGGCACCCCGATCTGCCGGGCGCTCCACGCCACCCCCTGGGCCATGTTGCCGGCGCTCGCCGTATAGACCCCCTTCGCCAGCCGCTCTGGCCCGGCCAGGCGCATGGCGTTGGCGGCCCCCCGCAGCTTGAAGGAGCCGATCGGCTGCAGGTTTTCGAGCTTGAGATAGATCTCATTCGGGCCGTCGACGTTCAACCGCACGAGCGGCGTGCGCAGAACAACCCCGGCCAGGCGCTCGCGGGCGGCGCGGATGTCGTCGATCGTGGGGGCAGAGAGCGTGCGCATGCGGGGTCTCCTCCTAAAGCTCCAGCCGAACCCCCCGCCCCGCCGCCAGTGCCTTGGCGTAGACGTGCTGGGCGGAGGCCAGGTCCTCGACCGCGATGCCCAGCGATTCGAAGACGGTGACGTCTTCGGGCGCGAGCCGGCCCTGGACCCGGCCGAGCAGGAGGTCCCCGAAGTCGCCCAGGAGGTGGCCTTCGGCGATCGATCCCTCCTGGAGGGGGATGAGGAAGTCGCCGGCCTCCTTCAAGACCGACTCCCGGCGATCGCCGAAGAAACGGGCGCGGCGGACCGCCGCGGTGTCGAGCTCGCGGGCGGCCGGCGTGCAGGCCCCGACCGCGTTGACGTGGGCGCCCGGGGCAATCCACTCGCCGCGGAGGACCGGCTCGCGGGAGGCGGTGACGGTGCAGATCAGGTCGGCCCCGACAACCGTAGCCTCAGGGGAGGCCACGGCCTCGACGGCAACGCCGTGGCGGGCCGATTCGGCCGCGGCGAAACGCCTCCCCCGCTCCAGGTCTCGGCTCCACACCCGCACCCGCTTGACGGGACGGACCTCCTTCAAGGCCGCCAGATGGTTCCGCGCCTGCACCCCGGAGCCGAGGAGGGCGAGGTCCGCGGCGTCCTCCCGGGCGAGCAGTCGGGTGGCGAGGGCGCTCGCCGCCGCGGTGCGGATGCCGGTCACCGAGGAGGCGTCCAGGATGGCGAGCGGCTCGCCGCTCTGGCCGTCGAAGAGGAGGACGAAGCCGAGGTGGGAGTCGAGGCCCCGGGCGTGGTTGCCGGGAAAGAGGGTCAGCACCTTCATGGCCAGCGCCTCCTGCCCCGGAGGCCCCGAGCGCTCCGAGGGCATCCAGGCCATGAGATTGCGCCGGGGCTCGCCGGGCAGCCAGAAGAGCGAGCGCAAAGGTTGGCTCGCCTCCCCCTGGGCCAGGGCGGTCAGGATGTCGGCCATCCGTTCGATGCACTCCCCCATGGGGAGGAGGTCTTCCACGTCGCGGCGGTTGAGGAAGAGGAGCGGCATGGGGTCTCCGATCGGGTCGGCGCGAGTATACCGTCCCTACGCCTTCCACATCCGCGGATCGAAGGAGAACGCCTCGGGCGCCAGGAGGCGGAGGCGCGGGAAGTCGGGATGGAGCGGGTTCAGGAGGATGTTCCGCTCGTGGGGGATCACCGCCGAGGGCACCGAGAGGGCGACGCTCACCCGCGAGCGCGCCCAGCCCGTCCCCAGGTCCTTCAAGCGCTCGGGGGCCGGGTAGCGGCGCCAGCCGGCGGGCAGGTCGGCGAGCGACAGGATCGGCACCCGGATGTCCGCCGGCAGCTCGGCGGAACGGGCGGCCAGGCGATCCGGCGCGATGTCGGGCTCCAGGTGGACGAAGTACTCCAGGGCGGCGAGCGACAGGGTGTCGGAGGTGTAGACGAGAGGGCTGCCGGGATGGTTCCAGCGGCCGCCGTAGAGGCGGGCTCCCTCGCCCGTGTAGGCGCGGTCGACGTAGCGGATCGCGGTCAGGCGCCAGACCAGGCGCCCCGGCTTTGGCGCCTCGGTAGGCGCCTCCATGGGCTCCGCCATCAACTATAGACGCCGTGCTCGATGCGCCCCAGGACCTCCTCGACCTGGCGGGTACCGAGATCGGTGTCGAGCAGCTCGATGGGCGGGTGGCCGCCCAGGGCGCGGTTCTCCCGTCGCAGCCAGAGCGAGGCGCGCTCCTCGCTCCCCAGGATCTGCACCGCCTGGGCGGCGATGCGGACCAGGCGGAAGAGGCGATCGGATTCGTCCGGAGAGAGCCGCTGCTCCTGCTTGCGCCGGGCGAGCGTTCGCGGCGGCAGGTGGAGCGCCGAGGAGACCTCCTCGCGCCGCAGGTCGAACTTGACCATGACGGATTCGAGCGAGGCGTACGGCAACCCGGCGCGGAGTTGGGCCGAGAGATCGGCGGGGCTCTCGACCGGCCGATCGAGCGCCGCCCGACCTCCCAGGGCTTCAACGATCACAGACGTAGCAGGCATGGTGACCTCCCCTCCTAGGCCATCTGGCAAGAAGTATACCGCCAATTGGCAGGGAATGCCAGTCACCCCATCGGTCGAGTCATCGTAGCCCGGGTCCGGGCGGGTCCAGGCGATTTACACGCGATTCGGACCTATAATGACGGGATCGAGGCGGCGCCCGAAGGCCGGGGGCCACCGCTGGCGAACCCGCTTCACCGGGCGTCGTGCCGGGCTGCTGCCCAACGCCTGTGCTCCTTGACTTGACGCCTGCGCTACCAGACACAGCGATCGTGCTACTAGGCACAGCAGTTGCGCTGCCAGACACAGCCGCCGCGCTGGCAGCTCAGCAGCTGCGCCTCCTGAATCTGCCGTGAAGCTCCCGATTCTCGGCTGGATCCATGGATTTCGGCCTGGCGTTCCACAACCCGGGCTTGGATCTCCCCTATTGTTCGTTCGATCTCCCTACTTCTGGCGTGGAACTCCCTACCTGTCCGCCTGATCTTCCTCCTTCTGTCTGAAGCTCCTCATTTCTGGGGTGGCGCTCCCCGACTCGCAACCAGACCCTGCTTCACACGTCCTGGATCTTCTCTGCGGTCAACATCTCCAGGTAGGCGCCGATCTCGGCGTCCAGGTCCCGCTCGGCGCGGTCGCGGTGGCGCCAGTTCTTCCACAGGCTGGCAAGACGCGGCAGAAAGGCCATGGTTCTCCCCTTACGTGGCGCGCAGGGCGCTGGCCATGGCGAAAGAGATCCGCTGCCAGCGCTCCGCCTCGGTCGCGAGCTGGCGCTCTCCCGTCCGGGTGAGCCGGTAGTACTTGGCGCGGCGGTTGTTGTCGGATTCGCCCCAGGAGGAGGCGAGCCAGCCGGCCTCCTCCATGCGGTGCAGGGCGGGGAAGAGGGAGCCGGGCTTGACCTGGAACGTCCCCTGGGTGATCTGCTCGATGCGCTGCGAGATGCCCAGCCCATGGAGCTCGCCCAGGGCGAGCGCCTTGAGGATGAGCAGGTCGAGGGTGCCCTGGAGGAGGTTTTCCTGGCCCATCTCCGATCCTTTCCCATAGAGTCCCTATAGGAAGGGTAGCACCCTTCCTATAGGGTGTCCATAGAAAGCCTGGATCGCCGTGCCTACCGCACTTTCGCCGGCCGCACCAGCACCGTCCCCCGCTTCTTGCGCAGATCGACCCGGAGGTCGCCCTTGATCCCGGTGGGCAGCTGATCGGGATCGAGGGTCAGCACGTAGTAGCCGGAGATCGTCCGTACCAGCTCGCGGATGGCGAGGTCCGGCTCGTCGACGGTCTTGGCGTAGGTGCCGCCGGTCGCGTCGGCCACCGCTTCGAGCCCGACCGCGAGGTCGTGGGCGCCGGCGTCGGTGACGTCGAGGACGAAGACCGAGGTGTGCGCCCGAGCCAGCTCGCGGATGGCGGGGGTGAAGCCCGGGGTCATGGTCGTCCCTCCGGCGCCGAAGCGGCCGAGGCCCCAGCCCAGGAAGATCAGGATCTTCTCGCCGCCGAGCGGCCGCAGGGCCGCCGCCGTCGCGGCAAGGGCGCGCTCCGGCGAGGCGATGTCCTTCGCCTTTTCGACGTCGAAGCTCTGGGCGATCGAGGGCGGCTCCCCGAGAGGGACCACCGGCGGGGTCGCGCTGAAGCGGACCGCCCGTGCGATGGCGGCGTAGGTGGTGTCCCGATCCGAGACGAAGTCCTGCCAGAGCTTCAGGTGTGAGTCGAAGGAGACGACCGCCAGCCGGTCCTCGTCGTCGAGGGCTCTGAGCAGCCGTTTCACGTAGGGCAGGGTCTTCAGATGCCCGCGGGTGCGGACCGCCGAGTTGTTGTCCGCCTGGACGAAGAAGACGACCAGCCTGCCGGCCGGGAGGGGAGCGGGAGCGGCCGCCGGCTCCCCGGAGGTGGGCTCCGTGGCAGGAGAAGGCTCGGGCGGCTTCGGGGGCGCCTCGCCCGCGGCGAACCAGTCGACGGCGACGACGGGGACCTCCTTCTTCCCCACCCGCACGCGGAAATCCTGCGGCCCCAGACCCCGGATCGGCTCGCCACGGCCGTCGACCACCCGCAGGACGATCGTCGAGATGCGGACGTCGATCTCTTCCTGGAATTCGGTGTCCTTGGCGGGCGGCGGAACGGAGGCCAGGAGGGGGGGCCAGGCGAGAAAGGTGAGGCAGAGGAAAGCGGCGGCGGCACGGGTAAGCATCGACATGAGGATAGCCCTCTTCAGGCGACCTGCGCTCCGTGAGCGTCCGTTTGCCCAGCGCTCTTATTCTCCGGCGGCCTGCAGCACTTTCTGATAAAGGCTCTCCTCGATCCAGAAGCCCGCCTCGGTCCGGATCTTGTCCAACTCGACGCGCAGCGATCCGATTCTCCCTTCGAGTTTGGCTCGAATCAGGACGCCGATGGCGCCCGTTTTCTCAAGGCTAAAGTCCGCGGCAATCCGCCGGGCCTCCACTTCGTCCAGGAGCACAAGGCTCGCTTGATGCTGCACTGCAAGGGCGATGACCGCAGCCTCCCCCTCATCGAGCTCGTGCCGAAGCGAACGCAGCAACGGCTCGTTACCGGGGGCCAGGATCTCCAGCCACTCCTCACAAAGCGCAGCTTGGAGCTCGGCAACGCCGGTCCGGTTTTTTCCCTGTTCTACGACCTCACTCCAGACCGCGGGCGGTACGGTCAACTTGCCATAGAGATCTTTGAGAAGAGTGAGGCGTCCGATCGCGGACAGATGGATCAGCGTCGAGGAGTCAACGATGACCATGCGCGTGCCGAAGGTCTTCCTCGAGCTCCGTTTCCGAGTAGTGGCGAGGGATCCGGCGCTCGCCGAGCAGCTGTTCGAACTGCCAGCGGCTCATCTGCGCCAGGACTCGCGCCTTGCCAACCGAGAGGGCTCCCCGGCGATAGAGCGCCAGCGCCAGCTCCTTGAGCAGCTCGCCTTCCACCTCGGCCGGTGGAAGCTTTACGGCATCAACGACCTCTGGCGGAACTTCCAGTGTGAGCTTTGCCATCTCGATTCCTCTCGCCTCATTGTCGCAGGTTTCCCCGCTTCAGGCGAATCCCCCCTTCATTCGATCCGCAGCACGATCTTCCCCCGCGCGTGGCCGCCCTCGCTCGCCTCGTGGGCGCGGCCGACGTCCTCCAGGAGGTAGACCCGGCCGATCGCCGGCCGCAGCTTGCCGATCTCGACCAGGCGGTTGATCACCTCCAGGTCCTGGCCGCTCGGATGGGTGATGATGAGGCGCGCCAGGCGGCGCCGGCCGAGGAGGCGGCCCAGGCGGGTGAGGACGGACCAGGCGAAGAGGCGGGGACCCACCTGGGTGCTCACATAGACGCCGCCGTCGGCCGAGAGCACCGCCGAGCAATCGTCGAAACGGCTGCCCACGACGTCGAAGATCACGTCGTACTCTTCGTCCTCGCCGGTGAAGTCGACCTCCTCGTAGTCGATGGCCCGTTCGGCGCCCATGGCGAGCACCATCTCCTGGTTCCGGCCGCTGGCGACCCCGGTGACGTGCGCCCCCAGGGCCGCCCCGATCTGCACCGCGAGGTGGCCCACCCCGCCCGCGGCGCCGTTGATCAGCAGCCGCTCTCCGGGGGCCAGCTCCCCCAGGTCGCGCAGGGCCTGGAGGGCGGTGAGCCCGGCGACCGGCAGGGCGGCGGCCTCCTCGAAGGAGAGGACATCGGGTTTGGCGGCGAGCGACGACTCGCGGACCACGGCGTACTCGGCGTAGGCGCCGCCCACGCCGTCCAGGAGGGCATAGACCGCGTCCCCCGGCGCGAAGCGGGAGACCTCGGGACCGATCTCCACCACCTCGCCGGCGACGTCCAGCCCCAAAATCGCGGGGAAGCGCAGCCGCTTGACCAGGCGCAGCTGCCCGCTGCGGATCTTCCAGTCGAGAGGGTTGACCGAGGCCGCCCGCACCCGGAGCAGCACCTGCCCGGGACCCGGCCGCGGCGCCGCGACCTCCCGCAGGACCAGCCGCTCGCTCCCCCCGTAGCCGTCGATCACCGCCGCTCGCATGCCCCCTACTTGCGCAGGCGCACCCGGATCCCCGCCGGCGCCTTCTCGATGCTCTTCAGGTCGTACTCCCAGTAGAGGGTATGCCCCTCGCGGCGGGTGGCGTTCGACTCCACGACCTCCATGGGGGTGTCGAGCTTGAAGGCCATCCGGAAGCCCTGGAAGGCCTCCTCCATCTGCTGGCGCATCTCCGGCGTCAGCTCGGGGGCGCCGCCCCCCTTCTGTGCATCCTCCTGCGCCTTGCGCGGATCGACCAGGGCACTGGTCAAGAGGACGGTCTTCCCCTCGTCGACGACCTTGAGGTTGGTGAAGGGCTCGTCGTAGGGGTTCTTGGGACCCGGCGCCTGCTGCTTCTCGGGCGAGCTCATCTGGAGCTTGGCGAGCTTCGCCGCGTCGTCGAAGCGGACCTTGAAGTGGACGCGCATCTTCAATCCCTGGTCCTCGGCCCCGGCGTCGATCAGCTGGACGCCGGGCGGCAGGGTCTTCTCGAACTTGGCCTTCTCCGCCGCGAAGTCGTCGGCCGGGGACTTCTGTCCCTTCTTCGAGGCGAGGAAATCCTGCTTGGCCTTGGCGATCTCGGCCGGGGTCGGGTCGCCCTTCACCCCCGCCATCTCGCGCTGCATGCGGAGCATCATGAGGGCCATGGGCTCGAAATTGACGGTCATCGTGAAGCCGGCGGTCCCCGAGAGGTCCTTTTGCAGGGAGAGCGTCTGTTCGACGTCGAAGCAGCCGACGAGGAGGGCGGCGACCAGGGCGAGGCCCGGGAGGGCGCACAGGCGGATCGTCTTCATGGCGGGCTCCTTTGCCGGCGGTGCCGGCGGACGGGGTCCAGCGAAACGGCTTGGCTGGGCGCAGTCTATCCCGGTTTGCCCGTCCGCCGGAGCCGGCAGGAGTCTTGCTAGAATGCCGCGCGGGAGGACACGCTCATGGCCGGTCAGGGTTCCGCCGGAAACGTCATCGCCGCGCTCGCCAGCTTCTTCATCCCGGGTCTGGGCCAGCTCCTGCAGGGGCGGATCGGCACGGCGCTCGTCCATTTCGTGCTCGGGATCGTCCTCTGGTTCTTCCTGCTCGGCTGGGTGGCTCACCTCTGGTCGACGATCGAGGCCGCCCGCTACAAGGGATAGATCAGGGCTTCTTCGGCTCCTCGCCCAGGATCGCCTTCACCCGTCCCACCTGGCCATCGGCGAGGCGGACCTTGATGCCGTGCGGGTGGCTGGGCGAGGGGGTGAGGATGTCCCGCACGATCCCCCGGGTACGCTTGCCGGTCCGCTGATCCTGTTTGAGGACGATCTCGACGGCGAGGCCGGGGCGGAGGTCCTTGCGCTGGCGGCCGTCCATGACGGCATCCTATACCGGCAGGATCTCTTCCAAGGAAGGCCGGGCGCGGCGAGAGGAGGCTCCGAAACGACTGCCGGAAGTCCCGGAACGCTTTCCGGAGCATCCGGAACGACTTCCGGAGGTCCCGGAACGTCTTCCGGAGCTTCCGGAACGACTTCCGGAGGTTCCGGAACGCTTTTCGGAGCGTCCGGAACGATTTCCGGAGGTCCCGGAACGCTTTCCGGAGCATCCGAACGACTTCCGGAGGTCCCGGAACGCTTTCCGGAGGCTCCGGTCACTCCCGCGCTGGCAGCACCGCCCGGAGCATACCGTTCAACAGGATGCCGAGCGTAATCGCGATCACGACCCCGTTCCCCAGGAACAGCTTCGCCGAGGGCGGTAACACCGCGAACCATTCCTTCCTGGCGGTAGCGGCGAGGGGCAGGGTGAGGGCGGCCATCAGGGAGATGGCGGTGGTGAGGAGATAGGCCTCGTCCTTCCTGCCGCAGCCGAGGAGGCGCAGACCGACGGTCGCGATCATGCCGCAGATGACCAGGAAGACGGCGCCGACGATGGGCCGGGGGATGAGCACGAGGAGCGCCCCGAGCTTCGGCGACAGCCCGTAGAGAAGGAGGAGGAGCGCCGCCACCTGCACGACCCGGCGGCTGGCCACCCGGGTGGTGGCGATCACCCCGGTGTTCTGGGCGTAGGTGGTGAGCGGCAGGCCGCCGAAGAGGGGGCCGATGGCGGAGGCGATCCCCTCGACCGTGATGCCGCGGCGGATGTGGCGGACCGTGTAGGGAATGCCGGAGACGGCACAGGTCCCCGCGTAGTCGCCGATCGACTCGGCGATCGAGCCGATGACGCCGACGATGACGCCGACCACCGCGCCGCCCGCCAGCTGCCAGCCGAGACCGGGGCCGCCGAAGGCGAAGAGACGCGGCAGCCCGAACCAGGGCGCCCGGGCGAGAGCCGAGAAGTCCGCCACCCCGAGAACGCCGGCGGCCCCGACACCCCAGAGGAGCAGGCTGAAGAAGATGGAGCCGCGGGCCAGAACCCCCAACCCGAACCGGTGGCCGACGACGGTGAGGACGACGATCGAGAGGACGCTCGCCCCGGCGAGGCCCAAGAGCACCGGGCGAGGATCGGCGAAGACCCAGCCGCCCGCCACCCGCGCCAGCGAGATCCCCAGGGTGAGCACGACGATGCCGCAAACGTAGGGGGGCAGGAACCGGCGCAGGGGGGTGAGGAGGCCGCTCGCCCCCACCACGGCCTCGAAGATCCCGGCCACGAAGCCGGCCATCCACATCGCCGGAGCGCCGTAGATGGCGCCAGCCGAGGCCATGGCCCCGGTGTCGGTGGCCGAGGGGCCGAGCACCGAGGGCAGGCGGTTGCCCCAGGTGACGTTGACGAAGGTGGCGATCCCCATGAGGGTCAGGCAGGCGGAGATCATCGCCGCGGCCTCCCGGGCGCCATACCCCACCGCCCCCGCGACCATCAGGGGGAGGACGTAGGGGGAGACGTCCACCAGGGTGTGCTGCCAGGCATAGAGCAGCGTCTCGAGCGGCGGCGGCACGTCGTCGACGCCGTAGTAGGGCGGCAGGAGCTCCAGCTCCTCGGCCCACACCCGCTCGTCGCGGCGCTCGTCTTCGGAGGGGGGGACCGGCGCCGCCCGTGTCTCCAGGCTCTCGACGCCCATGGCAGGAACCTCCCGGGGATCGGTGATCGGGGGATCATATCCCGACCCCGGGAGCGGTGGGCGGAACGGCCGCACCCGATCAGCCGTTGCCTGATTTCCGCAGAGGACGGAAGAAGGCGCGGAGGTCCTCGGCGAGCAGCTCCGGCTCTTCCATCGCGGCAAAATGTCCACCCCGTGGCATCTCTGTCCAGCGCTGAATGTTGAAGAACCGTTCCGCCCATTCGCGGGGTGGCGGCAGCAGATCGCGCGGAAAGCTCGCAAACCCGGTCGGGACGTTCGACGAGCCGGTCCACTTCTTGATCATCTCGGCGATCCAGGTCAGCGCGCCCGCATTGGCCACGTCGTAGTAGAGCCAGAACGAAGAATGGATCGTTCCGGTTGCCCAGTAGACCATGATGTTCGCCAGCAGCTCGTCCTTGGTGAAGCGCGTCTCCACGTCACCCTGGCAATCGCTCCAGGCGCGGAACTTCTCGACGATCCACGCCGCCAAGCCCACGGGCGAGTCGGTCAAGCCATACGCCAGAGTCTGGGGCGCCGTGCTTTGAATCATCGCGTACGCCCCTTCCTTCTGCTGCCACTTCTCGCTCTCGGCGATGAATTTCTTTTCGCTGACGGACAGATCCTTGGGCTGTTCAAAAAGATGAGCAAAGGGAACGTCGGTAAGATGAATTCCGACGAGGGCATCGGCATGGCTGCGCGCCAGGTGTTCGGTGACCGTGCTGCCCCAGTCTCCACCGTGCGCCCCGAAGCGTTCGTAACCCAAACGTTGCGTCATGAGGGTTGCCCATAGATCGGCAATCCTGAAGAGGGCTCCCGGTTTCTCCGGCTGGTCGGAAAATCCGTACCCGGGCAGGCTGGGAACGACGACGTCGAAAGCATCTGCCGGGTCACCGCCGTAGGCTGCCGGGTCGGTCAACATCGGAAGGATCTTGGCGAAACGCAGGAAGGAATCGGGAAAACCGTGGGTGAGGAGGATCGGCAGGGGATGTTCGCCTTTTCCTCGCTCGTGGATGAAATGAAGGCCGGTACCTTCGACCTCGGTGCGGAAATGCGCCAAGCGGTTGATACGTTCTTCCTGCGCCCGCCAATCGAATCCTTCTCGCCAATACTGCACAAGGGTCTTCAGATAGCCCAGATTCGTCCCGTAGTCCCAGTCCGCGCCCGGCATTTCATCCGCCCAGCGCGTGTTGGCAAGACGCTGCCGCAGGTCGTCCAGCGTTTCCTGCGCGACGTCGACTGTAAAGGGCCTGGCAGTCATTGGGGGCTGATCTCTTTTCGCGCCGACAGCTGCTTCATGAGCCCGAGCGCCCGCTGCACCAGCCGCACCTCGTTCTCCTCGAAGTACGACGACTCGCAGCGGGTACAGACCCAGGCGGGGAGGCCGTCCCAGGCGACCCGGTAGCCGTTCCGCTCGATGTGGACCGGGGCGGTCCCCTTCTCCATCCGCCCCTCACAGCGGATGCAGCGCACCTGGGGCTGCGCCGTCGGCGCCGGGCGCACCCGGCGCAGGGGGAACCAGGGCAGGGTCTCGTTGAGGTCGAGCTGGGAATCCCGCGGCGCCGCAGGCAGCATGGACTCGACGGGATCGTAGTGCAGGCGGACGCGAATGCTCATGGCAAGTCCCTCTCCTCCCATCTTCGTAGGAGCGAATGCAATTCACTTGCCTGATAGCCTGCGGCTGACGGAAAATCGCCCATGCGCCCGAAGCTGCAGCTCGCTCCCCTCCTCCTGCTCCTCGTCGTCACCCCCATGGCGGTTCCTGGGGCGCCCGGCCAGTCCGCGCCGCCGGCCGGTGCCACCTCCTTCCCCAAGGGCCAGCTGATCCCGAAGGTCGACTGCCCGGCCGCCCCGGGCGAGAGCTACGCCCTCTACATCCCCACCCGCTATGACCCGGCGCGCCGCTCCCCCATCGTCTACGCCCTGGACGCCCGCCGCCGGGGCGAGATCCCGGCCCGGCTCTTTCTCGCCGGCGCCGAGAAGTACGGCTACCTGGTCGCCAGCTCCTACAACTCGGCGAGCGACGGACCGCTCAAGCCCACCCTCGACGCCATGCAGGCGATGTGGAACGACACCCACCGCCGCTTCGCGATCGACGACAAGCGGGTCTACGTCGCGGGCTTCTCCGGCACCGCCCGTGCCGCCTGCTACATGGGCCTTGCGCTCCCCGGCAGCCTGGCTGGCATCGTCGCCGCCGGGGCCGGCTTCCCCCCCGACCAACCGCCCACCCCGGCCACCCCCTTCCTCTATTTCGCCACGGTGGGCAACGTCGACTTCAACTACGACGAGGTCGAGGAGTTGGCGGATCGCCTGGCCGAGCTCCACCTCCCCCACCGCCTCGCGGGCTTCGCCGGCCCGCACCAGTGGATAACGGAGGCCCTGGCGACCGATGCCCTGGCCTGGCTCGACCTGCGGGCCATGCGGGCGGGGACCCGGGCCCAGGACCCGGCGGAGGTCGAGGCCCTCTGGCAGCAGGACCTCGCCCGGGCGAAGGGCGAAGAAGCCGGCGACCCGATCGTCGCCTGCCGCCTCTATTCCGCCATGGCCGACGACTATGCCGGCCTGCGCGACGCCGCCGATCTCGCCCAAGCCGGGAAGAAGGCCGCAGAGCTCGGCGCCTCGAAAGCGCTCCAGGCCGCCCAGAAGGAGCGGGAGGCGCGGCGCCGGCGCGATCGGCACCAGCTGGCGGAAGCGGAGAAGAAGCTCGCCGCGATCGGGGAAAACCAGGACGTCCTGCCGCTCGGGAGGGTGGCCGGCGACCTGCGCCTCGCCGAGCTCCAGGCGAGGGCCGCCCCGGAAAAGGGGGAGAGCGCGGACGCCCTCTCGGCCCGCCGTATCCTCGCCGGCCTCTACGCGCAGACCGCGATCTACCTGCCGCAGCAGGCCCTGGACCGCAAGGAGTACCGGCTGGCCGCCCTCTACGTCGGCATCGCCGCCGAGATCCGCCCGACCTCGCCCGCGCCCCTCTATTCCCTCGCCTGCGTCCACGCTCGCGCCGGAGAGAAGAAGAAGGCGATGGACGAGCTCCGCCGCTCGGCCGACCTGGGCTGGGGCGACCCCGGCCAGCTCGAGAGCGACCCCGACCTGGTGTCCCTCCACGGCGAGCCGGGCTGGGGGGAGATCCTCGAGCAGGTGAAGAAGCGGGCGGCGGAGGGGGGACGGAAGGACGGTTGAGGCCCCGTGACACTGCGCCACGGGGCCGGATGGAACCGGGGCTGCGAGATCAGGGCTGCCAGCCGCCGCCGGAGGTGATGCAGTCGGGGCCACCGAAGCCATAGCAGACATGATGCGTGGCGGTCTGCGTCGGGCCGTCGGAGCACCAGACCTTGAGGATCACGGTGTAGCCCCCGGTTCCCGGGTAGGTGTGGGAGATGGTGGTGGACGAGGTGAAGGTCTGGCTGCCCGCAGGGTCGCCAAAATCCCAGCTGTAGAGGATCGTCGCGCCACCGCTGCAGGACGAGCCGGGCGAGGGACGGGCCGCATCGAAGTTGCAGGTGAACGTGCTATTGCAGTTCCCCTGGAACGAAGCGGTGGCCGTGGCTTGGGCCGGCACAGAGTAGGCGGCAAGCGCGAGGACGAAGATTGCACACGAGACGACTCTTTTCATCGATTCCTCCTGATGGACTGGGTGGAAGTCGCAGGCCTTGCGACTTCGCGTTCTGTTTCCGATGCTTCCTCAAGCATTATATTCACACTGAGGCCGCCTCCGCCAGTCTCTCCGGGAGCCGGCCACTGGAGATCCGGTTCGCTTTGCGATAGACATCCCTCCCATGCCGCTCCCCATCCTCCCCGATCCGGTCTTCGCCCGCGCCCTCGCCTTCTTGACCGACCTGACGGCGATCTCCTCGCCGAGCGGCGATCCCGCCGGGCTGGAGCGGGCCGCCGGCCTCCTCGCCGAGGCGCTCCGCGCCCGCGGCTTCGCTCCCGAGGTGCGGGAGGAGTCGGGGCTCCCTCTCCTCGTCGCCGGCCAGCCTGCCGCCGCGGACGGCTACCTCCTCCTCCTCGGGCATCTCGACACGGTCCTCCCCGCCACCCCGCCGCAACTCGCCGGCGACCGCCTGCTCGCCACCGGCGGCATCGACATGAAGGGGGGGTTCGCCGCCCTGGTGGGCGCCCTGGACCTCCTTGCCCACCACGGCGTGGAACCCGCCGCCGACCTCCTCGTCGTCGCCGTCCCCGACGAGGAGGTCGGCGGCGAGCTGTCGCGCCGCGCCACCGCCCGCTGGGGCCCCGCGGCGCGGGCCGTCTGGGTGCTGGAGCCGGGCGAACCGGTACCAGCAAAAAACGGCGGCACCGCGGGCGAGACCCTGGTCGCCGGGCGGCGGGGGATGTTCGACTGGCGGGCCACGGTGCGTGGCCGCGCCGCCCACTCCGGATCCTACTACTGGGAGGGGCGCTCGGCCCTGGACGCCGCCGCCCGCCTGGCCGTCGCCGCCCAGGGTCTGTCGCGGCAGGGCGGCGGACCGACGATCAACTGCGGCCGTCTGGTGGCCGGCGACGCGAGCTTCGTCGAGGAGCTCGCCACCGCCCATGGCCAACTCGGGACGGACCGCCAGTTGAACGTGGTCCCCGACCGCGCCCTGCTCGAAGGGGAGGCGCGCTTCCTCACCACGCACCAGGGGGTGAAGCTGGCCGGCCGGCTCGCTGCCCTCGCCGGGGAGATCGCCTGCCTGACGGAAACCGCGATCGACTTCCGGTCCGGCCCCGCGATCCCGCCAGTCGATCCGAACGGCCCGCAGCGCACCTGGTGCGAACGGGCGGTTGCCCTCGCCGCCCGCCGCGGCTGGCGGCTCGACCTCGAAGAGGAACGGGGCGGCATCTCCTTCCCCAACTTCCTCCCCGACCCCGGCCGCGTCCCGGTTTTAGACGGCCTGGGCCCCACCGGCGGCGGCATGCACACCCGGGAGGAGTTCGTGGATCTGACGTCGCTCCGCCGGCGGATCGTGCTGCTGGCGGACATGCTGGCCGCGGATGCTAAGGCGCAGCTCCCTGATTAGCGAAGCGAAGCTGTTATTCACTAGCCTCCTGCCCCAGCAACAATTCCTGCGAAGCTCTGGTGCTTCTGTCCATTATCTACCAGCTTCCGATGAAATTAAACATCTATTGGTCCCCTCGCATTTCGTCCTCGAGGAAGGTTAACTCTTCCCATCTACCATCAGCGAAAACATCAGAAAAATCTGGATCTGTTTTAGCAAAATTTCTTAACGCGGGATTGCTCTCAATCGCTGCCGCGAGGAATCTGAATCCATCATCTACTTCATCAAGTAGCATGCACGCACAAGCCCGATCATAAAGCGCCAACGAATAGCCATGAATATCGCTCAAGATGCGCGCCAGGATCTGCTCCGCCTCCCTCAATTTTCCTTGGCGCACAAATCCTCTGGCAAGAGATTGCCGGAGCAGGATGTTCGACCCATCGACACTTAGACCACGCTCCGCTACTTCAATCTGTCGCATAAACCATTCCTCTCGTTTAGCAGGATGATCCGTCGACAGCCCGCGCAAATAGTAAACGTCAGACAGGAGGAAGAACGCATCAACATCTCTCGGATGTCTATCGATTGCGTTCTCCAAAATGCCAGTCGCCTTTGCCAAATCAGCAACTTTAATAGAAGAGATAGCGGTTTGGTTCCTAGAGCGATCCCTCATGAGAGCTATTTCTTCTTCGGAATAACGGCGCTTAATTTTTTCATCCACAAAATGATCATCTGGTATTTGAAATACCTTCCTCAGTTTCTTCTCCAAATCGATCCGGAATTTCGCCTCCCACGCAAATACTCCAGGAACTACCGAGACGATTTCATGGGTCTTGAGCATAGCTGGTATAGAATCCGGATTCCCGGCCAAAATAACCCTCTTGCCAGCACCAGCAGCGACCCCGATTTCGTAAATTACATTGTCGTGCCTAGCCGTGGTGAAAAATGCAAGGATAGCCGCGGCTTTCGTGCTGATGTAAGCAGTCACATCCCGCGGGAATTCATCCATGTCAAGCGCCTTTGCGTCGACCGTCCTAAGACGAGGAAGCCTCCTAGACACACTCCGTGAAACACTAACAAGTGTGTCAGCATTATCATCGTTGAAGGCGTAGGAGAGAAACATGAATCTATCCGAACCTTGACTCTCATCCATACGTGGTTACCTCGAGAACGATAGAGAGGATCAGGCCATCACCTGGCCGAATCGGGTCCGCTGGCGGGCGTCAAGTCGATCCTCGATGTCCCCCACGAGCGTCCCGCGGCCCGCACCTGCGGCAGCATTGGCGAGGCCGAAGACCCAGACCCGGTCACTGGCGTTTCCACCCTGGTTGTCCCAGAAAGACTGGCCTGCCGTAGCCTCGTTGTACATGTCGAACAGAAGATTGCTCTGGCGGAAGGTGAGCGGATCGGCGACGTCCGCTTCCAGGGTGATGTTGTCGGTGCCGTCGTGCAGGATGACCGCCGCGGCGTGAAAGTCTCCCGAGGTCCTGGAATGGACCACCATGTAGAACGCGCCGACCGCCGGCTGGGCAACCCAAAGCGCCGCTCGTCGACCCTCCAGCCCGGTAGTTCGGCTCCGGCAGGCCGTCGAGGTTGGCCAGATTGGCGCCGGCGTGACTACGCACTCCGCCGGCGATGATCTGCGCCGTCTTGATGCAGTCGCTGGGCAGCGCCACCCCGGTGGCGTTGGCCTGCGTTGCCTTGTACGGTTGATACTGGATCCCATTGATCTGGACCTGAGCACCGTTAGCCTGCCAGGTCCAGTTGTAGATTCCCGGCCCCGCCGCCCCTGAGCCCACACGGATGAAGAGGTGCCAACGGTTGGTGCTGCTCACCGCATAGTTGGTGCTGGCAGAGACCCGATAGTAGCCGTGCTGGGTGTACGGTTGGAGGACGAAGCCACCAGCGAGGGGACGCCGGGCGTTCGCCGGCGGGGGTAAGGGAAGCCGGCCGGCCGGGGATGGCGCCGGCCGCGCCTGCAGCGCACCCAGCGGTGCGCGCGACGCGGTCCCGGGAGGGGGGGGACACGATCGGGTGCGGCACAGAAACGGTGGGTCCCGGCAGCCGAGGCTGGGCTGCGGCAGGCGTTGGCACGGGAGCGGCCCCGGAACCCTCCGGGCATTCTGGTCTGGGCGACGGCGGCCTGCACGTGGGCGGCGGCCGGACGCTGGCCTGCAGCCGGAGGGTCCGGCCGTCTCATCTGCGCCGTGGCGGCGATCGCCGCCCGCACGTGGGGGGCCTGGGCCGGCGCAGCGGGCCGACCGGGCAAGGGTCGATGGGCCGGGTGAGGAGTCATCGGGTTTCGCCTGGCGGACGCTTGACTGGGGAGCACTATAGGTATGCGCCCTTACGCTGTCAAAGGAGCGAGGTCTGGCCTCTCCCTTGCATCCCGGGGCCTCTGGAGGCTCGCTGTCCTGACCGTTCGAGCCGAACGGAGCCTCGAAGCGCAGCGCTATCATCCATCCCTGGAGGAACTTGCCATGATTTCGACTCGACCCAGCTCCCGTGTCGTCGGCCTCGCCGCAGCCCTCCTGCTGCTCGCCGTAGCACCGCTCCTCGCGGCGACCGCCAACGTCATCTCCTGCCCGTTCTCCGGAGCGGGGGACTCGATCGACCGCGGCTTCTACCTGAGCTATTCGGCCAACAACCTGGCCGGCGTCACGCTCGCCTACACCACCGACGTCGCCGGCCCCTACTCGATCACCCTCGTGGCGCGCGCCGGCTCCTACAACGGATCGCTCGTCGGCGTTCCCCAGACCGTGAACGTCAACCTCTCCCCAGGCCTGATGACGCCGGTCACCTTCAACTTCGGCGGCGCTCCGGTGACTCCGGGAAGCACGCTCGCCTTCACCCAGTCGGCCACCGGCGGCAACGTGTTCTTCGACGTGGGTCCCTGCAACCCCGGCTCCTGCTCGGCCTGCCCGGGGGTGGTCGAGACCGTGGATACGGCCCCGCCGCTCTCGACCGTCCGGCGGGGGAGCGTGGGGGTGACCGCGACCCAGGAGGTGGTGTCGGGCACCGGCTGCACTCCCAGCGACACCGTCCTCTGCATCGACAACAACCCCGGCGACAAGCGCTTCCAGATCTCCGTCACCTACGCGACGACCCAGAGCGGTGGCCTCTCTGGCAACGGCCACGCGATCGCGCTTGCTCCGCTGGGAGTCAGCCAGGGCGGCATCTTCTGGTTCTTCGACCGGAACAACCCGGAAATGCTGGTCAAGGTGTTGAACGCCTGCACCGTGAACAGCAAATTCTGGGTCTTCTTCTCCGCCGGCACCAACGTCGGCTTCCGGGTCACCGTGCTCGACACCCAGACCGGTCACGAGCGGATCTACGTCAATCCGGACCTGAGCGCCGCGCCGCCGCTCCAGGACACCAGCGCCCTGAGCTGCCCGTAAGCCTCTCCTCCCCGAGGGGGCGCCAGGGACCGACCTGGCGCCGCCCGCCCTACCCGCCCGCCTTGCCGGCCCCCGGCTGGAGGTACTTGAGGGGCGAATCCGCGAGGAGGGCCTTCAACTGGTCGATCTGCTCCTGGGTCGAGGCCTGCATCCAGGGTTCGGGCGCCGTGGCATAGGCCTGGGCGAGCCACTGTTCGCCCTCGGTCCCGTCTCCCAGGCCCCAGCAGGCCTCGCCCATGGTCGCGAGGACCCAGTAGCGGCCCGCCTCGTACTCCTTCTTCGCCGGGGCGCTCGCCTGGCCGTCCGGCGCCGGGTGGGCGGCGAGCCACTCCTTGCAGATCGAGAGCACCTCCTGGCGCACCCGCCGCGCCGCGACGAAATCGGCGATCGCCTCGGCCGGGTCGGCAGCTTCGGCGGCCCGCAGGTTGAGCAGATAGGCGAAGTTGATCCCGTTGTAGTAGTCGTTCCGCAGATAGAAGCCGCGCTCGTAGCCGCGCACCGCCTCGTTGAGCTGGGCGACGTCCCGCTTCAGCTGCCAGAGCCGCTTGTGCACGGCCCCCCAGAGGCCCAGGGTCTCGGTGTCGTTCGAGGTCTCGGGATGGAGCGCGGCGAGCAGGTCGTGGGCCTCCAAGAGCGCCGCCTCCTCGGTCGGGTACTTGCTCTTGTAGGTGAGGAGCGCCAGGCGCTGGACGATGTAGGGGTCCTCCGGCCGGTCGGCCGACTCCGCCTTCATCATCCCGCGGACCAAGGAGAGGTAGTTCTTCGCCGCCACGAAGTCGCCCTTCTTTTGGGCCTCGTCCACCTGCTGCATCATCATGCTGTGGGTGGCGGCCGCCGCCCGCCGCTCGCCGCTGTCGGACGCCCCCCGGGGCGTCGCCGCCGCCTGGGCGGCGGCCTGCACGGCGGCGGCCAGGGCGGGTGGCGTGAGGCCATTCAAAAAAGTGTAGACCGGGCTGTCCTTGTCCCGCGGCTGCTTCTTGCGGATCTCGACGATGGCCTGGGTGAGCAGGGCGCGGAATCGCATCACCTCGTCGAACCCGATGTCCTCGCCCAGGTGGTGATACTGCCGGACGGCGACGTGGTTGACGTCGAAGGGGAAGGTCTTGATCCCGTCCTCGGCGATGACCACCGTGGTGTACGGGCGCAGGGCATGGCGCACGCCGAGCTCGTAGAAGGCGTTCTTGTTCGAGGTCGAGAGATCGGCGACCACCACGTCGGCGGTGAGGAGCTGCTCGTACATGGGAACGTCGATCAGCCCCGAGTGCACGATCTCGTCGGCCCGGATGCACTGGAGCCCGGCGGCCAGGGCGGCCGGCTTGATCATGTTCCGGTAGGACTTGTCGAGGTCCAGGGTGCGACCGGTCTCGAAGTCGGTCTTCTTGCCGAATCCCATGACGACGAAGCAGGTGCCCGTGGGATCGGCGGACGTTTCTGAAGACATCGGCGCGCTCCTTTGGAAGATCAAGGAGAATGCTATCAGGTTCTCGCCTCCCCTCCGGTCCTCCTCGCGATGGGCGGTCGCGGACCCGGAGAGTTGCAGGGTTCCAGGGCTTTCTCGCCGGAAGGCGCGCCACGCTGGACGAGAGCGAGGCGGTATACCTGGGGACTCGGCTCCCCACCCCCGGGAAGACGCACCCGGGCGAGCGCTCCCTATCTCCCTCGCTCGGCGACACGAAGCCGCCGCACTCGTGCTGCAAGTGACATAACCGAATTCTCTTGTGTATTATAGTAGAGCAGATATCGAAACGAGCGGGGCGGATGGCGTTCCAAGGTTTCGGCACAGCTATTGCGTAGATTTCGCCATGAGCCCCTCAGCTCCTGGGATTGGACGTGCGCACGGATGGCCCTGTGCTTCGGCGTTGCGTCGAAGCGGGCCGGCGGGCCTGCCGGGCTTTGGGGACTTCCTCGAAGGAGGTTGGAATGGCGAGCAACAGGAAGTCGGAGGTGGGCGGCGAGGGCGGCGCGGCGCGGCGGGGCGGCATCTTCCGCAGCCTGGGAGGTTTTCTGGAGCTCCTCTCCGACCTCTCCGAAAAGGAGGGCGGCGAGATCCACCGCACCGGAGAGGTCGGCAACGACAAGGGGGTCAAGGCGGTCTATGGCTTCTCGGTCCGCATGGGGAGCGGGGGCAAGCCGCAGGTCGAACAGTTCGGCAACGTCAAGGACGTCGGCAACGGCGCGGTGGTCGAGGAGACGCGCGAGCCGATGGTCAAGAAGGCGTAGGCCGGCTCGAGAAAGGGAGGGGACGATGGCTACGGCGGAAACGGCGGTTGCAGGCAATCGGGTTTTGTATCTCTATGGGGTCATCCCCAAGGGTCAGAGTTACCCCAGCGAGGAAGGCGTCCCGCTGCAGGCGGTCATCCATTCGGACCTGGTGGCGCTGGTCGAGCCGGTCTGCGCCCAGGAGTTCTCGTCCGAGACCCTAGATGAGCGGCTGGAGGACATCGAATGGGTCTCCCGGCTGGCGCGCCGGCACGAGGCCGTCCTCGAGGGCGCCATGCGCTATGGGGTCGTCGCCCCGGCGCGCCTGTGCACCCTGTTCAGCAGCGCTCTCGCCCTGCGGCTGTCGCTCGCCGCCAACGAGGAACGGTTTCTCGCGGCGCTCGAACGGATGCGGGGCCGGGAGGAATGGGGGGTGAAGGCGTACTGCACCGAGAGCCGGATCCGCGCCCAGGTCGGCCAGGATGACGCCAAGGTCCAGTCCCTGGACTCGGCGCTCGCGACCGCGGCTCCGGGCTACGCCTATGTCCTGCAAAAACAGCGGGAGACGCGGCTGGCGGAGCTCGCCGCGGCGCGCATCTACGACGTCACCGACGAGGCCGGCGAAGCGCTGGAGCGGGAGGCCGTCGACCTCCGGCTCCTGCGCCTGCTCCACCCCGACGAGGCCGCCGGGAAGGGTGGCGAAATCATGGTCCTGAACCTGGCCGCGCTCGTCGAGACGGCGGCGCGCGAGAGCTTCTCGTCGGTCGTGACGCAGCTCGCGGAACGCTTCCAGGAAGACGGCTTCCGGTTCGAGGTGAGCGGTCCCTGGCCACCCTACAACTTCTGCGCCCAGGACGAGGACGGCCCGGCGACCGGCGCCTTCGAGGCGGCCGGGGAGGAGATCTAGCATGCATCTCTACGCCGTCGTGCCGGCCGCGGAGGCGGGGAAGCTCCCAGAGAGGCGGAGTATTTCCACTCTCGCCTGCGGACCCGTCGCGGCGCTCTTCGACCCGCTGCGCCCCAGCCGCCCAGGTGCCCCCGGAAATCATGCCGTGCGCGTTGCCCTCCGGCACGACCGGATCGTCGGTCTGGCCCTCGCCGCCTGCTCCTCGGTGGTGCCGTTCCGGCTGGGACTCCCGCTCGGCTCCGCGGCCGAGCTCCTCGCCCTCCTCGACCTCAACTCCCGGCAGCTCACGGACCAGCTGGCGAGATTCCGCGGCCGGGTGGAAATGGGGCTCAAGGCCAGGCTCTTCCCGTCGGTGGCCGATCCTGCCGCCCTCCTCCCCCCCTGCGCCACCAGGGGCACCTGGGCCCCGTCATCCTGCTCACCGCGCATGGGACGATCGAGACCGCGCGCGAGGCGATGGCGCTCGACGCCTATGACTACATCACCAAGCCGTTCCGTCTCGAATTCCTGAAGACCGTTCTGCGGGAAG
Organism: Thermoanaerobaculia bacterium; assembly: GCA_035644215.1. Lineage (GTDB taxonomy): Bacteria > Acidobacteriota > Thermoanaerobaculia > Multivoradales > UBA5704 > DASQPA01. Next base: position 26,689 of record DASQPA010000557.1, read on the forward strand.
GCCTCGCGAACCGCGCCGAGGAACGGAGGGACGATGTGTGCGCGCATTGATCTACGTGCCCATCGTCCATTCCGAGGTGGACATGGGCAGCATGGCCGAGGAGCTCAAGCGGCGCTTCGCGGAGGCGTTCGGGTCGGCCGAGTGGGCTCGCCGGTACTCCTCGGTCGAGGCGATGTGGGGACGGGCTGCACACCAGGCTCTTCGCCCTGCCGCTCGTCTGGGAGCGCACGCGCCTCTACCAGGACGGCCTTCCTGTCTGTGACCGGGAGCGGGCGATCGTGGACGAGCTCGCCGGCAAGGGAGGTCGCAACCACCAGTTGCTGGTCGAGCTGATGGAACGCGGCGCCATCCTCATGGGCACGGAAGATCCGGCGTTGATGGTGGCCGAATACCGGCGCATCCAGAAGCTGCTCCATGCCGCGGAGCGGCACGCGCCCGATTCGATCGTCGAAACGCTCCGGCAGGAGGGTGACGCCATCCTCCGCGGGCGGGACGCCTTCATCGCCCACCGCATCGACACGACGCTCCAGGAGGGGGAGATGGGCATCCTCTTCCTCGGCCTTCTGCACCGCGTCGACGAGCTCCTGGCGGGGCGATTCGAGGTTCGAAATCTGATCCACAACCTACCGTTCGGGGCCGACCCGTGGCGAAAGCTGAAGGAGCGCAGTCATGGCTGAGGAAAGAAAAAGTGAGGCCGTGGCAGGAGATCTGTCCCTGCGGGTCACGGAGGCTTTGGGCAAGGACGTGGGCCGGGGTATCGCGCGGCTCGACCCCAAGGACCTGGGACGGCTGGGAGCGACGGTGGGCGACATCCTCGCCATCACCGGCGAGCGGCCGACCGTCGCCAAGGCCATGCCCGCCTTCAGCGACAGCCGCGGCAAGGGGGCGATCCAGATCGACGGGGTGACCCGCGTCAACGCCAAGGTCGGGCTCGACCAGCGGGTGAAGGTGGAGAAGGTCACCGCCGTCCCGGCAAGCAGGATCGTGATCCGTCCGCTGGGCGAGATACCGGCCGCCAAGAAGGGCGACGACAACCGCTACCTCGGGCGCCTCCTGGAGGGGCTGCCGCTGGTCGTCGGCGACCGCGTCCGGGTGACGCTCTTCGCCTCGCGCTCGCAGGATTTCGAGATCGTCCAGACTTCGCCCCGGGAGGGCTGCGTGGTCATCCACCCGCAGACCGAGATCACCCTCGAGGCCGAGCCCAAGAAGGGGGTCAAGCCGACCGGCATCTCGTACGAGGCGATCGGCGGCCTGAGAAAGGAGATCCGCCGCGTCCGCGAGATGATCGAGCTGCCCCTGCGCTACCCGCAGCTCTTCGAGCAGCTGGGGATCGACGCGCCGAAAGGCGTCCTCCTCCATGGCCCGCCAGGCACCAGCAAAACCCTCCTCGCCCGGGCCGTGGCGCACGAGACCGAGGCGATGTTCATCTCGGTCTCCGGCCCCGAGGTGATCCACAAGTTCTACGGCGAGAGCGAGGCGAAGCTGCGCGGCCCTCCTCTCGAAATACGTCGGCGAGAGCGAAAAGGGGATTCGCGAGGTGTTCAAAAAGGCGCGCCAGGCCGCGCCCTGCATCCTCTTCTTCGACGAGATCGACGGCCTCGCGCCGGTGCGCGGCGGCGACGCTTCCGATTCGGGGGTGTCGCGGCGGG
>DASQPA010000558.1:0-5184 GCA_035644215.1 Thermoanaerobaculia bacterium
GGCGACGCCTCGCTGCCGGAGAAAATGCCCGAGCTGGTTGGCGCGCGCGTTGAGCTCGGCGTAGGTGATCTCCCGCTCGCCCTGGATCAGGGCCACGGCGTCCGGCGTGCGCGCCGCCTGCGCCTCGAAGCGCCGGTGCAGGAGATCCGACGCCAGAGGAGGTGACGTCGTGTTCCACTCCCGGATGAGCTGCTGCTCGACCGGGGAAAGCAGCGATACCTCGGCGACGCGGGCGTCCGGCGTCGCGAGCAGACCGGCCAGCAGGACCGCGAAGTGCCGGGTGAGGCGGTCGACGGTCGCGGCGTCGAACAGGTCGGCGGCGTACTCGACCTGGCCGACCAGAGCGCCGTCCCGTTCCTCCAGGCTGAGCGTGAGATCGAACTTCGCCGTCGTCCCGACCCCGCTCACCCGCCGCAGGCGCAGGTCCGCGATTTCCAGGTCCTCGAACGGAGCGTTCTGCAGCACGAGCATCGCCTGGAACAGGGGAGCATGGGCGAGGCTCCTCTCCGGCGCCAGCTCCTCGACCAGCCGCTCGAACGGCAGGTCCTGGTGGGAGTGGGCGGCGAGCGCGGTCTCGCGCACCCGGCCGAGCAGCTCCCGGAAGGGGGGCGCGCCGGTGAGGTCGGCGCGCAGCACCAGGGTGTTGACGAAGAACCCGATCAGCTCTTCGATCTCGCGGTGGGTACGCCCGGCGACCGGAGCGCCCACCGCCAGGTCCTCCTGGTCGCTGTAGCGCGCCAGCAGGGTCTCGAAGCCGGCCAGGAGCACCATGAAGAGCGTCGCGCCCTCGCGCCGGGCGAGCCTCCGGGCCTGCCGGGTGAGCCCGGCCGGCAGGCCCACGGGCCGCGTGGCGCCACGGAAGCTCTGCACCGCCGGACGGGGCCGGTCGGTGGGCAGCTCCAGGAGCGGCGGCAGGCCCGCGAGCTCCGCCCGCCAGAAGGAAACTTCGCTCGCCAGGACCTCGCCCACGAGCCAGGAGCGCTGCCAGACCGCAAAGTCCGCATACTGCACCGGCAGCTCCGGCAGGGGCGACGGCCGGCCTGCGGAGAACGCCGCGTAGAGCGCCGCAAGCTCCCGCACCAGAATCCCCATCGACCAGCCGTCGCTCACGATGTGATGCACGGTCAGCAGGACGACGTGATCCCCCTCCGCCCCCTCCGCGAGCAGCAGCAGCCGGCCGCGCAGCAGTGGACCACCGTGGAGAGCGCCGAGATCGAACGGCCGGCCGGCCTCTTCCCCGGTCAGGGCCTGTGCCCGGGCCGCGCGCTCCGCCGCCGCCAGACCCGACAGATCGACCACCGGCAGAGCGAAGGGCGCCGGCGCTTGGATCACCTGCGTCGGCGCGCCCTCGCGAGCGACGAAGACCGTCCGCAACGCCTCGTGCCGGCGCACGATCTCGCCCAGGCTGAGCGCCAGCACCGGGACTGCCAGCGGCCCGTCGACGCGCAGCGCCGCCGGGATGTTGTAGAACGGGCTGCCCGGTTCCAACTGATCGAGGAACCAGAGGCGCTGCTGGGCAAACGACAGGGGGAGCGGCCCCTGCCGCAGGGCCGGAGCCAGGGGGGCGAGGGGTGGAGCGAGCCCGCCCCCGCCGGCCCGGAGCGCCGCTTCGACCCGCGCCGCGAAGTCCGCCAGCGCCGGGGCGGCGAAGAGCTCGCGCACCGGCAGCTCGACGCCGAAGGCGCGGCGCAGGCGCGACGTCACCCGGGTCGCCAGCAGCGAGTGTCCGCCGAGGTCGAAGAAGTGGTCGTTCACCCCCACCCGTTCGACGCCCAGCACCGCGGCCCAGATCCCGGCGAGGACCTCTTCGATCGGCGTCCGCGGCGCCAGATAGCTCTCCGCCGCGCGTTGCCACTCCGGTGCCGGCAGGGCTCTCCGGTCGACCTTGCCGTTGGCGGTCAGGGGCAACGCCCTAAGCGTCACGAAGGCGGCGGGCACCATGTACTCCGGCAGCCGTTCGTGGAGCGACCGGCGCAGCGCCTCGGCCGTCCCGTCGCCGACCACGTAGGCGACCAGCCGCGGCTCGCCGGCGGCATCCGCCCGCGCCACCACGACCGCCTCGCGGACCCCGGGCAGCGCCGCCAGAGCCGCCTCGATCTCCCCCGGCTCGACGCGGAAACCGCGCAGCTTCACCTGCTGGTCGACCCGGCCGAAGAACTCGAGGCGACCGTCCGCCCGAAAGCGCACCCGGTCGCCGGTCCGGTAGAGCCGTCCCCCCGGCACCCCCGCGAAGGGATCGGGGAGGAAACTCTCCGCCGTCAGGGCCGGCCGGCCCAGGTAGCCGCGCGCCAGGCCCAGGCCGCCCGCGTAGAGCTCGCCCCACGCTCCCAGAGGCACGGGTTCGAGGTGCCTGTCCAGCACGCAGATCCGGGCGTTGGCGATCGGCCGGCCGATCGGCACGCTCTCCCCTACCTGGCGGTGATCGCTCAGCCGATGGCAACAGGTGAAGGTGGTCCCCTCGGTGGGGCCGTAGCCGTCGATCAGCGTCAGCCCCGGGTGGGCCGCGAGAGCCCGGCGGGCGTGCTCCGGCGAAACCACGTCGCCGCCGGCCAGCAGCTGGGTCAGCGGCCGCAGGCCCTCCAGCCGGCCGTCCACCATCTCGTGGAACAGCCCGGCGGTGAGCCAGGCCGAGGTCACGCCATGGCTCTCGACCACCCGCGCCAGGTCGTCCAACGAGCCGATCCGGTCCGGGAACAGCACCAGCCGGCCGCCGTTCAAGAGCGGCGCCCAGATCTCCAGGGTCGAGGCGTCGAAGGAGACCGGCGCATAGTGCAGCCAGGTCTGCTCGGGCCCCATCTCCGCGTAGTCGGCGCCGCGCACCAGCCGGACCACGTTCTGGTGGGTGACCGCCACCCCTTTCGGCAGGCCGGTCGAGCCCGAGGTGTACATCACGTAGGCCAGCGACTCGGCCGGGACCTCCGGCAAGGCGACCGCCGGCGCCTCGCCGTCCAGGGAGACGACCCGGACCTCCGCGGGCAGCGCGAGCGCGGGTGCGGACGGCGACGCCACGAGCCGGGAGGCTCCGGCGTCCTTCAGCATCCAGGCCAGGCGCTCCGGCGGAGAGCTGGGGTCGAGGGGCAGGTAGGCGCCACCCGCCGCCAGGATGCCCAGAAGGGCGGCGATCAGATCCGGCGAGCGCGGGGTGAGCACCGCCACCCGTTCCTCCGGCCGCAGCCCCGCGGCCACCAGCCGGTGGGCGAGCCGCTCCGCCCGCCGCCCCAGCTCGCCATAGGTCCACCTCTCCTCGCCCTGCTCGACCGCCACGGCCGCCGGCCGCAGCGCCACCTGCTCGGCGAACAGGCCGTACACCGTCGCCTCGCGCGGGAAGGAGGTTTCGGTATCGCTCCATTCCATCAGCAGCTGCTGACGCTCGGCGCCGCCGAGGAGCGGCAGCTCCGCGATCGACCTCTCCGGCGCCGCCAGGGCCGCGGTCAGCAGCCGCTCGTACTGGCGGAGCAGGCGGTCGAGGGTCGCGGTGTCGAATAGATCGGTCGTATATTCCAGAAAACCGCTCCACTCGCCGTCGTGCTCCGCCAGGCTCAGCGTGAGATCGAACTTCGCCGTCGTCGGGGCTCCGCTCACCGGCCGCAGGCACAGGTCCGCGATCTCCAGGCTGCGGGAGGGAGCGTTCTGGAGAACGAGCATCACCTGGAACAGGGGGGTATGGGCGAGGCTCCTCTCCGGTGTCAGCTCCTGGACCAGCCGTTCAAACGGCACGTCCTGGTGCGTATGGGCGGCGAGCGCGGTCTCGCGCACCCGGCCCAGGAGCTCGCGGAACGCGGGTGCGCCGCTCAGATCGCCGCGCAGCACCAGGGTGTTGACGAAGAACCCGATCAGCTCCTCGATCTCGCGGTGGGTGCGCCCGGCAACCGGTGTGCCCACCGCGAAATCCTCCTGACCGCTGTAGCGTCCCAGAAGGACCTGGAATCCCGCCAGGAGGACCATGAAGAGCGTCGCGCCCTCGCGCCGGCTTGAGGCCTGGACCTGGCGAGTGAGCTCGGCCGGCAGCCGCACGGGCCGCGCCGCGCCACGGAAGCTCTGGAGCGCCGGACGCGGCCGGTCGGCAGGCAGCTCCAGGCGGGGCGGCAGGCCCGCCAGCTGCCGGCGCCAGAAGGCGATCTCGCCGGCCAGGACCTCGCCCGTGAGCCAGGAGCGCTGCCACAGCGCGAAATCCGCGTACTGCACCGGCAGCTCCGGCAGCGGCGAGGGCCGGCCCTGGGCGAAGGCCGGGTAGAGAGCCGTCAGCTCCTCGACCAGGATTCCCAGCGACCAGCCGTCGCTCACGATGTGATGCACGGTGAGCAAGGCGACGTGGTCGGCCGCGGCCAGCCGCAGCAGGAGGACGCGCAGCAGCGAGCCACCGGGATCGTTGAGGTCGAACGGCCGGTCGGCCTCCTCCCCGGTCAGGCGCCGTGCCAGAGCCTCGCGCTCTGCCGCCTCCAGCCCTGACAGGTCGACCACCGGCAGCCGGCAGGAAGCCGCCGGCCGGATCACCTGCACCGGCGAGCCTTCGAGCGCGGCAAAGACCGTGCGCAGCGCCTCGTGCCGGCGCACGATCTCGCCCAGGCTGAGCGCCAGCACCGGGGAGCGCAAGGGTCCCTCGATGCGCAACGCCGCGGCGACGTTGTAGAGCGGGCTGCCCGGTTCGAGCCGATCGAGGAACCACAGGCGCTGCTGGGCAAACGACAGCGGCAGAGGTCCCTCCCGCAGGGCAGGAGCCCGCGGGATCAGGGGCGGCGCCAGCCGGCCCGCGCCGGCCGAGAGCGCGGTCTCGACGCGGGTGGCGAGATCCGCCAGGATCGGGGCGGCGAAGAGCTCGCGCAGCGGCATCTCGATCCCGCAGGCGCCACGCAGGCGCGACATCACCCGGGTGGCGAGGAGCGAGTGCCCGCCGAGGGCGAAGAAGTGGTCGTTGGCCCCCACCATTTCGACGCCCAGCACCTCGGCCCAGATTCCGGCGAGGACCTCTTCGACCGGCGTCCGCGGCGCCCGATAGACCTCTTCCACCGGTTGCCACTCCGGCGCCGGCAGGGCCTTCCTGTTCACCTTGCCGTTCGGCGTCAAGGGCAGCTGGGCGAGCGAGACGAAGGCGGCAGGCACCATGTAGTCCGGCAGCCGCCCGCGCAGCGACCGGCGCAGCGCCTCGGCGGTGGCGTCGCCGACCACGTAGGCGACCAGCCGCAG
>DASQPA010000559.1:0-57404 GCA_035644215.1 Thermoanaerobaculia bacterium
GCCGCTCCTCGCCCGCCCTGGTCGCGGCCTACAACACCCTCCAGCCGCTGGTCGCCTGCCTCCTCGCCGCGAGCCTCCTGGGCGAGCGCTTCGGCGTTCCCCAGGCCGTGGGCTTCGCCCTCATCCTCGCCGGGCTGGCCCAGGTGAGCGGGCGGCCCCGAAACGGCAACGGGCGATCCGCAGATCGCCCGTTCCCCAAACCGTCTTGAAGGTTGGTTCTAGAAAGCCGCCTCGCCCGCCGAGTGCTTGCGGACCCGCTGCAGGCAGCCGGTCACTTCCTGGATGAGCGAGACCGTGACGCCGTCCTGCTCCGCCGCCTGCTGGAACATGATGAGGGCGGCGATCGCCTCGCGCTGCAGCTCCCGTGACTTGAAGATGGGGAGCATCTCCTGGGCCAGCACCTGCATGTCGGCGTGCCGCCCCTGCCGCGCGTAGACCTCGGCGAGGTCGAGTGAGGCGAGGGCCGCGTCGTAGGCCATCTCCTTCTCGCTGAAGCTGCGGCGCACCTCGCGGAAGATCCCCTCCGCCTGCTCCAGGCGGCCGAGGGCGAGGGCGATCTGCCCCTCGAGGAATTCGAGACGCAGGAGGTTCAGCCGGTCCCCGACCTCCAGGTAGAGCTGGCGGGTGCGGCCGGCGATGGCCAGCGCCTCACGGTGCCGGCCGAGCTCGTTCAGCACGTAGGCCAGGTTGTGGTGCGAGGTGACGACGAGCCGGGCATCGCGCTCGGGGTCGACCAGGGCCAGGCCCTGGCGCAGGAGGGCGATGGAGGTTTCGAGCTCCCCCGCCCACATGCTGACATGTCCCTTGTTGAGCAGGGTGCGCCCGAGGAGATGGCGCTGCCCGGCCCGCTGGTAGATAGCGATCGCCCGGTTGAGCAGGCTGATCGCCTCTTCGGTCCGCCCCTGGTAGTTGCGCAGCGAGGCCTTCAAGTCGAGCAGGCGGGCGCGCTCCAGGCGGTCGCCGGTGCCGCGCGCCAGGTGCGACTCGGCGACCTGGAAGCACTGCTCGGCCGAGCGGAAGTCGGAGAGCACCCGGTTGGTGTTGCCCAGGATGGCCCAGGCCCGGGCCTTCAGGTCCTGGACCAGCGGGGCGCCGTAGAGCACCGGGCTCAGGCTCTCGGCCACCGCCACGGCGAGCTCGGCGGTCTCCTTGCCCTCGCGCGGCTCCAGGCCGACGGTCTCGCTCGACCGCTGGAGGATCAGCTCGCAGAGCCCCCAGGTCTGGAAGCGCGGGCTGTTCTGCACCAGCATCAGCCGGCGCTCCAGCGGATGGCGCAGGAGATCGGCGAGCAGCTCCTGGGCCTCCGTGCGCTCGGCCTGCAGAGTGGTGTTGACCCGGCGCACACGGTCGAAGACCCGCTCGAGCGCGTAGTCGTAGTCGAAACGGCCCAGCGATTCACGGCCGGACAGCTCTGCAGCCGACAGCGGAGCCGGCCTCTCGGGGGTGTTGTTGGCGCCGACGTCCCACATCACGGTCGTCGCCTCCTGGCACGTGTCGCAGTCGGAAAGGAGATGACGCAGGACCCGTCGCGTCGGCTCGGCGGGCAGATCGCCCAGCATGAAACCTTCGAGCTCTTCGCGAGTGGGATGGGCTTCAGGACTCATGAGAACCTCCATGGGCGGAACAAAACACGAGGCGCCCTGCCGAACGAATGAGACACCAGCCCTTTATCGAAGCGACGCGGCCGAGGAGCGAATTCCTCGCCCGGCAAATCGTTCGTACAAAGGTACTGTAAGAGCATCTTCAAGTGCTGCCAATTTTACTCTGCTTTTCCCTGCCTGTCCAGCCGTCAATGGACGGAATAGCCGTTGGGGTCGACTGTCGGCCCCTGGGTCGGCTTCACACCGTTGGGATCTCCCACGACGAGTTGCCAGATGGCATGCAGCAGGCCGCCATTGGGAGCGCTGGAAACCGCTCGGGGGGCGTGGTCGCGGGCGGTCCGGGCTGCGGGCGACGCCACCGCCGGCAGAGCGAGCAGGGTAAAGCCGAAAGCCAGGACGACTCCGCCAAAGGTACGATGGAGACGCTGGGTCATTGGATCTCTCCTTTGAAAAGAAAGTCGGTGCCACCCCAGGTGGCCCGGCATACATACCATTGTCGTAATGTCAGTCTAAGCTAAAAATCAACAAAACCCAGCCCTCTCCTCCACTTCGTCCTACCCTCGCGGCACCCGGGGGGGCCGCTTGAGCTCCAGGGAGCGCAGCTTCTTGCTCAAGCCCACCCGGCTGATCCCCAGCTCGCGCGCAGTCGCGGCGACGTTCCAGCGGTGGCGGCCGAGGGCCTCGGCCAGCATCTTCTTTTCCAGCGCCCGCGAGCGCTGCTTCAGGCTCGGGGCGGCCAGCCCGGCGCTCGCCGCCCCGGTCGGCGGCAGGTCGGGCGAGAGCACCCGCGGCTCGATCTCGGCCCCCTCCGGGGTGAGGAGCACGGCACGCTCGATCTCGTTGCGCAGCTCCCGAACGTTGCCCTCCCAGCCGTGGGCGAGGAGGAGCGACAGGGCGGCCGGGGAGAAGCCCGGGACGTGCTTGCCGTATGCCTGGGCGAGCTCGGCGAGGAAGCGCTCGGCGAGGAGCGGCAGGTCCTCGCGCCGTTCGCGCAGGCTGGGCACCGGCAGGACGAAGCTGCGCAGGCGCGAGTGCAGGTCCTCGCGCAGGGTGCCGCGCTCGACCTCGGCGCGCAGGTCGCGGCTGGTCGAGCAGACGATCCGCACCGCCCCGCGGGCGGACGACAGCCCGAGCGGCCGGCGCCGCACCGCCTCGAGCAGGCGCCAGAGCTCGCGCTGCGCTTCGGCCGGCAGGTCGGCGACCTCGTCGATGAACAGGGTGCCGCCGCGCTCCTGGTTCTGCGACAGGAGGGTCGACAGGACGTTGCCCTGGCGCCCTTCGAGGCTCGCCGCGTCGATCGCGACGAAGGGGCCGGCGGCGCCGGGTCCCATGGCGTGGAGGGTGCACGCGGTCAGCCGCTTGCCCACCCCGGTCTCCCCTTCGATCAGCACCGGGCTGTGGCTGTGGCTCGCCTTCTCCAGCCGCCGGAACAGCTCCTGCATGGCCGGCCCGCGGCCCAGGAGCCCCCCGACGCCCGACGCCTCACGCTGGAGGACGCCGTCACGGGATTGGGCGACCGGGAGACTGGCGCGCCCGCTCGTGGCGCGGTTCCTCTGCAGCTCCAGGATCTCGTACGAGGTGCTCGGTAGCGCGATCTCGGCCATCGATTCCGCCCAGGAACGCGGTGCGCATCAGCGGAGCGGGTTTCCCTTTTCCGCCGGGTCGAAACGCCGGGCCAGAGAGGAGGTCCCGACGGTACCGCGCGTGCTGGGCTTCACCGCCTTTCATCGAGCATTGTGCGGCCGGGGAATCGAAGCGTGACAGAAGGGCGAAAGCGTAGCTTTAACGCACGTGCTCGTGCGCGTGATAGCTGCTGCGCACGAGGGGTCCCGACTCGCAGTGCGCGAAGCCCAGGCCGAGGGCGTATTCGCGCAGCGCACGGAATTCGTCGGGGGTCACGAAGCGGTCGACCGGCAGGTGCTTCGGGCTCGGCTGGAGGTACTGGCCGAGGGTCAGGATCTCGACTCCGGCGGCGCGGACGTCGGCGACGGTCTGCCGCACCTCGGGGAGGGTCTCCCCCAGGCCGAGCATGATCCCGGTCTTCACCCGGCCGGCGTAGGTTCCGGCGTCCCGCCGCGCCGCCGCGGCGGCGAGGAGGGCGAGGCTGCGGTCGTAGCGGCTGCCCGGCCGCGCCTGGCGGTAGAGGCGGGGAACGGTTTCCATGTTGTGCGAGAAGACTTCCGGCCGCGCCGCGAGCACGACGTCGAGCGCCTCGGAGACGCCGCGGAAGTCGGGGGTCAGGACCTCGACCGCGGTGCCGGGGCAGCGCCGGTGGACGGCCTCGACGACCCGCGCCCAGTGGCGGGCGCCGCCGTCCGGCAGGTCGTCGCGGTCGACCGAGGTGATCACCGCGTGCTTCAAGCCCATGGTGGCGACCGCCTCGGCCAGGTGCTCGGGCTCTTGCGCGTCGACCCCTGCCTCCGGCCGGCCGGAGGTGACGGCGCAGAAGCCGCAGCGCCGGGTGCAGACGTCGCCCAGGATCATGAAGGTGGCGGTGCCGTGCTCGCCCCAGCACTCGTAGATGTTGGGGCAGCGCGCCTCCTGGCACACCGTATGCAACTTCAAACCCTCGACGAGGTTGCGGACTTGGTGGTACTGGGCCGGGGTGGCGAGTCGGATCCGCAGCCACTCCGGACGGGGTTCGCGACGCAGACGGTCTGTAACCTCCGATCCTTGGCCACGCCCGATTTGAACTAGAGTCTGGCTCATGCAGGTAGTGTAGCGGAGTCGGCTCGTGGCCGGGGTGTGTCAGAGAGGAGAGCAAGCAATGAAGACCTGCAGGACACACGGTGCCAACTCCGAGAAGACCGCCCTCGCCCTGGCTCTGGCTCTTTGGGCTCTGCCGGCCACCGGCCCCGTCGAGGCCGGGGTGCTCACCGGCAACTGCCGGATGGGCAACCAGCCGGCCGCGACGCTGCTCATCCCCTACTTCCGGGTCGACCTCGGCAACCCGACGGGGTCGACCACCCTGGTTTCGATCAACAACGCCTCGGCCAAGCCGGCCCTGGCGCGGGTGGTCCTGTGGACCGACTGGGGGGCGCCGACCCTCGCCTTCGACCTCTACCTGACCGGCTACGACGTCCAGACCCTGAATGTACGTGATCTCTTGACCGGCGCACTGCCGACGACCGGAGCCGCCCAGAGCCACCCCGGCCCGTTCTCGGCCACGGCCGCCGATTTCCCCGCCTGCAACGCGCCGCGCACCGCCCTGCGCCGGCTCGACCGCCTCTACCTGCGCGCCGCCCACACCGGACAGCCGTTGCCGAATACGCCGGGGAGCTGCCTGGGGAGCGGCCAGGGCGGACCGGGGATGGCGACCGGCTACGTCACGGTCGACACCGTCAACCGCTGCTCGGCCCCCGCCGTGGGGAAGACCGAGAACACCCCGGCCGACCCGCTCTACTTCGCCCGTGGCGGGAGCGGCCTGGCGAGCGACGACAACGTCCTCTGGGGGGACTACGCCTACGTCGACGGCAAGAGCGGCCGAGCGGAGAGCCAGACGGCGGTCGCCGTGGTCGCCGATCCCGACTTCTTCACCGGCGGCGCCTACACCTTCTACGGCCGCTACGTCGGCTTCGACGGGCGCGACGACCGGATGCCGCTGTCGAGCCTCTACTACACCCGCTTCTTCGACGGCGGGACCTTCGCCGGCGGCACCGACCTGGTGGTCTGGCGCGACAACCGGCAGGCCTCGGTGGCCCCCTCGGCCTGCGCCAAGGGGCCGAGCTGGTCCCCCCTGGGCGAGTACCAGCTCGTCGTCTTCGACGAGGAGGAAAACGCCGCCCAGCTCCAGTCCAGCAACGCCTTCCCCCTGACCACCCAGCGGATGCACGTGGGAACTCCGGCCCTGCCGACCCAGGCGAAAGCCGGCTGGCTGATGCTCGACCTCTGGCACCAGGACGGCACCCACGCCCAGGGCTGGGTCACCGTGATGCAGAGCTCCGCCGGCCGCTTCAGCTCCGGGCATGAGGCGATGCGGGCGGATGATCTGTGTAACTTCGGGCCGTAGGGGGCTTGCCCCATAGGCGCTAACTTACCGGCGCGGTGTCTTCGTAGAGACGCCCAGCGCATACCACAAAATCCCCCGGAACCACCGCCGCCAGGGCGTCTCCGCAGGCCGGGAACGCCTGGGTCCCGGCGGCGTTGGAGACGGCCTGGTGTTCGAGGTCACGGCAATGGCTGGGGTAGCGGCTGGCCGTCTCTACAACCCCTCCCGATCGCAAAGTTAGCGCCTATGGGGTTCTGCCCCTCGCTCGGGCGGCGCTTTCCTTTCGCATCTTCTATACTTGGTCGATGCCGCCGCTCACCTGGCTGCACCTTTCCGACCTCCATGCCTGCCAGGCCCGTTCCGGCTGGGACGCGCGACGTCGCGGCGCCCACGGCGCGGCCGCTCCTCGCCGCCCTGGCGAAAGGTGTCGAGAGCGCCGAGGAGCGCTACCACGCCTTGCGCCTGCTGCGCGACCTGCCGCGCTGGAAGTCCGAGGTTCTGCCGGAGGGGACCTCGGGCGGCGCGGTCGTCTCACGCCTGGCCGGCGACGGCGACCGGCAGGTACAAAAGATGGTCGCCGAGCTTCTCGACCTGCCGCCTGCGGTCCCGCGCCGGGTTCGGCGGCAAAAACCGATCCCTGGGGAGGAACGGCGCCATGAGATCGACGGCACGGTCCTTCTCTCCGTGCCGGGTGGGGAGTACCTCCTCGGGGCGGACGACATCACGGAGGCTACCAAGCCGGTCCATCGCGTCGTCCTCTCGCCCTTCTGGATCGCGAAGTACCCGGTGACCAACGAGCAGTACGAGCGGTTCCTGCGGGCCCGTCCGAAAGCGCCCCGACCGCAGTATTGGGATGACAAGCAGTTCAACCAGCCCAACCAGCCGGTCGGCGGAGTCAGCCGGGCGGAGGCGCTGGTCTACTGCCGCTGGGCTGGCCTCACCTTGCCAAGCGAGGCGCAGTGGGAGGCCGCGGCCAGGGGCACCGACGGCCGCCGCTATCCCTGGGGAAACGACGAGCCCACCGCTGAGCACGCGAACTTCGGCGGTCGGGAAGGTGGTCCGACTCCCGTTGGCGCCTTCCCACGCGGCGCCGGTCCTTTCGGCACGCTCGATCAGGCGGGCAACGTCTGGGAGTGGTGCGTGGACGTCTGGGACGAGAAAGCGTACCAGAGGCGCGAGCGCGCGAAAAAGAACCCGGTCGGTACCCAAGGCGGCTCCGCTCTTCGTTGTCTGCGCGGCGGCTCGTGGAGCAGCGTTGCCTGGATCCTGGCTGCGGCCTGCCGCCACAGGGGCGGGGCCTCGCTCCGGGGCGGGTTCGTCGGCTTTCGCTGTGTGTTGCCGTCCCGCGCCGAGCCTTGTCTTGGTTGCTTGGACCTTGTCGACAGCGGTGGAGACACAACGGCCGGGGACCCAGGCCCGCGGGAGAGGTTTCTGGACGCTACGAAGGGCCGAGGAGACACAGAAACCGAACTTGGAGACACTAGGACAGGCCGTTGGGACACAAAACACCCGGCTGGAGACACTACGGCGAGTCCTGTAGACACTAGCGCACCGCGTGGAGACACTACGAGAGGCCGTTGAGACACTACGAAACGGTCTTGAGACACAAACCTTCCTCGTTGGGACACAAACGAAGGGCGTGGAGACACAAAGAAATCCGCTTGAGACACTACCGGCAGATCTTGAGACACTAGAAATCTCACGCTAGTGTCTCAAGCCGAGTTTCTTGTGTCTCCACGACTCTCGCTAGTGTCTCAAGCCCGACCGATAGTGTCTCTACGACGTTCCGTAGTGTCTCTACGCGGGAATCTTGTGTCTCAAACGCCTTCCGTAGCGTCTCCAGCCGGGAGTTTGGTGTCTCAATCGGCCGCTGTAGTGTCTCGACGCGGGGCTCTTGTGTCTCCAGGGCGAGTTCAGCCGGCTCCACATGCGTATGATTCTTCCATGCTGAGCGCGGTTCCTCTCCTGCTGCTCCTGGCGCTGACCAAGGCGACCTCGCCCGGGCCTGCGACGTGGGAGCCGGAGCGTGCACCGGCCGAGGACGAAGCGCCGACGAGCGCTCCGACGCTCGCGGAGATTCGCGCGCGTTTGGCGGAGGCGCCGAGGCTCGACAAAGAGGCCACGCTCGGGCCGATCAGCCTCCGCGGATTCCACTGGGCCCAGGAGATCGCTCTCGGCACGCGCTGGCGCGCCGTGGTCGTGTCGTGCCAGCTGGGGGGAGGAATCATCGTCTTCGACGCGGCAGGCCGGTTGGCCGGCTCCTGGCGGACCTGGGAGATCCAATCCCTGCAGCTGATGGACGTGGACGAGGATGGGACGACGGAGCTCGTCACCGATCAGAAGGATGGAGTGGGGACGGGGCTGGCGAAGTGGAACTATCACGTCTACCGCATGACGGCGGCCGGTCTGCGCCAGATCTGGCAGGGGGAGAGCTACTTCTATGCGGTGGACGCCCGGGGGGCGGTGAAGGAACGCCAGGGATTCCTCCGCTTCGTACCCTCCGGTTTCGGCGATCCGGACGCCAAGCTGGTGCACCTGGTTGGGCCCGTCGGGAGCGGACGGTTCGTGCAGAGCGTCTATGTGTTCAAAGACGGAACCTTCAAGAAGCGGAAGACGATCTACGTCGCACGGCCGTAAGCCACAAGGGGCCTTTCACCTCCCTACCTCACGGGCCTTCGTAGAGACGTCCCCAGCCGCCGTCCGGGACCTTCCCGGAACCACCGCCGTCGGGGCGTCTCCGCAGGCCGGAAACGCCTGAGATCTCGGCAGCGTTGGAGACGCCCCGACGGCGGGGTAACGGCAAGGATTTCGATAGCGCCTGGGGCGTCTCTACCGGGAATCTCCGCGTGCGTTTTTCACAACCTCTCACCCGACGTCCAGCGCCACATCCAGCGCCGGCGCGCTGTGGGTGATCCACCCCACCGAGAGGAGATCCACCCCGGTCGCCGCGATCTCCGGTGCGGTCTTCGGCGTGATGCCGCCGGAGGCCTCGGTGATTGCCTTGCCCTTGGCCAGGGCCACCGCGCGCTTCAGAGTCTCGACCGACATGTTGTCGAGGAGGACCGCGTCGACCCCGAGCGCCAGGGCCTCCTGCAGCTCCTCTAGCGTGTCGACCTCGACCTCGATCTTCACCATGTGCCCGACCCCGGCTCGGGCGCGCTCAACCGCGATCCGCAAGCCTCCGGCCAGCGCCCGGTGGTTGTCCTTGATCAGCACCGCGTCGTCCAATCCGAAGCGGTGATTGCTGCCGCCGCCCGCCCGCACCGCGTACTTCTCCAGGGTTCGCAGGCCCGGGGTGGTCTTCCGGGTGCAGACGATCTTCGCCCCGTAAGGGGCCACCGCGGCCACCAGGTCTCGGGTGACGGTGGCGATGCCACACAGGCGACCGAGCAGGTTGAGCGCCGTCCGCTCGGCGGAGAGGAGCGAGCGGGCCGGGCCGGTCACCGTGGCGAGCGCGGCTCCGGCCGCGGCGTCGGCGCCGTCGGCGGTCGCCAGCTCGACCGCGAGGCGAGAATCGAGGAGCCGGAAGGCGGCGGTGGCGGCGGCGAGCCCCGCCACCCGGCCTGGGGCGCGGGCGACGATCCGGGCCTCGGCCATGAGGTCGTCGGGCAGGATGGCATCGCTCGTCAGATCGCCCGCCCGGCCGAGGTCCTCGGCCAGGGCCTGGCGGAGGAGCGGCTCGTAGAGGAGAGGATAGAGCGGCGGCAGACGCACACCGCTCATCGACCGGTACCCGCCAGGGCCAGGGGGGATGCGGCGGACGGCAGGGGACGCGAGGCGATCCGGATCGTCCCGTCCGGCATGCCGGAGGGGACAGAGAGGATCAGGTGCCGCTGCCAGGCCGGATCGGCCTCGGGAGAATCCGACCGGTAGTGGCCGCCCCGGCTCTCCCGCCGGGCGAGAGCCGCCGCGGCCACCAGGCGGCCGGCCCAGAGGAGGTTGCGGGTCTCGCCGGAGGTGTTGGGGTGAATCTCAGCCAGCCGGTCGAGCTCGGCCACCGCCTGGGTGAGCCCCTGGCCGTCGCGCACCACCCCCACCTTCTCCCACATCAGGGTGCGCACCGCCGTGGCGAGCGCCGCCTGGACGGTAGGGCTTTCTGCCAACGCGTCTTCTCCCGGAAAAACGGGAAGGCGCGCCGGCCGACGGGGCCGTAGAACCCTGCCGACCAGGTCCTCGGCCACCCGGCCGCCGAACACCAGGGCCTCCAGGAGCGAGTTGCTGGCCAGCCGGTTCGCCCCGTGCGCTCCGGTCGCCGCCGCCTCGCCGCAGGCCCAGAGGCCGGGGAGCGTGGTGCGGCCGTGGTCGTCCACCGCGATCCCCCCCATGTGGTAGTGGGCCGCGGGCGAGACCGGGATGGGCTCGACCCGCGGGTCGAAGCCGGCCTCCCGGCAGAGCCGGAAGACAGTCGGGAAACGCGTCGGGAACGACTCCCCCACCGCCCGGGTGGCGTCGAGGCGGACCCGGTCCCCCGCCATCAGGCGCCGCCAGATGGCCCGCGCCACCACGTCGCGCGGCGCCAGCTCGGCGTCCGGGTGCTCGCCGGGCATGAAGCGCCTCCCCTGCCCGTCGAGGAGGACCGCCCCCTCGCCGCGGAGAGCCTCGGTCAGGAGCGGCATCGGGTCGCCGCCGATCGTGCCGGCGGCGAGCGCCGTGGGGTGGAACTGGACGAATTCGACGTCCGTGAGCTCTGCTCCCGCCCGCGCCGCCATGGCCAGGCCGTCGCCGGTCGCCTCGGGAGGGTTGGTGGTGTGGAGATAGAGCCGCCCGAGGCCCCCGGTGGCGAGGACCACCGCCGGAGCGAGGAAAAGCTGGCGGCCCTCGGGTCCCAGGGCCACCAGGCCGGTCACTCCCCCATCCTCGGTGTCCTCGCGCAGGAGATCGACCGCGAAGGTCATCTCGAAGATCTCGACCGCGGGCTCCCGGCGCACCGCCTCGGCAAGGGTGCGAACCAGCTCGGTGCCGGTGGCGTCGCCCCCGGCGTGGAGGATGCGCCGCCTTCCGTGCGCCGCCTCCCGGCCGAGCGACAGGCGCCCATCCGGGGAGCGATCGAAGTGGGCGCCCAGGTCCAGGAGACGGGCGATCCGCCGCGGTCCCTCCTCGGTGAGGAGCGCCACCACCTCCGGATCGTTCAGGCCGGCGCCGGCCGCCAGGGTGTCGGCCGCGTGGAGGGCCGGGGCGTCGTCGGACCCCACGGCGGCGGCGATCCCCCCCTGTGCCCAGCTGGAAGAGCCGCCAGAGCCGAAACGGGTTTTGGTGAGGAGCGCCACCCGGCGAGGTGCCAGGGCCGCGGCCGCGGCGAGGCCAGCCACCCCGGTGCCGACGATGATGGCATCGAAGCGGTGGACCGAGGCAAAGCCCGTAGAATCCGAGTGGTGGCTCATTTCCCCTCCCGCCGTCCCACCGCCAGCATCCGCTCGACCGCCCGGCGGGCCCGCTCCCCCACCTCCGGCTCGACCTCCACCCGGTGCTCCAGGGTTTCGAGCGAGCGCAGGATCTTGGGCAGGGTGATCCGCCGCATGTGTGGGCAAAAATTACACGGCCGGAGGATCTCGACGTTCGGATGCTCGGCTGCCACGTTGTCGCTCATCGAGCACTCGGTCACCAGCACCACCCGGCGCGGCTGCGATTCGCCGACGTGGCGGACCATGGCCGCCGTCGAGCCGACGAAATCGGCCTCGGCGAGGACGTCGGGCGGGCATTCGGGGTGAGCGAGGATCTCGATGTCGGGATGCCCCACCCGGAAGGCGCGCAGCTCGCTCCCGGTGAAGCGCTCGTGCACCTCGCAGTGCCCGCGCCAGAGGATGATCTCGACCGCGGTCTGCGAGGCCACGTAGCTGCCGAGGTACTCGTCGGGGAGGAAGATCACCCGCGGCACCCCGAGCGATTCGACGATCGCCACCGCGTTGGCCGAGGTGCAGCAGACGTCCGACTCGGCCTTGACCGCCGCCGAGGTGTTGACGTAGGTGACGACCGGGACGCCGGGGTAGCGGGCGCGCAGGAGGCGGATGTCCTCCGCGGTGATCGAGGCGGCGAGCGAGCAGCCGGCCAGTAGGTCGGGGATCAGGACCGTCTTTCCCGGCGAGAGGATCTTCGCCGTCTCGGCCATGAAGTGGACCCCGGCGAGGACGATGACGTCGGCGTCGGTCTTCGCTCCCTCCTGCGCCAGGGCGAGCGAGTCGCCGACGACGTCGGCCACGCCGTGGAAGATCTCCGGCGCCTGGTAGTTGTGGGCGAGGATGACGGCGTTCCTCCGCCGCTTCCACTCCTCGATCGCGGCCACGTACGGAGCGTGGACCGCCCATTCGATCTCCGGGATCACCGTCCGCACCCGGGAGTAGAGGGGAGCGGTAGCGAGGGCCACTTCTGGGGTATAGCGGAGGGTGTCGGTCACCAGGTTCGAGTTCATCCCTTCCTCCTCTATTATGCTCAACATGAGTATATTAGGGCCGCAAAAAACGGCCGGCCGGAGCCGACCTACACCCTTATACTACGAATGAGCATTTGGGCTGTCAAGGTGTCGCGACTTCGTCACCACGCCGACGCCCTCGTTCCATATGGATAGAACAGGAAACCGGCGGGATTGCTTCCGGGGTGCGCAGGGGGAGGAGGGTGCGGCGCCGTGCTACGCTTTACCTTTCCTGAAACCTCGACATTCCAGGAGGGAAAAACGACCATGGCAGCATTCCTGAAAGTCGGCATGCCGCTCTACGAGCAGTGCACGCTCCTCGACTTCGCCGGCGCGACCCAGATCTTCGCCTTCGGCCCCGGCTGGCAGGTGGACTGGCTGGCGCCCACCCTCGCCCCGATCACGACGACCGAGAAGGTCCAGGTCTGCCCCAAGGTGACCTTCGAGAAGGCCGGGGACTACGACATCCTCTTCGTACCCGGCGGCGGGCCCGCGGTCGCCCAGGTGATGCAGGACCCGGTCTACGTCGACTTCGTGCGCCGGGTCGGCAGCCGCGCGGACTGGGCCGGCTCGGTCTGCACGGGCGCCTTCCTGCTCGCCGCCGCCGGTCTCTTCGACGGGCACCCGGCCACGACCTATTGGAGCCAGCTGTCGAACCTCAAGCTCTTCCCGCGGATCGAAGTCCCCGACGGGTACCCCCGCTGGGTGATCAGCGACAAGGGTCCCCGCAACCGGCGCTTCAGCGGCGGCGGGGTCTCCTCGTCGATCGACCTCGCGCTCGAGCTGGTGAAGCGGATCGCCGGTCCGACCGTCTGCCAGAGCACCCAGCTCGCGAACCAGTATGCGCCCCACCCTCCCTACAACTCCGGCATCCCCTTGACGGCGCCGCCCGAGATCACGGCGTCCGTGCTGAAGGGCCAGGAGTCCGGCTTCATCGAGCCGATCCGCGAGGCGACCTGCAAGGTCATCGGCGGCTGCTAGCTCAGGTAGGCTGCGAGATCGAGGGTGTGGATCTCGTTCATCACGATATATACTAAGTGCACTTATCCCAACGGAGGTGTGCCCATGCCGGCAAGAAGCCTCGTCTCAGCGGTAGCGGTGCTCAGTCTCATGGCGCTCGGCTGTGGTCACGGTCACGGCTCGTCTCCCTCGGAGCCGGTGCGGCTGGATGCGATCTCGCTGGTCAGCCTCACCCCGGCCGAGGGAACGGTCCTGCCGTACGGGAGCAACGCCGAAGTCACGGCCCGGGTCCATTACAGCTTTGCCAGCAAGACCAGCGGGAAGATCGGTGTGCTCGCCTATCCCGGAAACGGGCTGCCGACCGGGCTGCCGGTCTTCGCCACCCCCTTCTCCTTCCCCCTCGAGGGCCAGGAGGGAGAGGCGACGCTGCACTTCACGATTTTCTTCAATCTCTCCGATCCCCAATCCCTGCCCAAGAGCTCGCGCATCACAGTCAACTTCGCGCTCTTCCCCGAGGGGGTCGACCGGACGTCGATCGGCTTTGATGCCCACTACCAGCTGGGGTCGTGAGCCCGAGCCGGGCCGGCGAGGGTGACGAGCAGGGTTACGGCGACAGCGGCGCGGACGACGGAGGAGGCCCGCTACATCATGCTGGGGCAGTCGCTTCAGGGTCGCCTCCTGGTGGTCGCGTATACTGAGCGCGGCGGTGCCGTTCGGTTGATCAGCGCCCGCGAGGCAACCCGAAGGGAGCGGAAGAACTATGAAGAAGACCTCTAACCCAGAGCCCGAAGACGACCTCCGCCCCGAGTACGACTTCCACGCTCTACGCCTCGTGGCCCGTGGCCCTGGGCGCAAGCAGCGCGGCGAGGTAACCGTCCAGCTGGCACCCGACGTGGCCGAGGCGTTTCCGGATACCCAGGCTGTGAACGAAGCTCTGCGGTTCCTGGTGCGGATCACGCGGAAGGAGATGGGCTCCGACTCCTGAGTCACGCGGGAGGAATCCATCCTACCGCCGCACCCCCGGCAGCCCCACTCCCGGCGCCGGCCGTTCCCGCAGCACCTCGCGCCGGAACACGAACAGCTCCGCCGGCCGGCCACCCGTCTCGGCGTGCTGCTGGCCGGTGCCCTCGACCAGGCCGCCGGTCTCGACCAGGCGGCGGAAGTTCTGCTTGTGGAGGCGGACGCCGGCGAGCGCCTCGACCACCCGCTGGAGCTGGAGGAGGGTGAAGGTCGGCGGCAGGAGCTCGAAGACGACCGGGCGGTACTTGAGCTTGCCGCGCAGGCGGCCCAGGGCGGTCGCCAGGATGCGGCGATGGTCCAGGGCCATGGGGCGGCCGGCGAGGAGCGCCTCTTCCGTCGGGGTCGCCGGAACCGACGGGGCCTCGTGGCCGTCCAGGGCGGCGCGGTCGCGGGCGGCCTCGGGGAGCAGATTGGCCTCGTAGAGCAGCTCGTAGCGTTCGAGCACCCGCTCACCGTCCCAATGGGTGCCGCCGAGGCCGAAGACGATGTCGGCCCGCTGCCGTCGCTCCCGCCGGATCACCGGATCGGGGGCGCTCGCCACCCAGCGCTCCAGGGCCGGCGCGATCCGCTCGTCGATCACCGCCGCGCGCCCCTCTCGCCAGTCCTCCCAGGGAAAGAACTCGTACCCACCCCGCCAGCGCGCCTGTCCCTCCCCCGAGACCTCGCGCTCGTGGACCAGCGCCAGGTAGGCGACCGAGACGACCCGTGGTCCGCCATGGGCCTCGCGCGGATCACGGAAGCGGTCGCCGAAGGTGTAAAGCTGTTCGACGTAGCCGACCTCCAGGCCGGTCTGCTCGCGTACCCAGCGGCGCAGGCCGCGGTCAAGGGTGCGGTCGGTCTCCGGATCGAGCGGACCGAAGGGAAGCGCCTCCTCGACGACGGACCCGGTGCGCCGCAGCACGGTCAGGATCCGCGGCACCTCGCGGGTGACAGCGACGATCACCGCGTTCAAGCCGATGGAGGCCTTCACGCTGGAATCACCCCAATCGTCCGGCCGGCACCAGGGTTTCGGCGACCCCGGAGGCCACCATCTCGCGCTCGAAGACCGCCCCGAAGTGGGCCGCGGCTCGGGCCGCCACCTCGGCGAGCGGCGGGGTCCTGCCGGTCAGCGCGGCGAGCGAGGTCATCCGCACCTGGGAAAGGCCGCAGGGGATGATGCCGGCGAAGAGCCCCAGGTCGGTCGTCACGTTGAGGGCGAAGCCGTGGGTGGTGATCCAGCGCGAGAGATGGACACCGATCGAGGCGATCTTCGCCCCCTCCACCCAGATCCCGATGTACTCCTGCCCCTCCCGCCGCTCGCCCGTCACGCCATAGTCGGCGAGGGTGCGGAGCAGCACCTCCTGGAGGTCGTGGACATAGCGCCTTATGTCCCGCCGGTCGGGCGAGAGGTTGATCACCGGATAGCCCACGAGTTGCCCCGGCCCGTGATAGGTGACCTGGCCGCCGCGGTCGCATTCGACCACCTCGAACCCGCGCGCCGAGAGCCAGGCCGGGCTCGCCAGGACGTCCGCCGGGGTGGCGTTCCTCCCCAGGGTATAGACGTTGGGGTGCTCGAGGAGGAAGAAGCGGTCCGGCCCCTCTCCCCGCCGGATCGCCTCCCGGGCCGCCCGCTGCAGGGCCTCCCCTTCAGGGTAGGGGACACGGCCGAGGAAGGACCAGAGGGCGGGGCGGACGGCGAGGGTCGAGGCGGCCATGCCGCCATTGTAGTGCCGGAGCCGGATGATAGGATGGCGCCGCTTTCCGGAGTCGAACCTATGTTCAAACCTTCCTGCCTGTTGCTCCCGCTCGCCCTCGCCCTGACCGCCGCGGCCCTGCACGCCGCCACCCCGGGGGCCGACCCTGCCTTCTTCCGTCTCCTCGACGTCCTCCACGGCGAGGCGGACGAGGCCTCGGCCGTCCCTCCGGGGGAGGGAGCCAAGCCGGCCCGGCTGATCGGCGCCGCCGCCAAAGCCGAGCCGTTCTTCGCCCAGGCCACGGCGCGCCGCCAGGCCGGCGACGCCGTGGGGGCACGGGAGATCCTGCACCAGGTCCTCGCCCTGCCCCGGCTCGATTCACGGCGGGCCTTGCGGGCCTGGAAGGGGTTGCGCGACCTCGGGGAGACTCCGGACGGCCCCGCGGCCGGGCAGGTCCTGGGGGTGGTGGTCGAATTCGATTACGAGGTCGAGGGCGAGCACGCCATTCTCACCGTGGCGAGCTACCCGGACGGCGACCCGGTGCTCGCTGCGAGCAGCGGCTACTCCCTGCTCGGCGCCCGGCTCCTGGCCCGCACGGTGGTCACCGGCCGCAGCCTGGTGACGGCGGCGCAGCCGCTCCTCGCCGAAATTCCGGCCGGCGAGGACCGCAAGCTGCCGGGGAACGGCCAGATCCGCTTCACGCTCCTCACCCCCGGCGGCCCCCACACCCGCGAGCTCGCCCGGCGCGAGCTGGAATCCGACCCCGCCACCAGCCAGCACCCCCTTCGGCCGCTCTACATCGCCGCCCAGCAGCTCCTCGCCGCCCTCCGCCTGGAATCCGAACGGCTGGAGGACGGCAGGCGGCCGTAAGAAGGCGGCTCAGGCCCGTACGGCCGCGGCCGTCTCCGCCGCCTCGGCGGCCCGGGCGAAGCGCCGGACCACCTCACCCGCGGGCAGGATCTCCGCGATCCCCGCGACGCTCTTGCCGGCTTGCAGATAATCCTTGTAGGAGAAGGAGCGCCGGGACGAGCGTTTGAGCTTCCAGAGCGCCTGGAGGGCGTAGATCGACCGCATCCAGTGCTTGGTCTTGCGGCCGCGCAGGAGGAGGCGAGCCAGGGGGCCTGCCTTGGTGCCCGTCTGCTCGATGTAGGGGGTGCGGAGCACGGCGACCGGCACGCCGGTAATCCGCTCGGTCAGGACCACGTCGTCCTCGTCGGCGTCGAGGATCGCCTGCTTGTAGTCGGCGTGGGCGGTACACTCGGTCGTGGCGATGAAGCGGGTCCCCATCTGCACCCCGGCGTAGCCCATCCGAAGAGCTGCGACGAAGGCCGCCTCGTCGCCGACCCCGCCGGCGCAGACCACGGGGACCCCGAGATCCGCCAGCTCGGCGTAAAGCTCCTCGGCGCCCTTGTCCCCGGCGTGTCCGCCGGCCCGGCGGTTGACCGCGATCAGGCCGTCGACCCCGGCTTCGAGCCCTTTCTCGGCCCACTTCCGGGAGGTGCAGTCGTGATAGACCCGGCCGCCCACCGCATGAGCGCGCTCGGCCACCCAGCGCGGGTTGCCGAGTGAGGTGACGAAAAAGCGGACCCCCTCTTCCAGCGCCTCGTCCACGTAACGATCCATGCGCTCGCGGTAGACCTTGGACGACTTCTCGACGATCACGTTCATGCCCACCGGCTTTGCGGTGAGGCTCTTGATCAACTGGAGCCCGGCGCAAAAGGGGTGGCCATGCACATAGACGAGCGAGATCGGCTGCACGATCCCGATCCCTCCCGCCGCGGAAACCGCCGCCACCAGCTCCGGGTTGCTGCACGGGTACATGGCGCCGCAGATCAGCGGGACCTCGATCCCGAGCTGGGTGGTCAGGGGGGTTTGGAGGGGCATGGTAGCCTTGGACTATATAGGACCGCGGGGGATGCGGAATGACTCAGCTCCTGAGGAAAGCCTTCGCCGAAGCTCAAAAGCTCCCGGAACCGGAACAGGACGCTCTGGCGAACTGGCTCCTCGAAGAGTTGGAGTCCGAACGTCGCTGGGAAGAGGCTTTCTCTCGGTCGACCGACGCCCTGGATCGCCTGGCGAACGAAGCACTCGCAGAGTATCGCGCGGGCCAAAGCCAGCACCTCGGCCGCATAACAGGATCTTCGTAGAGACGCCCAGCCGTTACCGCGAACCTTCCCGGAACCACCGCCGCCAGGGCGTCTCCGCAGGCCAGGAACGTCTGGGTCCTGCCAGCGTTGGAGACGCCCTGGCGTTCGGGTCAAGGAAGAGCCTGTGGTAGCGGCTGGGCGTCTCTACTCCCGGCAGGCCACGGATACCGCCGCGAAAGCGATGACCGCTCTCACGCCGTCCTCGCTCAGCGACGGGAAATCCTCCAGGATCTCAGCCACCGTGGCCCCTTCCGCGAGGCTCGCGAGCACGGTGCGCACGGGGACCCGCGTCGAGAGAACGACCGGCTCTCCGCCACAAATCTTCGGGTCCTGCACGATGTAGCGCGAATAGTCGATCGTCATCTCCGTCCTCCTCGTGGCACCCCTCTCGCTACGCGTACGCTTCGAGCTCCGTCCAGGGATCGGTCTCCAGCGTCTTCTTGACCTCGATCATGAAGCGGTCGGCGTCGGCGCCGTCGACCAGGCGGTGGTCGTAGGTGATCGCCAGGTAGCACATGGTCTTGATCGCGATCGAGTCGTTGCCGTCGGCGTCGGGGACGACGATGGGGCGCTTCTCGACCGCGCCGACGCCCAGGATGGCGACCTGCGGCTGGTTGATCACCGGCGTTCCCCAGAGGCTGCCGAAGACCCCGGGGTTGGTGATCGTGAAGGTGCCGCCCTGCGCCTCGTCGGGCTTGAGCTTCTTGTTGCGCGCCCGGTCGGCGAGGTCATTGGCGGTCTTCGCGAGACCTACCAGGGAGAGCTGGTCGGCGTGCTTGATGACCGGCACGATGAGCCCGTGCCCGAGGTCCACCGCCATCCCCAGGTTGATGTCCTTCTTGTAGACGATGTTGGTGCCGTCGATCGAGGCGTTGATCTTCTTGTAGGCCTTGAGGCCGTTGACCACCGCCCGGAAGATGAAGGGCATGAAGGTGAGCTTCGTCCCCTCCTTGGCGAGGAAGCCGTCCTTGGCCCGCGCCCGCACCCGCGCCACCTTCGAGAGGTCGACGTGGAAGACGGTCGTGACGTGCGCCGAGGTAGCCTTCGAGTAGACCATGTGCGCCGCCGTGATCTGGCGGATCTTCGACATCGGCTCGATCTCGACGTTGTCCCCCTCGGCATAGGCGGGGACGGAGAAGCCGCCGGTCGGGCGCTGCGCAGGAACCGCTGCTGCGGCCGCAGGAGCCGGGGTGGGCGCCGGAGCCGGAGCTGCTTTGGGCGCCGGAGCCGCCAATGCCGCCGCGGCGGGCTGCGACGAGCGCTGGTCCAGGTGGGACAGGATGTCCTGCTTGGTCACCCGGCCGTAGGCGCCGGTCCCCTTCACCTCCTCCAGGTTCACCCCCTCCTTGGACGCGATGCTCCGCACCAGCGGGCTGGAGAAGCGGCGCACCCGGTCGGACAGGAGGGCGTCGCCCGCCTCCTCGTCGGACTCGACGGCGAGGCTCGTCTGGCCGGCGTCCCGCCGCACGTCCTGCTTCTCGGTGTCGGCGGGACCTGCCGCGTCCGCCGGGGCTGCCGGGCTCGGCGCGGCGGTTGGGGCGGCCGGGGCGGGCGCCTCCACCGGCTTCGGCGCCGGGGCCTCGCCGCCCTCGCGGACCTCCTCCTCGCGCTTCACCTCGGTTTCAGGGGCGGCGGCCGGAGCGCCGGCGCTCTCGCCCGCCTCCCCGATCCGCGCCACGATCTGGTTGACCGGCACCGTCTCCCCCTCCTTGTGGAGGACCTCCAGCAGGGTCCCGGCGCTCGGGCTGGGGATCTCGGCGTCGACCTTGTCGGTCGAGATTTCGAACAGCGGCTGGTCGCGCTCCACCTTGTCGCCCACCTTGACCAGCCACTTGGTGATCGTTCCCTCGGCGATCGACTCCCCCATCTGGGGCATCACGACATCGCTTGCCATATCTCCGTCCTCTCCCGTCTCTACCAGTCTCTTTAGGTGTGTCGTCTCGTTCTTTACCAGCTAATAGCTCGCCAGCTCCCGCACTTTGGCCAGGAGCTTGTCCACGTTGGGCAGATAGGCCTCCTCGAGCGGCGGGCTGAAGGGGACCGGGGTGTCCGGACAGCAGAGCCGTTGGACCGGCCCGTCCAGCCAGGGGAAGGCGTGCTCCGCGATCCGCGCCGCGACCTCGCCGGCGACCGACCCGGTCTGCGCCTCCTCGGAGAGGACGATCACCCGGCTGGTCTTCTTGACCGTGGCGAGGATCGCCTCCTGGTCCAGCGGCTTCAAGGTGCGCAGGTCGAGGACTTCCAGGCTGATCCCGTCGGCTTCGAGCCGTGAGGCGGCCTCGAGCGCCACGTGGAGCATAGCACCCCAGGTGATGACCGACAGGTCGCGCCCCTCCCGTGCCAGGCGGGCCTGGCCGATCGGCACCACGTAGTCCCCCGCCGGCAGCTCTTCCTTGATCCGCCGGTAGAGGTATTTGTGCTCGAAATAGAGCACCGGGTTGGGATCGCGGATGGCGGCGGTCAGGAGGCCCTTGGCGTCGGCCGCCGTGGCCGGGGCGACGATCTTCAGGCCCGGGGTGTGCTGGAAGTACCCTTCCGGGTTCTGGCTGTGGAAGACCGAGCCGTGAACGTTGCCGCCCGAAGGGCCCCGGATGACGATCGGCACCGCCTGCCCCAGCCGGTAGTGGTGGGGGCCGGCGAAGTTGACGATCTGGTTCCAGGCGTTGGCGATGAAGTCGATGAACTGCATCTCGACCACCGGCCGCATCCCGAGGAGCGAGGCGCCGATCGCCGCGCCCACGATCGCCGACTCGCTGATCGGGGTGTCGATGATGCGCTGCGGCCCGAAGCGGTCGAGCATCCCGGCGGTCACCCGGAAGGCGCCGCCGTAGTGCCCCACGTCCTCGCCTAAGAGAAAGACCCGCTCGTCGCGCTCCATCTCCTCCCACAGCGCCTGGCGGATGGCTTCGAGATAGGTGACGGCGCTCACGCGTACACCCCCTCGAACGCCCGCTCGGGCGGCGGCAGCGGCGAGGCGAGAGCGCGGTCGACCTCCTCGTTCAGCATGGCGTCGAGGCTGCGGACGATGGCGTCGAGCTCCTCCCGGGTGGCGAGAGCGCCGCCCAGGAGGTGGCGTTCGAAGCGGTCGATGGGGTCCTTCTTGCGCCATTCTTCGAACAGCTCGCGCGGCACGTAGCCCGCGTCGTCGTGCTCGGCGTGCCCCTTCATGCGGAAGGTCTTGGCTTCGAGGAGCGACGGCCCGGCGCCCCCCCGCGCCCGCTCGACCGCCCGCCGGGTCGCCTCGTAGACCGCCAGAACGTCGTTGCCGTCCACGATCTCCCCCGGGATGCCGTAGCCGGCGGCGCGGATGGCGATGTCCTGGATGCGCATCTGGCGGGAGGTGGGGGTCGAGTAGGCGTAGCCGTTGTTCTCGACGATCAGGACCAGGGGGAGGGAGAGGACGGCGGCGAGGTTCAATCCCTCGTGGAAGTCGCCGGTCGAGGTGCCGCCGTCGCCGATGTAGGTCAGGGCGACCGAGTCCCTGCCCTGCATGCGGGCGCCCAGGGCCACTCCGGCCATCACCGGGATCAGCGCCCCGAGCATCGAGATGGGGGCCACCACGCCGCGCGACAGGTCGCCGAAGTGGGTGTTGGCGTCCTTGCCGCCGGTCGGGCTGCCGCCGCGCGCCATGTACTGCATCATGAACTCGCTCGGCAGGATGCCGCGCACCATCATCGTCCCCAGGTTGCGGATGAGCGGCCCCACGTAGTCCTGGGGGCTGAGCGCATAGGCGCTCCCCACCGCGCAGGCCTCCTGGCCGCGCGAGGAGTAGAGGCCGCCCACCACCTGGTTCTGGCGATAGAGGTTCCCCAGGCGGTCCTCGACCATCCGGGTGAGCTGCATGTAGCGATAGAGCGCCAGCTGCGCCGCGCGGTCGAGCGACGTCTTCGCCAGCCGCTCGGATTCGGGGGGCGGCGGTGCGGGGTGCAGAGGACCCCAGTTCTTGCTCAGCTTGGCCATTCGGTATCCCTCAAGTTAAAAACTCCAGCCCTAGAAATGGATGGCATGGCCCCACGCCGCGTGCGCCGCCTCCATGACCGCCTCGGCGAGGGTCGGATGGGCGTGCACGGTGCGGAAGAGCTGCTCGGTGGTCGACTCGACCGAGAGCGCCACGCAGGCCTCGGCGACCAGGTCGGTGGCGTGCGGGCCGATGATGTGGACGCCCAGGAGCTCGTCGTACTTCGTCTCCCGCACCACCTTGACGAAGCCGGTCGACTTCCCCAGGATCGCCGCCTTCCCGGAGGCGCCGAAGGGGAACTTGCCGACCTGCACGTCGTAGCCGCGCTCGCGCGCCTTGGCCTCCGACAGGCCGACGCTCCCCACCTCGGGGTCGCAGTAGGTGCAGGAGGGGATCAGATCGTAGTTGAGCGGCTTGGCCGCCTGCCCGGCCATGTGCTCGACGGCGAGGATGCCCTCGGCCGAGGCGACGTGCGCCAGCCAGGGGGTGTTGACGACGTCGCCGATGGCGTAGATGTGCGGCACGGCGGTCTGCATCAGCGGGTTGACCTGGACGTAGCCGCGATCGAGCTGCACTCCCAGCTCTTCCAATCCGATCGCCTCGGTCACCGGGCGCCGGCCGACGGCGGAGAGCAGGAGCTCGGCCTCGACGTCCACCGGGCCGGTACTGCCATCCAGGTGGATGAGAACGCCCGTCTCGGTGCGGTCGACCCCGGTGAGCTTGGTGCCGGTCATCACCTTGATGCCGCGCCGCTTGAGGTGCTTTTCGAGCTCGGCCGAGACCTCCTCGTCCTCGATCGGCAGCACCCGCGGCAGCATCTCGATGAGGGTCACCTTGGTGCCGAAGGAGGCGAAGATCGAGGCGAACTCGGTGCCCACGGCCCCGGCGCCCAGAACGGCCAGAGTGGCCGGCACCCGTTCGAGCTCCAGGATGTGGTCGGAGTTCAAGATCCGCTCGCCGTCCGCCTTGGCGATGGGGATGTCGCGCGGCACCGAGCCGGTGGCGACGAGGACGTGCTTCGCCGAGTAGACGGTCTTCCCTTCCGGCCCTTCCACCTCCACCTCATGCGCCCCGACCAGCCGGCCGCGGCCGTGGAGGCCGGTCGTGCCGTACTTCTTGAACAGCCCCTCGATGCCGCGGGCGTTCCGATCCACCACTTTGCGCTTCCGGGCATGCACCTTGGCGATGTCCAGGGCCGGGGCCGCGACCGTGATCCCCAGGTCGTCGGCGTCCTTGATCTCGTCGAACACCTCCGCCGTATGGAGGAGCGCCTTGGTCGGGATGCAGCCGCGGTGCAGGCAGGTGCCGCCATACTTGGGGTCCTTCTCGACCACCGCCACCTTCAAGCCCAGCTGGCCGGCGCGGATACCCGCCACATAGCCGCCGGGGCCGCTGCCGATCACCACGAGGTCGAACTCTTTTTCGCCCATCCGAATCTCCCGCTTCCTAGTGACGCTGGCGCGCCGCCGGAGGGGGTCCGTGGCTCGCCGGGTAGTTTGAATCCGGTGTTGGGGAGGGGCTGGCCCTCTCCGGGTGGAGGCCCGTAGTGGGCCCTGGACTACTCTATCGCACCGGGGAAGGTCTGCGGGGGGCCAGGGGCGCCGCCCGGGGTAGGTTTCGAGAGCTTGACCTATATATAATGGCCCACCGAGCGGCGCCGGAGCACGGTTCGACCGCTGTCGAGCCTACTTCGCCAGATGTCGCGCCGGGTTGCGCCCCAATCGCTGCGCTCCTTGACTTGACACTTGCGCTGCCAGGCACAGCAGCTGCGCTGCCATGCGCAACGGCTGCGCTGCCAGACACAGCGCCTGCGCTGCCAGGCGCAGCGGCCGTGCTGGCAGGCGCAGCGGCCGCGCTGGCAGCTCCGTTGCTGTGCCCCCCTAGATCTGCCGTGAAAGCCTCCTATTCTCAGATGGCCCAGGATGCCCCCCTGAAGGCCGCGAGTTGCTGCATCGCGATTTCACTAAGCGTTTAGCTCCTGTGCCGGGTAAGCGTCTGAGCCTATTCCCCCAGACCGTTCCGTTTATACGCCACTCTCTCCAATGTTGACACTGATCCTGAACTAGGGTAGAGTGCCCGCAAGTCAAACGTGCAGAGAGAGATAGCTCGATGCGAGTAGCAGTGGGCAGACGTTTCCGGCCACCGATAGGTGACGCTAAGGCAGCCAGTCGAGCGGTGGGTGCTATCGCTCATACATAGGCGACCCGGTCACCGACAGTGGGAATCCAGCCAGTGTCAGGAAGAAGAGCACTCCTCGCGGCGGGTCTGCTCAGCGCTGGTATCGCTCTCCTTCATGTCATCATCATCTTCGTCGGTGCCCCCGCCTACCGCTACTTCGGCGCCGGCGAGCAGATGGCACGGCAGGCCGAGGCACGCTCGTCCTTCCCAGCTTTGTTGACGGCCACCGTCACGCTCTTCTTCGCCGTGTTCGCTCTCTACGCGCTCGCAGGCGCCGCAATCGCTCCACGGCCGCCCCTTCTCCGCACAGGGCTGATCGTCATCGGCGTCATCTACACACTCCGGGGGCTGCTCCTCGCTCCTCAGCTCCTAGCGTTCCTATCGAACGCGCCACTCCTCGCGTCAAAGGACCTTGTGTTCTCTACGGTGTCGCTTGTCATCGGTTCTCTCTATCTCTTCGGCACGTGGCAAGCATGGCCAGCCCTCCGCAACGCAAGATGGCGGGTCGCCTAACCCCGCTGCTCAAGCTGACGCCTGACGGCGCCGATAGGTGCCACCCACTTGGTGAAGGTCGGCCCGATGATTCGCGGTTGCGCGTATCCACTACACGCGCTATAGTTTCATTACACAACTATACGGGAGGGTCCAATGACCGACGTGAAGGACGATTCCAGCAGGCACACGCTCGAGATACCCCTAGCCACCAATGGCAGCGCGAGATGGATCATTCGCGCATCAAGTGTCCATCAGCTCGTCAGTGAGCTGAGCGCGGCGGAAGAGGCCATCGAGAGGATTGCACAGCTGGCGGGACGAATCGTGAGTGTCACCTGCGGGCCGGCGGTGTCGAACACGGGAGGTCAGCCATGAAGATCGAGGCGTCGTTGCTGCGCCCGGTAGTGGACATCACAGCCGACGTCGATTTCTGCGTGAACCCGCACTTGAACGCGGTCGTCAACATTCCACCCTTGCAGATCGACGTCTTGAAGATTCCGTTCGATCTGGCCGGCGGGCTCAATGTCCCGCAGCTCATCGTTCCGCCGATTCCGATTCACCTGACGAACTCGGTCGTCATCTTCGGGTTGCAGATCGCGACGATCAACAGCAACGGGTCCATAGGAGGATTCTCGGCGCATCTGGCGGGCCCGATCGGCCTTACCATGAACGGTAGCCTCGGCGGGATCACCGCCACGGCCCAGTTGCGGGAGCCCATTGCCATGAACCTCGACGGATGTCTGCAAGGCGTGGCCAGGCTGAACCCCAAGAATCTCCAGACTCCCGACTGTTGCGAGGGCTACCGCGAGCCGTTGTGCTGCTCCTGCCACGTCCATAAGGACCACAAATATTGCGAGAAGACCTGTGGCTGTTACACCCACGACCGAGGCCCCGAGCCGGAGTAGATTGCTGGAAATCTGGTTGCCGTCGAAGGCGCGCACCAGCCACACCGGCCGGCCGAGGGTGATTTAAGGAAGTTGTTGGCTCGATCCCGCGCCGAAGGGCGGTAATGGCTGGCGGGCAAGGTGAGCCGTGCCAGAAGTCGGTCTGGCGGTGACGGAAACCGTTTTGGGCGTGCCAAAAGTTGTTCTGGCTGCACCAGGAACCGTTCTGGACACGCCCAGAATCGTTCCGGTCGTGCCCGGAGCCGTTTTGGTCAAGCCCGGAAGCATTTCTGAAGCTCCGGAAGGCGCTCCGGTCACGCCCGGAAGCGTTTTGGACGCGCCCACAGCCGTTCCCGTCTCGTCCGGAGGCGTTCCGGAGGCTCCCGGGGCCGTTTCCGTCGCGCCCGGAGGCGTTCCAGAGATTCCCGGAGCCGTTCCGGTCGCGCCCGCCCGCGATATACTCTGGATTGCACCGCGCTTTAGCTCTTCCTCAGGAGATGGCACGATGGCACGACTGCTGGTTCAGGGCTTCTCGATCTCCCTCGATGGTTACGGCGCAGGCCCGCGCCAGTCGCGGGAGAATCCGCTCGGGGTCGGGGGCGAAGATTTGCATGACTGGCTGGTCCACACTCGCACCTTCAAGCGCCTGCACGACGGCGGCGAGGGTGGCGTCGGCGGCACCGACGACGACTTCGCGGCTCGGGGCGCGGCGGGTCTCGGGGCGTGGATCCTCGGTCGCAACATGTTCGGTCCGATCCGGGGTCCTTGGCCCGACGAATCCTGGCGCGGCTGGTGGGGTGCGAATCCGCCCTATCACACGCCCGTGTTCGTTCTCACGCACCACCCGCGGCCGCCGCTGGAAATGGAGGGCGGGACGGTCTTCCACTTTGTCACCGAGGGGATCCAGGAAGCGCTCAAGCGTGCGCAAGCTGCGGCAGGGGGTCAGGACATCCGCCTCGGTGGCGGTGTTGCGACCCTTCGCCAGTATCTGCAGGCCAGCCTGGTGGATGAAATGCACTTGGCGACATCGCCGATCCTGCTCGGCTCCGGGGAGCCCCTGCTAGCCGGCCTCGACCTCCCGGCGCTCGGCTACCGATGCACCGCGTGCGTCCCCGGTGCGAAGGCGGTGCATTACGTCATCGCGCGAACCTAGGCCTCGCGCCCGCACACAGGGGCCTCCTGACCGCGCTCGCCCAGCGACGACGCCCGCGGAAATAGGCAACGAGGTGTCCAGGCTGCCCGATGGGTGTCAGGCGAGTGGCGGGAGGCAGTGGCGGGAGTGGGACCGGACAGCCTGATAGGCCTGCGGAGTCCACCCGAAGCTGAAGTACTCGGCCGAATTCTTCGGAAGCGGCCGGAGGGCGCGTCATGGTAGATTTTCCCCCATACGGCGGCGACCGCATAACACACCGCTGGAGCCGACCGCTGAAAAGCGCGGCGGCTCAGCGGCAACTCGTTAGGCAGAATAGGAGCGCTATGGCCAAATATCTGATCTCTTTCCCCAGCGCGGCTATGATTGTGCCGGACGGCGAGCGGGACGCGGTGGGCCGTGACGCGCACGCAGTGATCGACGAGGCGAAGGCCGCTGGCGTTTACGTCTTCGGCGGCGGCATCGACGAAGGCGTGCCGCCCGCTCTCGTCTCGGCCAACGGCAAGGTCGCCCAGGGGGGCTACCCGTGGGCGCCCCCACTTAACGGCGGCTTTACCGTGCTCGAATTGCCCTCACGCGAGGAGGCCGTCATGTGGTCCGCGCGCTTCGCGAAGGCCTGCCGTTGCGACCAAGAGCTACGCGTCTTCGGGTTCGACCCACAGTCCTGAGTCGGTGTCGCTCAGTAGCCGACGTCCAATATGAAGAAAGAGACGAACCAGTCGCTAGAGCCGACGTTACCTGGCTGGGGGGCCATGTCAACGGGCCGTTGAACCTGTACAACGGGACGTTGCACCGTGTAATCGGGACGTTGGACCGGTACGACGAAGTGTTGGACCACTACAACGAGTCGTTGAACCTGTACAACGGGACGTTGCACCATGTAAACGGGACGTTGGACCGGTACGACGAAGCGTTGGACCAGTGCAACGAGTCGTTGAACCTGTACAACGGGACGTTGCACCGTGTAAACGGGACGTTGGACCGGTACAACGAAGCGTTGGACCAGTACAACGAGTCGTTGAACCTGTACAACAAGACGTGCACCGTGTAAACGGGCCGTTGTACCGGTACAACGAAGCGTTGGACCAGTACAACGAGCCGTTGAACCTGTACAACGGGACGTTGCACCGTGGAAACGGGACGCTGTACCGGTACAACGAGGCGTTGCACCTCCGCGGCGTTTCCGCTCACCTGCGCCTCAAGGCATCTACCGCGCTCTCGCTCTGGCCCAGGCTCATGAGCGTGCCCTATATATAGAGGACGGTACCCGGGTACGCACTCCCCTGTCCATCGGTCCTTCGGATCGATTCCTGGCCGGCCAGGCGGGAGTCCGGCGGTTCTCACCGCGATGCTTGGCCCGACAGGGAGGGCGGCCACAGGGGGGCCACGCCTACGCCCAGAGCCGAGGTCCCGCGAGACCGACATATACGCTAGCATCACCCTATGAAGCGGACGACCATCTACCTGGACCCACGTGGCCCGTCCAGGTGTCCGATCCTCCGCTCCCGCCGCGTGCGGCAAGTACGGGGCGTCAGCAGT
Source organism: Thermoanaerobaculia bacterium (assembly GCA_035644215.1). Lineage (GTDB taxonomy): Bacteria > Acidobacteriota > Thermoanaerobaculia > Multivoradales > UBA5704 > DASQPA01. The sequence goes on from DASQPA010000559.1 coordinate 27,997, forward strand.
GAAGCGCGGAAAGGAAGGATATGACGCTGAAACGGATGGACAATGTCCTCATCGTAGTCGACGATCTCGAAGCCGCCAAGGCGTTCTTCATCGAACTGGGCCTCAAGCTTGAGGGCGAGACGACAGTCGAAGGGCCTTCGGTCGGGAGACTGATCGGGCTCAAGGATGTCCGAGCCACCCTCGCGATGATGCGGACTCCCGATGGGCAGGGCATTGAGCTGGACAAGTTCCACACGCCCAACGCGATCAGGTTTGGGCCCGTGGACGCACCGGTGAACACGCTGGGCATCCGTCGCGTCATGTTCGCCGTCGAGGACATCGACGCTGTCGTTGCGCACATGCGCGCCCACGGGGCCGAGCTCATTGGCGAAATGCAGTACGGGGACACGTACCGCCTAGCCTACATCCGCGGGCCTGAGGGCATCCTTGTCGGGCTTGCCGAGCAGCTCGGCTGAGGCGTGCCTGGCGTATAACCAGGGCGCCCGCCCAACTAGGTGCCAGGTGAGTCGGCGGCGCAGGGGCGCGCAGCAGGCCAGTCGCACAATTAGCCTAGATCGACTGATATTTAGCCTAACCACCTTGACAACTAGGTTAGTTCGTATAGAATCTACCCCAAGAGACGGGCACATCGACCCAAGGAGGGAAGCCATGCACCCAACCGAGCCGAGCCGAGCCGAGGCGCTTGCCGCCATGACCCCGGAGAAGCTGGAGGAGATGGCGCAGCCGGCGCCCCGCACCTCGCATCCGGGGCTGCGCGACTTTCTGGAGATCCCCTACGACGAGCTGGAGGAGATGAACCTCGAGGCCAAGGAGGAGCGGCTGGCCCGGCGGCCCGCCGACGTGGTCCGCGAACAGCGAATGCGCTATCTCAACGACGAGAAGCGCATCAAGGCGGTCACCGTGTGTTTCACCGACCTCGAAGGCCGGCTGCACATGCTGGACTATGACAAGAAGTTCCTGCTCAAGGCGGCGGACAATCTGACCTTCGACGGCTCGTCGATCCGCGGCTTTTCGCGGCAGCAGGAATCGGACCTGCGACTGGCGATCGACTGGCCGGCCTTCTACTGGCTGCCGTCGGACATCTTCGGCCCCGGCAAGGTGCTGGCCTTCGGCGAGGTCCGCGAACGCGACGGCAGCCCGTACAGCGCCGACATGCGGGCCGCGCTCAAGGGGTACACCGACAAGCTTTACACCAAGGACGGCATGGTCGCCCACGCCGCCAACGAGATCGAGGGCTTCCTCTTCCGCGGAGGCGACGCGGAGCGCGCCTACTACGAGACCGGCCGTTTCGAGTTCATCTCCACGGGCGGCTATTACCACTCGCTGCCAGGCGACGCCCTGCGGCAGTTCATCGACACCGCCGCCGAGGTGCAGCGGGCCATGGGCTTCGCCAACGAGAAGGACCACCCGGAGGTGGCGCCCTCGCAGTTCGAGATGAACTACGGCTACACCGAGGCCTCGGTGGCCGCCGACCAGGTGCAGCTCTACAAGTTGCTCTCCCGGCAGGTCGCGGCGCGCCTGGGGATGACGGCGTGCTTCCTGCCCAAGCCGGTGACCGGCGTCAACGGTTCGGGCATGCACACCAACCTCTCGGTGACCCGCCAGTCGACCAATCTCTTCTACGAGAAGGACGGCAAGGACGGTCTCTCGGCCGCCGGCTGGGACTTCATCAGCCGCATCCTGGCGAGCGCCTCGGACATCTGCCTGGTGCTCAACTCGAGCGTCAACTCGTACCGCCGCCTGGACCCCCACTTCGAGGCGCCCAACCAGATCAAGGCCTCGGCCATCGACCGCGGCTCCATGGTGCGCATCCCCTTGGGAAACGAGCGCTCGGCACGCGTCGAGGTGCGCTCCATCGCTCCCGACTCCAACCCCTACCTGGCGATCTACACTCTGCTCAGGACCGGGCTCGAAGGCCCGCAGACCGAGGAGGACGGGGACAAGCGGCCGCGCACCCGTTTCCTGCCCGACAACATCTACGACGCCATCCGGCTGTTCAAGGGGAGCCGGTTCATGCAGGAGGTGATGGGGGAGGAGGTGCACGCCAAGCTCGCCGAGCTCAAGCTCGCCCAGGCCGAACGCTGCCCCAAGGCTCTCGGCACCCACATCAAGGCCTCCGAGGTGCAGTTCCACCACGAGGTCACGAACCAATTCCTCTGGTCGCAGTTCTGAGCGGCCGGTCTTGAGCACCTCGTTTCCCCGCACGGCGGGAGGACCTTCCTCCCGCCGTGCGTCTTCCCACCGATCGGCTGGCACCCATCCTGCACCCGTCCTGGTAACCATGTCGGATCGGAAGCAGGCCGTTCGTCCTCGGCTCCAACAAGGAGAGTGACCCATGCGGAAGATCATCGTCGGCGCCCAGGTTTCCATGGATGGCGTCATGCAAGCGCCCGGCGCGCCGACCGAGGATCCGACCCAGGGCTTCAAGTTCGGCGGCTGGGTGATGCCCTATTTCTCTCCAGAGTTCGGTGAAGAGCTCGACCACGTCTTCAAGGAGAAATTCGACCTCCTGCTCGGCCGCAAGACCTACGAGATCTTCGCCGCGTACTGGCCCTACTACGAAGAAGACGCTCCCCATGGGGGCATCGCCAAGCTGTTCAAGGACGCCAAGAAGTACGCGGTTTCGCGCTCAGGCGAGGTCGATACGAGCTGGGCGGGCTCCGTGCTCCTGCGCGACATCGCCGACGTGAAGCGCCTGAAGCAGGAAGACGGCCCGAACCTCGTCACCCAGGGCAGTACCGAGCTCGTCCACGCGCTGCTCGCCTATGACCTGGTCGACGCGATGAGCCTCTTCACGGTGCCGGTCGTGCTTGGCGGCGGCAAAAAGCTGTTCGCCGACGGCTCGGCGCCGCATTCGTTCAAGCTGACCAGGTCCCGCGTCTCTCCAAGTGGCCTGATCGTCGGCCATTACGAGCGAGAGGGTGAGATCAAGATGGGCGACACTGCGCTCGATTCCCCCAGCGAACGTGAGAGGGCCCGCCAGGACCGCATGAAGCGCGAGGGCTAACATTTCAGCAGATCGAGCACCGTAGCCACGAACAGGTCCGGGGCGGAGTCCATCGCGCCATGAGCTTGGCCGGGAAGGACTGTCACCCGGGCCTGCGGGAGGTCCCGAGCGAGGCGTTCTGCCGCGGCCCGGAAGGGCGGCGGGCTCGCGCCTCCGAGCAGCAGCGTAACCGGGGACTTGAGGGCGCGAAAGCGGGTCGGGTCCAACGAGAAAGCGTTCTGGGCGGCGAGCTCGCGCGGGATGGTCGAAGCCTCCGCCACACGGGCTGCCCACTGCGGCGTCTGCTTCAGGGCGGCGAGCTGCTTCGCGGAGACGTGCAACACCTCGAGAAAGAACGCCGCGACGAGCCCCTCGCAATCGCCGTCGCGCAGCAGGCCGGACAGACGCTGAACGATCGCATCGTCGAGCCCGACTTGCGGCGGCAGCGGAGCCTCGTAGAGGACCAGCCTGCGGAGGAGTCGGCTGTCCATGGCCGCGGCGCTCAGCGCGCACAGGGCGCCGTACGAATGGGCCACGACGTCGGCCGGAGCGCCGATGCCGTGCAGCAACGCCAGGAGGTCCTCGGCCTCGCGCTCGAGGCTGTACGAAGGGCCATCCTGGCTGTCCCCGCGACCGCGCCGGTCGTAGGTGTGGACGGCGAGCTCGCGTGCCAGGGCGGCCGTCACCCCGGTCCAGCGGTTGCGATCCGCACCGCTGCCGTGGACGAGGACGAGCGGTGCGCCCGAGCCGTATTGCACACCGGCCAGTCGAGTCCCGTCGGCCGAGACGAACGATTCGGGTTTACCCTGCGGCCGGACTTCGGTTTCTTGCATCGTGGTGGCTGTCATGGGAATCCTTTCGCTTTCTGATCACGTGGCGTGCGCGCGCCGCGGGCCGATCGAGGCGCGACCACAAGCTATCGATGCATTCTTCGCGCCAGTCGCGGGGGCCGTGGTGGCTCAGCCAGGGCCGCCTCCCGGAATACCGCGCCGCCTTTGATCCGAACCCCGTACGCCTCCTATAGATCTCGCCTGTGGAGGGCAGGGCAGGCACAGGGGCTCTGCCCCTACGCTGCCCTGCCTCGGACCGTTCGCTCCGAGACAATAGGCGAAGTTGGCTGGAGAGATGAAGGTAGCAGCAGGGCAGGTAGGGGCCGAGCCCCTGTGCCTGCCCTGCGCGGACACTCAGTTAGTCTAAGTCAACGCTTAAGGAAGGGCGACCGGCTCGGCCTTGAACCGGCCGGGCCGTTCCTCGACCACCCGGGCGAGGGGAACGTCGGCGTCGTGCTCGAAGATGCCGAGCCAGCTGCCGGCGGCGGCCCGGGGGAGCCAGAGCTTCTTGCTCTCCAAGGTCTCCAGGGGATAGAGGTCGTACCCCATGATCCAGGGCAGGGGGACGTGGGCGGTGGTGGGGACGAGGTCGGCCCAGAAGACGGCTTTCTCTGAGGTCCCGCCGTCGAGGAGCACGATGCACATGTCGCGGTTGTGGCCGGGGACGCGGACGGCGCGCACTCCGGGGAGCGGCTCGACCTCGTCGTCGAACAGCTCGGCAACCCCGGCCTCGAAGAGCGGCTCCCAGTTGGGCAGCATGTAGCTCGCCCGGTCGCGCTCGTTGGGATGGCGTGCGTGCTCCACCTCGCCGCGGTGGAGGAAATAGCGGGCGTTGGGGAAGGTGGGGACGATCCGCCCCCCCACCTCGCGGGTGTTCCAGCCACAGTGATCGAAATGGAGGTGGGAGAGGAGGACATGGGTGACGTCCCCCAGCTCATACCCCGCCCGCCGGATGGCCTCCGGCAGCCGTACCGCCTGGGGGTCCATGGCGTAGACCTCCTGGAGCTTGGGGTCGAGCTTGTCGCCGATCCCGGTGTCGACGAGGAGCAGGTCCCGCCCCCGCGCCACCAGCAGGCAGTTGGTGCCCATGCGGATGCGGTTCAGCGCGTCGGGCGGCTTGGCCTTCCCCCACATCGTCCGCGGCACCACCCCGAACATGGCGCCGCCGTCGAGGCGGAACTCGCCGTCGCTGACGACGGTCAAATCAAGGCTGCCGACCCTCACCCCCGACCCCTCGGCCGGGGGGAAGGAGCGGCGGCCACGCTCAATGCCCCGGCCCCGATGCCGGCGATGTCGGCGGCATTGCGGGATGCTCGTGCTCCTCCCCCTCCTCATGGTGCTCCCCCGCCGCGCCGGCCGCCTTCACCATCGCCTGGTACTGCTCGGGGGTCATGGTGGGCAGCTGCTTGACGAAGGCGGTGATCGCCCACAGCTCGCTCTCGTTGTGGGTGGGGCCGAAGGCCGGCATGCCGGTCATCTTGATGCCGTTCTTGGTAACCCAGTAGACCTCGTTGGGCGGCATGTCCATGGTCGAGCGGATGAGGTTGGGCGGATGCGGGTTCAGGCCGGCGCCGATCTCCGACGCCTTGACCCCCGGGGCGCCGTGGCAGGTGATGCACATCTCCTGGTAGTGGGCGAAGCCGGTCTTGAGTTGGGCCGGATCGCCCAGGGGCGGCACCGGGATGCCCTGGGCGTGGTGCTCGACCGAGTTGTCGGAGACCCGGTGGGCGATGGCCTCCAGGAAGCCGCCCCGGCCGCCGTTGGCGGCGACGTCGTAGAGGCCGGAATGGACGTAGACGACCCCGGCGATGGCCAGGACGACGACGAAAATCAGTAGTGTACGGATCGCTTTCATACTCCCCTTTCCTCCCCAAGCCGGGCTGTCTCCCGGACCCGTGGCCTGCGATAATGCCACGCCAGGTGGCTCGTGGGCGAGCGTTTTGCACGGCTCGTGCCCGGTCGGAGATCTTACGCAATGATCGAAACCCCAGCGCAACCCGGCGACCTCGCCATCGTCCTGACCGGCGGCGGCGCCCGGGCCGCCTACCAGGTGGGGGTGCTGCGCGCCCTCGGGCGCCACCTGCCGGAGCTGCGCTTCCCGATCATCACCGGGGTCTCGGCCGGGGGGGTCAACGCCACCTTCCTCGCCGCCCACCCCGGCTCGCTCGCCGAGGCGGCCGACCAGCTGTGCGACATCTGGCGCAGCCTCTCGGTCGACGACATCTTCCGGGTCGACCTCCCCTCCCTCTCCCGCAACCTGGTGCGCTGGGCCACCCACCTAGTCGCCGGCGGCAGCTCGGTGGCCCCCGACGTGCACGGCCTGGTCGACACCGCCCCCCTCCACGCCACCCTGGCGCGCTTGGCGGCGACGGTCGACGAGGAGATCATCGGCATCAGCCGGAACCTCGAACGGGGACGCTTGAAGGGCCTGGCGATCACCACCCTCAACTACTCGACCGGCCAGACCGTGACCTGGGTGCAGGGGGCGGGGTCTGCCTCCCTGACCGACCGGCAGCGCCGAACCCTCCCCGCCCGCATCACGGTCGACCACATCATGGCCTCGTCGGCCCTGCCGGTCTTCTTCCCCGCCGTGCGCCTGGGCGACTCCTGGCATGGCGACGGCGGGGTCCGGCTCTCGGCCCCCCTGTCGCCCGCCCTCCGCCTCGGGGCCACCCGCATCCTGGCCGTCTCGCCGCAGTACCTCTGCGCCGAGGCCGAGCGGCCGAAGGCGACCGGCTATCCGCCGCTGGCGCAGATCTTCTCCGAGCTGCTGAACGCCATCTTCCTGGACGTCCTGGAGCAGGATGTCGAGCGCCTGGAGCAGACCAACCAGCTGCTCGCCAACCTCCCCCCCGCCCAATGGGAGGGCCTGCGGCCGGTCGACATCCTCCTCTTCCGCCCCAGCGAGGACCTGGGAGCGCTCGCCGCCACCTACGAGCCGCGCCTGCCCAAGGCCTTCCGCTACCTGACCCGCAGCCTGGGCACCCGGGAGACGACCAACCCGGACTTCCTCTCCTACCTCATGTTTCAGCCCGACTACCTGGAGCATTTGATGGAGATCGGCGAACGGGACACCGAGGCGCGGATTGACGAGGTACGGCGGCTGGTCGAGCCGGATCTCCCCGAACCCCTGGCGGAGGCGGGATGAGGCGGCGACGCCGGCCCGGGAGGAGCGCCCTCCTCCTCCTGCTGCTCCTCGCGACCGGCGCGGTCCCGGCAGCGGCCGCCCCTGCCGATCCCCTGGCCGAGTTGCGCGCCGCCTTAGGCCGCCTCGACGGGCACGAACCGATCCGCGCCGCGGTCGAGGTGCAGCTCTTCACCCAGACCAAGGAGGACGGCAAGCCCCACCCGGAGCAGGGAAAGGGGACGATCCGGGTGGAGGACGGCCCGGAGGGCCTGCGGGTGAGCTACCCCCGGGCCGCCCTGGAGCGGATGGCCGAGGAGGAGCGCGCCCACCGGGCCGACCCGGAGAAGACGACTCCCACCGCGGCGGTGCTGCGCGAGGTCAACGCCAACGAGCTGGCCGAGGTGCTGAGCTTCGCCGGCCCGCTCGCCACCCGCCTCGCCCACGCCACCGTGATCGACGAGCACGCCGACGGCACCGCGGGCCGGCCGGCACGGCTCCTGGTCTTGAAGGTCTCCCCCACTCTCTCCCAGGCCGAGCGCAAACACGTCAAGGAGTCGGCCGCCACCCTGAAAGTCTGGCTGGGGCCCGACGGCGTCCCCTTCGCTGCCGAGTCGGTCGTCAAGGTCAAGGCCGGCTTCCTCCTCCTCACCTTCAGCACCGAGACCAAGGAGCGCTGGGACCTGGCGCGGGTCGGCAACCGGCTGGTCGTCACCCGCCGCCACCAGGAGACCAGCGGCGCCGGGTTGGGGCAGGAGTTCGAGCGCCGGGTGACCGAGGTGGTGAGCGTCGAGGCGGAGCGGTAGCCCGTAAGATCCTGCGGGCGCCCTCTGGAGAGGACATCCGACCGCGAGAGCTCGCTCGCGGACCTGCCAAAATGGCCGGAAAGTCACTCGAAATCGAATTCGAGCGACTCCAAATGCATTTCGCGCGACTCGAAATGCATTTCGGGTCACCTGAAATCGATTTCGAGCCGCTCCAAATTCATTTCGAGCCGCCCGAAATACATTTCGAGTCACTCCAAATCGATTTCGAGTCACCCGAAATGCATTTCGGGTCACCTGAAATGCATTTGGAGCCGCTCGAATTGAATTTCGAGCCGTTTGGGGTGGATTCCCCGGGCCTTCGACATCCCATAGCGCTCCGACCCGCGACACTGTACCAACGAGCCAGATTTTTCCCTGGGAGCGCTGGCGTCCCCGCCGGCCGGGCGGGCGGGGGAAGAAGAAGCCGGCGAGGACGCCGGCGCTCCCAGGGACACTCCTCGTCGGTTTGAGGTCGGAGACCTCCAGCGATCCTCACTGCCGTACGGGGGGCGGCGCCGCAGCGCCGCCCCTTCCCGCCGTCCTTCTTCCTTACGGCTGCTGCTGCCGAGCGCGGATCCTGCCCACCTGCTCCTCGGCCCCCGGGCCGGCGACCGCGAGCAGGGTGGCCAGAGCGAGAGGCGAGCGGACGATCGCCTCCAGGAGGTGGAGACCCTCGGCCCACCGCGGTTCGTACCGGTCGATCCACCCGGCGATCTGGGAGCCCTGATCGCCATACACGGCGAGGACCGGGTAGCCGTCCGCGGTCTCCCCTTCCACCAGGTGGAAGAGCGGTTCGCGGTCGAGAGCCGGAAGGAGAAGGGTCAAGAGCCGCGCCGTCTCCTCATGCCACCACACGGCGACGGGCCGGTCTCCGGCGGCGAGGTCTTCCCACGCCCGGAGCACGGCGACCGCCCCGGGCTTGCCGAGAACGGGCTCCGTCTTCCAGGGACCGGCGAGCTCCGCCTCAGCGGCGGTCAGGATCTCCTCCTGCTCGCGCAGGCGGGCCAGGTAGTCGGGGGCGAAGGCGTTGGACAGGGGGGTGGGTGAGGGACTGGTAGACTGGTGCTGGTGACGCATGGACTTATCCTCCTTGCGTTGCCGGGGGTCGACGGAGGTACCAGCTCTGTCGGCCCCGCTTGGTTCTGGTGGAGAGGACGTTCCTCTCGCTGGTTGGACGCTAGCACAAGAAAGGCGGAAGTGGAAGAGGGAAGTTCGGCGTTCTGTGAATGCGTGTGCACAACTTGGACTGCCTTAGCGACGCGAGGCCGTCGTATAAAACCCAAGAAGCGCGACAGAGACTTTGGTGAGGTAGAGAATCTACGCCAAGCTATGAGCACCTGTAAACTTTGCCTAGAAGATAAGCAGCTGATCGCCGCACATATTATTCCAGAATCACTATATGCTCCCTTGCGGAAAGATTCAAAGATACCACGAATGTACTCCACAGAAGAAGGATCCTTTCCTAAGCGCTCTCCAACAGGAATCTATGACAGTGGGATTCTGTATGCGGATTGCGACAACCGGATTGGTGACTGGGACAACTATGCGCAAGCCGTTCTCCTAACTCCTCTCGATCGCTATGGCGAACCTGCGGATCTGAGCCGGCAAGAGGTCTTCGTAATATCCGACCTCGATTACGATCAATTCAAGCTTTTCTTCGTTTCACTCTTATGGCGCGCCGACCAGTCGTCCCATCCATTCTTTCAAGGGGTAGATCTCGGTCCTTGGCGCGAACGAGCCCGAGAAATGATCCTCAATGCCGATCCTGGTGAACCTGACGAGTTCGGTGTCTTTCTGGTTCGCTACGAACATCCTCTCGCAGTTGGGACCATCTATCATCCAGAGCGAACTAGGCCCGAAGGAATAAACTGTTATAGATTCAGTCTTGGCTCCTACGTCGCAATGCTCAAGGTTGATAAAAGACCGTTTGATGCTTCTCTGGATTCGTATCTTCTTCGTCCGAGGAAGGAGCTCCTCGTAGCGCTTTTTGAGTACAAAGAAAGCAGAATCTATGCAGATATAGCCGAGAGGATTAAGGCGGGAGCTTTCAGGTTCAAGAAGAGAGCGGTCAGATCGCAGAACCCGGTGCCTCCAGCGGGCAGCCATGGCCGCCGCTGAGGCACATAACCGTTCGGCGCGACGAGATCGGCGTCGTGCAGCGTAGGAAGACAGGTGGTTCCCGCACAGCTGCCTCGGGGCCAGTCTAGGGTTCTAGGCCGGCAACTGCCCCATAGGCGCTCATCGGGCCGGACTGATGCTATCCAAACGCACTACGCCGTCTGATCGGTCTCCGAACGCGGTGGGCGTGGAGCGTGCCGAATTGGAATCCTCCCAGCGGCTGCCTGACGAGCGCGAAGTTGCTTGCATAAGGCGTGGAGGTCACCGCCGACGGTTGCGACGATCCGTTCGCGTGCAGCCCGAACTTCGGCGACGATCGGATCCACCCAAGGGGACTGTGGTTCATCAACTGGCATCGACATACGAGTCCTCTCCCATGAGCTCGTCGGGGGTACACAGGATCGGCGCCTCTTAGCCAGCCACGCGACAGACGGCCTCTACGAGCGGGCGCTTCCAGCCACACCCAAAGTGTATCCCAGCTTGCACCGCATGGGCTGCCGGCAAAGGTAGCCCTTGGCGCAAGGCAATCTTCTTGAGCGCCTTGCCCAATCCGCATGGAGCTTCTAGACTGAGAGCGTTTGAAGAAATCGCCTCAGCCGAGAGGGTAGAGACGCCCCAGGCGCTATCGAAAACCTTGCCGTGACCCCTCCGTCGGGGCGTCTCAACGCCCCCGTCACCGCAGCGTCTGAGGCCTGCGGAGACGCCCCGACGGCGGTGGTTCCGGGGGATGCCCGGACGGCGGCAGGAGCGCCTCTACGGGAACCCCTACCGTGCGAGGTTTTTTCACAGCCTCTGAGGCTGGAAAGGATTCCGACCATGGAAACATCCGGCACCAAGAAGGGACAGACCAACATCCCCGCCGCAATCCGTAAACGGTACCAGATCCATGATGGCGATCGACTCGCCTGGCTGGACCACGGCGAGACCATTCACGTGGTTCCGCTCCCGGCGGAGGATCCAGTAGCCGCCCTCCGTGGCTCCGCCAAGGGGAAGCGCCTGACCGAGCACCTCCTGGTGAGCCGGCGGGAGGACCGATAAGTTCCGCCTACTTTGCCCAACGAGCGCTTCCAGCGGACTGCGTGCCGTCATCTGCTAGGCTACCTTCCACGAGCCTCGCGGGTTGGGTGCCCACCCACGTTGCTGGTTTTTCCGAAGGGAGCTGGCGATGGCAACCGCAGCACGATCGACACGGGACATTATCCTCAGGACGAGCGATTGGCAGCAGGCACGCGAGTTCTACGGCAACGTTCTGGGGTTCGAAGTAACCTACGAGGACGACCGGATCATCGGCTTCGAGACGGGTTCCATACAGCTATTTATAGAGAAGGGAGAGTCTCACGGACCGGTTCTGGAGCTCCTGGTGCCGGACGTGGAGACCGCAAAGCGTGACTTGCTCGCGGCCGGGTGCCTCGTCCAGGAAGAGGATCCCGCGGTTCCCAAGTGCTACCTGCGCGATCCGTACGGCCTCGTGTTCAATCTTGGCAGGGCACGGCCTGGCTGACCTTGGCCTCGGGAGACCGGAAGAGAACTTCCTCTCCGGCTGTTCTCTACAAAGGAGTCCTCCGGCGTTCCGCCGCCTCATTCTCACCCCCTTCTTCCTGATGGTAGAATCCCCCGCCCTATGATCGCCGTCTCCGACCTTGGCAAATCGTTTGGACCTCAGACCCTCTTCGAGGGGGTCTCGATCCAGTTCATTCCCGGCAACCGTTACGGCCTGGTGGGCGCCAACGGCTCCGGCAAGTCGACCCTCCTGCGCATCCTCTCCGGCGAGGACCAGCCCTCCGAGGGCACGGTCGCCATGCCCAAGCGGATGAAGCTGGGGGTCCTGAAGCAGGACCACTTCCGCTACGAGCACATGTCCATCCTGGAAGTCGCCATGATGGGCAACCACGAGGTCTGGGAGGCGATCGAGGAGAAGGAGCGCCTGCTGGCCCACGCCGAGACCCATTTCGACGCCGACCGCTACGCCGAGCTGGAGGACACCATCCTCCGCCACGACGGTTACAGCCTGGAGGCGAAGGCCGGCGAGGTGCTCGAAGGGCTGGGGATCGTCACCGAGATCCACCGTCAGCCGCTCTCGACCCTCTCGGGCGGCTTCAAGCTGCGCGTCCTCCTCGCCCAGGTGCTGGCGGCGAACCCCGACGCTCTGCTCCTCGACGAGCCGACGAACCACCTGGACATCCTCTCCATCCGCTGGCTGGAGAAGTTCCTCGACGAGTACAAGGGCCTGGCGATCGTCATCTCCCACGACCATCGCTTCCTCGACAACGTCTGCACCCACATCGTGGACGTCGACTACGAGACCGTGACGCTCTACCACGGCAACTACACCGCCTTCGTCACCGGCAAGCAGGACAACCGGGACAGGAAGGAGGCGGAGATCGAGAAGCGGGAGAAGCAGATCGCCAACCACCAGGCGTTCGTCGACCGCTTCAAGGCCAAGGCGACCAAGGCCCGCCAGGCGCAGAGCAAGGTCAAGATGATGGAGAAGATCGTCATCGAGAAGCTGCCGCAGAGCTCGCGGCGCTATCCGACCTTCAAGTTCAAGCAGGTGCGGCCGAGCGGCCGCGAGGTGCTGGCGATCGAGGGGGTCTCGAAGGCGTACGGCGAGAAACAGGTCCTAAAGGACGTCTCGCTCAAGATCCAGCGCGGCGACAAGATCGCCATCATCGGCCCCAACGGCATCGGCAAGTCGACGCTCCTGAAAATCGTCATGAACGAGACCGAGGCGGACGGCGGCGAGATCGCCTGGGGTTACGAGACCCATCCCGGCTACTTCTCGCAGGACCACCACGAATTGAACGGCGCCGGCAAGCAGACGGTCGAGGCCTGGCTCTGGGAATCGGTGCCGGGCGAGCCGATCGGCTTCGTGCGCGGCAACTTAGGGATGGTGCTGTTTTCGGGTGACGACGTGAAGAAGACCTGCCAGAGCCTCTCGGGCGGCGAGGCGGCGCGGCTGGTCTTCTGCAAGCTCTCGGTGACCAAACCCAACGTCCTGGTGCTCGACGAGCCGACCAACCACCTCGACCTGGAGGCGATCGACGCCCTGGTCGAGGGCTTGAAGACCTACGACGGGACGCTCGTCTTCGTCTCCCACGACCGCTGGTTCGTGTCGCAGCTCGCAACCCGCATCTTCGAGATCTCCCCCAAGGGCATCCAGGATTTCCCGGGCACCTACGAGGAGTACCTCGACCGCCTGGGCGACGACCACCTGGACGGCGAGGCGGTCCTGCGCCAGCACCGCGCCCAGCAGAAGAAGGAAAAGGCCAAGGGGAACGGCGCCAACCTGGACGACCGCGAGCGCCAGCGCCGCCAGAAGGACCTCGCCAAGCGCCGCGACGAAGTGACCGCGGCGGTCGAGAAGGCCGAGTCGAGAATCCACGAGATCAACGAGCTGTTCTGCGATCCCACCTTCTTCGATCGCACCTCGCGCGACAAGGTGAAGAAGCTCGAAGAGGAGCAGAAGAAGCTCTCCACGCAGGTCGAGGGGTTGATGGGCGAGTGGGAGGGGATCGAGTCGGCGTTGGGCGAGCTCGGGGCGTAGAGGGGCTTGTACGACTCGTTACTTCTCTATCTCCAGGATCTTCCGCGTCCACGGGTCGAGATGGACCAGCCTCTTGCCCTGCGCCAGGGCATAGGCGACCACGTCACCGGTCCCGCCGGTCCCTGCTGCAGGCAGGCCGTTCCAGATTGCGAATACCATCTCCGCCTCGTCGACGACCCGCCGGCCCGCAGCGAGGAAGGCCGCCTCGGTCGGCGCCGAAAAGTCGAGTCTCACCAGGCGTACAGCCGCCGCACATAGATTCACGAAGCGCTCGCGATCCGCGTTGACCTCGAAGGTCGTCTCGTACCCCACGGAGGGGAGGATTCCCACGAAGGGGATCTCCTTTCGGCGAAGGATCTTGGCGAACAGCTGGTCCGCGCCGCGTGCCAACGAGGTGAAGCCAAGGTTCACGGACTCGCGCGCGATCCACTCCGCCAGGCGTTCCTCAACCCAGGCGATATTGCCAGACGTTCCCAGGTCCTGGTGGCCCGTGATACCAGCTCTCATATTCTGTGCCGCTGTACCATCTGCCAATAGAACTTACCGAGGGAGGTAAGTCGGCATCCCTTTCTCCGCATGGCGGCCCAATATAAGTGCTTTTCGCCCCCTGTCGGCTCAACGAGGCCGGCAGCGCGGAGCTCCTGCAGATCCGAGAAAATCGCCTCATGTTCGGGATGGTGAGGTTTGGCCATCGGCTCGTAGGAGGGGTCGAGACGACGCACGAAGTACGGCGACTCAAAATACTCCGGCAATTTGCGTAACACGTTGGGATCGATCGTAGGGCGGCACAACCGAAGCGGCAGCAGCTGGGAGACATAGGACTTGAGCATTGGCCGCTGATCCCAGGCATCGAGCCTCTGGTCGACGAAAGCATAGAGGGACGTCACTGTGACCGTGCCACGCAGATCCGCGGCACCGCCACTTAAGGCTTCACAAATGAGAGAGGTGAAGATGCCCCCCTCAGCAGATTCTGCGGCCGACTCCTCGGCTCGGGTCGCTGTCAGAACCGTTTCACCCTCACGTAGCGCTATGTAGTCGCCCTGGGGTTCCGGAAGCTGTCCAAGGGCGCCGCTATAGCAGCAGTCGAGAATGATGATAATCTCCCCAATCTTCGCTCCCCCGTGGGCAAAGCTCATCACATCTCGCATGCTAATGGCTTCCGTATACTGTCGGGAGTCCTGCGCGAAGATATAACCTCCGAGGTTCTTGTGAATTGCGCCGTGGCCCGCAAAGTACAGCAGGGCTACATCGGCCGGTTGAGCAAAGAGCTTCTCGATCTGCTTCCAGAGTACGTTCCGACCGATCTTGTCACTCGGGGCTACCAGAGTTCGGCAGTCAAAGTTGGGGGTACCATCCTCGTGCCAGGCCAGGAGCTCGGCCATCCGGCTGGCATCCTTGACACAACTGTGGAGTGGCGCAGTCGGATAGGCATCAATGCCGACAATCAAGGCTCGTCTCACAGGATCTCCCTCCGTTCCTCATAAACCCATCAGGATGCGCAAGCAATCCGCAATGCGGTCGAGAGTCCTCGGCTCGACGTCGCCCCAGCGGACGATCAGCCGCTCTTTGCTGAGCGAGCGCACAGAATCGCAGAGGATCTGACTTTCTGTCTTGAGGCCACCCTCAGGCGGCGCAAGCCAAATGCGCGTCGGGATCGGCCGTAGGCGGGATGTGATCGGCAGGACGATGGCCAGGGTGGCAGGGCCCTGGTTGAAGAGGTCTTCCGAGATCACCAGGACAGGCCTTCTCCCGGCCTGCTCGTGACCGCGTGTAGGGTCGAGATCCGCCAGCCATACCTCCCCGCGGCGGGGGCCGCTCAATTCTTCGCTCCGCGAGCCGGCCGCCGCACCTCTCCTGGTTCGGTCCAGCTATCGTCCGCGGGAAGACCATCCTTCAGTGTCGAGTCCCACTGCGCGCGTTCGGCCAGTTCCTCAGCCCAGGCCTCGGGGTCGTCGCGTACTTGCTGGTAGGCTCGATTCACCAGCTCCAGAAAGTGTCTGCGCCGGTACTCCTCAACCGCCTTCTCAAGGACGGCCTGCATCGACTCTTCTTCCGACTGGGCGATCTCCCGTAGGGTTTGCCGGGCTCTGTCACTGATCCGCACCATGGCCTGTCCCATAGGGTGACCTCCTCTGTATACAGGATAGTATACTTGCCTCAGTACCCCACGGTCATCTGCTGCCGTACGAACTGCGGCTTCTCCAACTCGTCGACCAGGGCGACTGCGTAGTCCTCCATCGAGATCCGGCTCTCCCCCTTCGCGTCGGTGAGGAGTTGGTTGGTGCCCACCCGGAACGAGCCGGTCCGCGGACCGGGCTCGATCAGGGCGGACGGGCTGACGTAGGTCCAGTCGATGAAGTCGTCGGCGGCCTGGTAGATCGCCAGGGCTTCGCGATGGGCCAGGGCGATCGGCTTCCAGGCGGCGGGGAATTCCGGGGTGTCGACGAGCTGCACTCCGGGGGCCACTTCGAGGCTGCCGGCGCCGCCGACGACCACGAGCCGGAACGTGCCGGAGATGCTCACCCCCTCGACCAACGAATTCGCCGCCTGCACCACGACCTGCGGATCGCCGTCCGGCAGGTGCGGCCCGATGGCGCTCACCACGGCGTCGTGGCCGGCGACCCTCCCCGCCAGGCCCGACGGATCGAGGACATTCCCCGTGACCACCTTGACCCCCTCAGGGGGCGAGCCGAGGCGTGCCGGGTCGCGGACGACCGCCGTGACCTGGTGGCCACGGGACAGAGCTTCCTGCAGAATGCAATGACCAATCCTGCCACTGGCGCCGAGCAGAGCGATCTTCATACGGTATCTCCTCCCGGCGTAGCATAGGCTTCGCTCCGGCCGACTTCAATCCAGACAGCCGACAGCGAGAAAAGACTCTCCCATGCTCCCCCTCGAAGCCATCCTCGCCCCACCCTCCCCCACCCCGCCTCCCGGCCGCAGGATCGGCCGCTCGCGGGAGGGCCGGGAGATCGTCGCCCACCGGTTCGGCCAGGGACCTCTCCGGCTCTCCCTGATCGCCGGCTGCCACTCGGACGAGCCGGTGGGACCGGCGATGCTCCGGCGGCTGGTGGCGTTCCTCGCGGCGCTCCCGGCGGACGATCCGCTCCTCGCCTCGTTCACCTGGTCCGTCGTCCCCCACGTCAACCCGGACGGGGAGGAGAAGAACCGCGCCTGGAGCGAGGTGACGGTCGACGCGGTGGACAGCCGGGGGGAGCCGGACCGGGCTTTCGACCTCGCGGCCTATGCCGGGACGACCTTCCGGGAGCTGCCCGGGGACGACATGGAGTTCGGCTTTCCGCGCGGGACGGACGACGCCTCCGCGCGGCCGGAGAACCGGGCGGTGGCCGCCTTCCTCGCCGAGACCGCCCCGCTCCACCTCCACGCCAGCTTCCATGGCATGTTCTTCGCGACCGGCCCCTGGTTCTTGATCGAGCCGGCCTGGATCGACCGCAGCCTCCAGCTCCGCGAGAACCTCCGCCGCCGGGTGGAGGAGATGGGCTACCGGGTCTACGATGTCGACCGTGGCGGCGAGAAGGGCTTCGCGCGGGTCGATCGGGGCTTCACCACCCGTCCGGATTCGCGCGCCATGGTCGCCTACTTTCTCGAGCGGGGCGATCCGGAGACGGCCGCGAAGTTCCGCCCCAGCTCGATGGAGTACGCCCGCTCCCTGGGCGGCGACCCGTTCACCATGGTCTCCGAGATGCCCCTCTTCCTCACCCCGCCCGCCGCCGGCAACGGCCCGGATACGTTCGGCGACCCCGCCCTGCGGCTCGATCTGGCGCGCCTGGCGAGGACGGCCGGCCCCGAGGCGGTGCGCGCCGAGGCAGAACGGCGAGGTCTCCGGGGCATGCCTCTCCGCGATCAGATGCGCCTCCAGCTCGCCTTCCTGGCGGAGGCGCTCGTCCTCGTCTCCGGGGACGGGAACCGGTAACCCGAAATGTTTTGCCTGGGATCGTCACTGGAAGGTACAAGCCAGTGGCAAATACGAAAGGAGATAGCCATGTCCGCACGAGCCCAGACAAAACCGACTCCCTCGCAGCTCACCGAGGCCAACCACTTCGAGCTCCAGAACGGGGCGCTCCGCATCACCTACACGGCGACCGACCTCGTCGGGAAGCCGCAGCTCCGCTTCCAGAACGGCAAAGAGACGCATTCCTACAGCGGCGCCCAGATCCGCCAGGAGGAGACCGCCCTGGGGCAGCTGCTCACCGTCAGCGACGTGAAGGTCGACTTCGTCTCCCAGCGCTTCACCCTGGTGCTCCCCAAGGTCCTGGTCGAGGAGGGCAAGCCGGAGAAGCTCTCGACCTTCGTCGTTTTCGAGAACGGCGGACCGGTCGTGCGTCCGCCCCAGCCCGGCCCGGTGGAGACCTACTCGGTCAAGAACCTCCGCGGCACGGCGAACTTCATCCTCACCTGAGACCCACGGCCAGGGGGGCCGCCGGGACTTGGCGGCCCCCTTCTCGCCCCCTCTCGCACCCTTACTGCTTGAGAGCCCCCCGCATCCCAAGAAAGGAAGGGTCGAGATGAAAAAAGTGCTGACCGTGCTGTTCCTGGCCTCTTTCGCCGCCGGGCTTCTGGCGCAGCGGCCTCCTGAGCCCAAACCGGCCTCCGCCTCCCACGTCGTGGCCATGCCGGCGCGCGGGGTCGAGCCCGGCGTCGAGGCCCTGCTTCCCAAGCTGGGCATCACCTGCCATGGCGGATCGGTGATCGCCCATCCCAAGGTGGTCGAGATCTTCTGGGGACCGAATTTCGCCAATCCCGCCTCGCCGGATTTCACCTACGCGCAGAACCTGATCGCCTATAGAAACCAGCTCGGCTCGACCCACGTCTGGAGCCTCCTCACGCAGTACGGCGTCCTGCCCTCGAACCTCGGCGCGGGAACCCCGGACTGGTTCGACACGTCGACGCCGCCGACCAACGTCACCGATTCGGCCGTCCGTTCCAAGGTCACGGCCTACCTGGCCACCCATGCCTTCGATGCCAATACGATCTATGAGGTCTTTCTGCCGAGCACCTCGTACTCTTCGAGCGGCGGCAGCACCTCGTGCGGGGGGCCCGCCCTCGCCTACTGCACCTACAACGCCACGTTCCTGAGCGGCACGTCGACCGTCAAGTACACCGTCCAGCCCTACGCGAGCTGCGCCGGCTGCCAGGTCACGGGGTGGACGGCGGCGCAGAACCAGGAGCACCTGGTGGAGCACTCGACGGTCGACGCCGTGACCAGTGGTTGCTTCGACCCCACCGGCCTGGGGGTCGCCGACAAGTGCGCCTGGTCGCCCGCGCCCTTCCTGCTCGGGGGGTACGGTTACCAGTACATCTGGTCGAACGCGGCCAACGCCTGCGCCCGGTAGGGCACGCAGGGCGAGCCGCCCAAAGCCCACAGGGAACCGTTCGCGCGAAATTGCGGCGGTTCTTCACCATAATCTCCGTGTTTGCGCAGCCGTCGCAGCCGAAGATGCCGGAGTACCGACTTCTGGCAACCTGAGGTAACCTCAAGGGGCAGCGACTACGACGAGGAGACCCTATGCTGGCCCGGAGATCCTGGAGGACGGTGCACTGTGCTCTGCTCCCCCTTCTGCTCGCCTTTCCCGCGGCCGCGCGCGCCGAGGAGCCCCCGGCTGGCCACAAGCCGGGAGTCCACATCGTGCGTCCGGGCGATACTCTGGAGCAGCTGGCCGAAGTCTATCTGGGGGCCGCCCGGCGCTGGCCGGAGCTCGCCCGCCTGAACCCGGACGTCCACGATCCCCGGCGCCTGCAGCCCGGCTCCCGCCTGCGCATCTTCCTCGCCCCCAGCGGCGGCACGCCCGCCGCCCAGATCGAGATCCTGTCGCGGACGGTCGACGAGCGCCCCTCTCCCATCCCCTGGAGCCCGGCGGTGCAGGGCGATCTCCTGGTCGAGGAGGACGGGGTGCGCACCGCCGCCAAGTCCTCGGCCGCCATGCGTTTCACCGACGGCACGCGGCTGCTCGTCACCGAGGACTCGCTGGTCTTCCTGCGCCGCTCCGGTGACCGCCTGAAGGCGACGACCGCCAAAAAGGCGGTCGAGATCGTCGAGGGGCAGGCGGACCTGTCGTCCGATGCCACTGGTCGGACCGCCGGCCGCGCCTCCGCCTCCTCCGAAATCGAGGTGCGGCTCGGCAACACCAGGGCGACCTCGCGACCGAGCCCCGCCGGGGTGCTCAACACGCGCGCCCGCCGGCCCGGCGAGGGGGGGGCCAAGGTGATGGTCTACGGCGGCGCCGGCGAGGTCGAGGCCGGGGGGGCGAAGGTCGCGGTGGCCGAGGGCATGGGGACGTCGGTCGGCAAGGACGGCCCGCCGGGGCCGCCCGAGAAGCTCCTCCCGGCGCCGCGCCTCCTCTCGCCGCCGGCCAACGCCGAGCTTGGCTTCTCGAACCCGGTCTTCTCCTGGCAGCCGATGCCCGAGGCCGCCGCCTACGTGGTCGAGCTGTGCCGCGACCCGGGCTGCGGCCAGCTGCTCGACCGCGCCGTCCGCCCGGTTACCGACAGCGCGGCCGAGTGGCACCCCGAGACGCTCGCCGCCGGCACCTTCTACTGGCGGATCACCGCCCGCAGCCGCTCCGGCCTCGACGGCTACCCGGCCGAGCCCTCCCGGCTGACCCTGCTCTCCGACCGCCCCGACCGCGAGCCGCCGGCGGCGAAGCTGACGCTCGAAGGGCCGCGGATCGAGGTCGCCGGCAAGCTGTATACGGGAGGTGGGACGGGGGGCGCCGGCAGCCTGAGCTTCCAGATCGCCGCCGACGACGCCGGCTGCGGCCTCCTGGAGAGCGCCCCCACCGTCGACGGCCGCGCCGGGGCCGGACCCTGGCCGGCCGGGGAGCACCACGCCGGCGGCTATGCCGTCGACCGCTGCGGCAACCGGCTGGAGGTCCCGCCGGTCGCCTTCATCGTCGACACCGAGCCGCCTGCCGTCCACACCGAGATCGCCAGCCGCTCGATCCTCGAGCGCGAGGGCGAGCCGCGCGCCGTCCGTCCCGGCAGCCGGCGCAAGGGCGAGCCGGCGACGACCGGCCTCTACTGGTCCTCCGACGGCCGCCGCTGGCTCCCCCTCTGGCGCCCCGCTGAGGGGAGCGCCGGGGCCGTCTACGGCGGCGACGAGATGGCGAGCGAGCGGCCCCAGATCTTCCTCCGGGGGATCGGGGTGAGGCTCTCGATCGACGGCAAGACGGTCGGGACGGCCGAGGGCCAGCTGCTCTGGCTCAAAGTGGAGGACCAGGGCGCCGGCGTCGAGCGCCTGCGCTTCCACGCCGAGGCAGGCGGTACCGGCAGCGGGGGGACCCCGGTCCTCCAGCTGGAGGCCGTGGACCTGGTCGGCAACGCCAGGCGGCTCAGCTGGCCGCTGGTCGTGCCGTAGGGCGTCTCAGGCCTGCGAGGCGCGGACGAACCGCGAGGTCGGCATCCACTGGGCCGCCATCCGCCGCTCCTCTTCCAGGGCGAGGAGCGGGCTCTCCCCCTCCTCCGCGGGCGTGATCTCCAGCCGCCACTCCAGGTGCCCCTCCCGCGCCATGCGGTCGAGCTCGGCGGCGACCCGCGCGGCATCCGCCGGGCGCCGCGCCGGATCGCGCTCCAGGAGATGGCCGATCAGCGATTCGAGGTCGGCGGGCAGGTCGGGGACCACCTGGCGCAGGGGACGGAAGCCGCCGAACAGGGTGGCTTTGAGGATCTCCGCCACGTTGCGCCCGGCGAACGGGGTCATCCCGGTCAGCGACTGGTAGAGGACGACGCCGAGGGCGAAGAGGTCGCCCGAGGGGCCGTAGCCCCGCCCTTCGAGGCTCTCCGGCGGCACGTAGCCGGGGGTGCCGAACACCGAGTCGGCCGGCGGGGCCGCCGCGGCGACGAGATCGGCGATGCCGAAGTCGCCGACCTTGATCGCCCCGTCCAGACCGAGCAGGACGTTGGCCGGCTTGATGTCCCGGTGGACGATGCCGCGCTCGTGCGCCACCGCGAGGCCGCGGGCGATCCCGCCGCCCAACAGGATGACCTCGGCCGGCGAGAGCCTGCCGCGCCGCCAGAGCAGGCGTTCGAGGCTCATCCCGGCGACGTACTCCATGGCGATGAAGGCCCCCTCCGGCGCGTCCTGGACGTCGTAGATCGAGACCACGTTGCCATGGTTGATCCGCGCCACGGTCACCGCCTCGTGCAGCAGGGTCGCCAGCAGGTCGCGCCGCTTCTCCACGGCGAGGGCGCCGCCCAGGCGCACGGTTTTGAGGGCGACCGGGCGCTGGAGCTTGGGGTCCCAGCCGCGGAAGACGGTGCCCATCGCCCCCGTCCCCAGGTACTCGACGACCTGGTAGCGGCCGAGGAAGACGTGGTCGATCGCCTGGCGCTCCGCCAGGCTGCGCTCCAAAGTCCGGAACGCCTCCTGGAGGTCGGCGATCTCGTCGCCAGTGCCGCTAGTACCGCTGCCGCCCACCCGGGCCAATCGGCGCTGGGCGCGGGTCACCTCGCGCAGCGGGCGGACGAGCGAGGCCCAGGCCACCGCCGAGAGGAGCAGGATGAGGAGCAGGGCGGCGCCCACGGCGAAGAGGGTCCGCCGCCGGACCTCCCGGGCGAGGGCCTCGGCGATGCGGCTCGGCTGCTGGGAGAGGACGACCCAGCCGGGATCGGCGGCCGGGGAGGCCGCGGCGACCGGAGCGTAGGCGCCGATCACCAGCTCGCCCTCGCGGCCGCGGAAGCGGCCGGCCCCCACCACCTGGCCGGAGAGGGCGGTCGCCACCTGCCGCGGCGGGAAGGCGGCGAGGGAGGGGGCCGAGCCCCAGACCACCGTGCCGTCGCGCCGGGCGAGCAGCAGGTCGGCCGCCTCGCCCAGGCCCACCGGGCGGACGGCGTCGGCCAGGGCCGCTCCGTCGGCGACCAGGAGGAGCGCCCCCCCGCCCGCCGCCAGGGGGACCCGGAAGCGCAGCACCAGCCGCCCCTCCCCGGAGAGGGCGACGACCGCAGAGGCCGCCGGAGACGCGGGAGGATTCCCGGCCGCGAGGGCCGCCGCGACCTGCCGGCGGGCCGCGGGGTCCTTGAGCTGGGCGCGGACCGCCTCCTCCCCCCTGTCGTTGACTACCGATAGCGCCAGGACGCCCAGCTCGGCCCAGGCGTCCAGGTCCTGGCGCAGCAGCTCCTGGGCGGCGGCCGAGCGGGGGTCGCCGAGGGCCGGATTGCCCGCTGCCCCGGCGGCCAGCGACTGGCGGACGGCGAGGAAGGCCCCGATGCGGGCCGCAGTGGTCTCCGCCGCCACGATGTGGGTGCGCTGCACCTGGTCGTACATCGCGGCGCGATTGACGTCGAAGAGGCCGTAGGAGGCGATGGCCACCGGCAGCAGGCCGACCGCCGCCAGGGCCAGGGCCACCCGGGTGAGCAGGCGGGGGCGGGCGAGCCGGCGGAGGAAATCCGCCGCGGCGCTCAAGAGGTGACCGGGGACGGCGGCGCGGATGGCGATGCCGGCGATGCCGGCGACGGCGGCGGCAGGGGGAAGCGGTAGCCCGTGCCGCGCTCGGTGATGATGAAGCGCGGCCGGGAGGGGACGGGCTCGATCTTCCCCCGCAGACGGTGGATGTGGACCCGCAGGGTGTCCTCGAAGACCTCGTCGACCGGCCACAGGCGGCGCAGCAGGAACGGCGTCTCGACCACCCGGCCGGCGTTCCTCATCAGGACGTAGAGGAGCTTGGTCTCGGTCGAGGTCAGGGGGACCGGCCGCCCCTCGAGCAGGGCGCGCTGCTGCGCGAAGTCGATCGACAGCCGGTCGTCGATGCGGACCACCGGCTGCAGGCAGTAGGCGAAGTCGCCGATGCGCCGCAGCACGCGCTCCACCCGGGCCACCATCTCCCGTGGATTGAACGGCTTGACGATGTAATCCTCGGCGAAGCGCTGGATCGAGTCGACGACGGTCTTCTCTTCGTGCACCGAGGTGAGGAGGACGATCGGCAGGTCGCTCCACTCCTGGACCCGGCGGCAGAGCTCCAGGCCGTCGAGGCCGGGCAGCAGGATGTCGACCAGGGCGAGATGGGGCAGGCCGCGCTCCCCGATCAGCTCCAGGGCGCGTTCGGCGGTGGGGGCGGACCAGACCTCGAAGCCGGCCGAGGAGAGCTCACGCGCGATCAGCCGCAGAAGGTCGGGATCGTCCTCGACCGCCAGGATCCGGCGCGCTCCATCTTTCTGGACTCGGGCCTCGGCGATCACTTGGGTTTCCTGAGCCACGCTCAGAGCTTCCGCATTCTACTGCATCGTAATCCATTTCGTAACCTGGAGCTTGTATTCTCATCCTGGCTCCCCAGCAGACGGGGCCGCCGGGGAGCCGTCCCAGCGCTCCCCTTTCCCCCTGGGAGATCGGGAGGAGTCATGGCTGACGCCGCCCTGCGGCGCATCCTCTTCATCGAGGATGACCTGGACATTCAGAAGATCGCCAAGCTGGCGCTGGAGGCCCTGGGTGGTTTCTCGGTGCTCGCCTGCGCCTCCGGGTTCGAGGCGCTGGACGCCGTCGCCGGCTTCGCCCCGGACCTCATCCTCCTGGACGTCATGATGCCCGGGATGGACGGACCGGCGACGCTCTCGGCCCTGCGCCGGCTGCCCGCGGCCGAAAAGGTCCCGGCCGTCTTCATGACCGCCCGCGTCCAGGCCCACGAGCTCGCCGGCTACCGGGCGCTGGGGGCGGCGGACGTCATCGCCAAGCCGTTCGACCCCATGCGGCTGTCCGACACCGTACGGGGGATCTGGGATACGCTGCCCCGCTGACCCCCGTGCCCCCTCTCCCCATGACCGACGCCGACCTCGAAGCCCGCCGCCAGATCGAGGCCCTGCAGGAGCTCTTCCGCCCCCACCTGGCCGACCGGGTGCGCGAGATCGAAGCGGCTTGGGAGGCGCTACAGGTCGACGGCGATGGCACCCGCCCCGCTGGGGAGCCGCCGCTGCGGCGCTTCTACCGTCTGGCCCACTCGCTGGCCGGAACCGCGGGGTCGTTCGGGTATCCCGCGGTGGGCACCGCCGCCCGCGAGCTCGAGCGGCACCTGCACGCGCTACTCCCCGCCGAGGGTCAGGAGTACCTGGAGGTCCCGCCGAGCGCCGAGATCCTCCGCCTCCTCGCCGCCCTCGCCCGTGCGGCGGACGCGGCCGTCCGCGCCTGAGCCTCTCCCCCTAGCCCTGGCGCGCCAGCGCCGCCTGAATGGTCTCCACGAGCTGCCGGTTCGAGGTCCGCGACTTGACGAGGACCGACGCCACCTGCCGCGACACCTCCTCCCCCACCTCCAGCGCCGAGAAGAGGATGGTCGGCGTCGACGGGATGAGGTCGGAGAGGAACGGCAGCAGCTCCGCCCCCGAGCCGTCGGGCAGGACGAGGTCCAGGATGACCAGGTCGAAGCGCTCGCCGGCGAGGCGGGCTCGCGCCTCCTTGAGAGTCGTGGCCCACTCCACCGTGGCCCCCGGCCCGGCGATCGCCGCCACCACCTGGTGGACGTCGGGATCGTCCTCGACGTGCAGGATGCGGGCCTCCTGCCGGGAGGCGGCGGCAACGGCCCGCCGCACCGCCACCGACAGCCGCGCCGGATCGATCGGCTTGACCAGCCAGTCGAGGATGCCCATCGCCCCGCCGCTCCACTCGGCGCTCCCCTCCGCGGTCCGGGCGGAGACCACGACGATGGGGAGCCGGCTGGTCCGCGGCTCCCGGCGCAGCTCGCGGAACAGCGACAGGCCATCCTGGTCCGGCAGCAGGAGGTCCAGGGTCATCGCGGCATAGGCGGGAAGCTGGGGATCGGTCAGCTTGCGCTTCGCCTCGGCGGCGTCGGCGGCGGTGTCGACCTCATAGCCCTCGCGTTCGAGCACCAGGCGCAGGAAGAGGGCGGCGTCCGGGTCGTCCTCGCAGACCAGAAGGCGCGGCCCCAGGGACGGCACCTCGATCGTCGCCGCCTCCCCGCCCCACTCCGGCAGGTCGAAGAAGAAGGTGGTGCCGGCGGCCGGGCGGGTCTCGAAGCCGATGTGGCCGCCATGGCGCTCGACGATGGTCTTCGAGATGGCGAGGCCCAACCCGGTCCCCCCCTTCTGCCGGGTCGAGGAGGCGTCGGCCTGGGCGAACCGCTCGAAGACGCGGTGCTGGAAGTCGGAGGGGATCCCCCGGCCCTGGTCGGTGACCGACACCCGCAGCCGGCCGTCGCTCCGGGTGAGCGCGATCATCACCCGGTCGCCGCGCGGGGAGAACTTGGCGGCATTCGACAGCAGGTTGGCGAGGACCTGGAGCAGGCGGTCGGGGTCGGCCCACACCCAGGCGTCGGACAGCGAGGCGGTCACCTCGAAGCGCACGTTGAACGGCTGGGCGTAGGAGCGGTTGCTCTCCACCGCCTGCTCGACGAGGGCCGCGAGGTCGATGCGCTGGAAGCGGAAGGCGACGGCGCCCGACTCGACCTTCTCGAAATCCAGGATGTCGTTGATCAGGCGCACCAGGCGCTCGCTGTTCTTGGCCGCGATGTCGATCAGCTCGCGCGCCGGCCCCGGGATCTCGCCGCCCACCCCGCCGGCCAGGAGGCCCAGGGAGCCGCGGATCGAAGTCAGCGGGGTGCGCAGCTCGTGGCTGACGACGGAGATGAAGTCATCTTTGATGTGATCGAGCTTCTTGCGCTCGGAGACGTCGCGGGCGGTGGCATAGACCGCCCCCTGGCCGGCGACCGAGACGGCGCGCCAGCTGAGCCAGTGGTAGGTCCCGTCGTACCCCGCCAGGCGGTTCTCGAAGTCGACGGTGCTCCCCCCGAGCCGCAGCCGCTGCACCTCGGCGCGGGTCCGTTCGCGGTCGTCGGGGTGGACGAGGTCGAGCAGGGGGCGCGAAGCGAGATCGGCGGGCGGGAAACCCAGGAGCCGCTCCCAGGCCGGGTTCAGCTGCCGGATGGAGCCCCGGGTGAGATCGGCGACCGCCAGGAGGTCGAGCGAGACGTCGAAGAAGGCGTCGCGCTCCTGACCGCTCCTGGCGCGGCCGCGCCAGGCGCTCTCCCGCTCGCGGCCCTCCTGCTCCTCGCGGGCGGCGCGCGCCAGGGCGGCGCGGAGCTGGGCGCCGAGCGACCGCGCGCGCAGCAGGGCGAAGACCGCCGCCGCCAGCGCGAACGCAGCCAACCCCCACGCCACTGTCGTCGCGACCGCCATGCCTCTTGCCTCCTTCCGGAAAGCCGAGCATAGCAGACCCGGAGCGAGCCTCCGGCGGGCTCGCCGGGCTGGGCGCCGTGAAATCAAAAGGGGGGCCGGACGGCCCCCCTTGGCAGCTCGGCGCGAGCGATCCCTCCGCGCCTTTCAGGGTTGCATACGGCGGGCTACTTGCCGGTCGACGGCGTGTGGCTGGCGACTTCGACCGCCGGCGGCGGCGGGGTCGTGCGCGGCCGGCCCGACCGCGGCTTGCGCGGTTTCAGGCCGAACTCGCGCAGCAGGGGGCTCCGCGGCCCATGGACGGACTGCAGGCCGAGGCTCAAGCGGGAGAAGAGGTCGCCGCCGTTCACCAGCAGCTGGTTGCGCTGGGTGAGGGCATTGTCGACTCCCGCCCGCAACGTGTTGAGCTGGTTGCGGAGGTCCTTCGCCTGGGTGAGCAGGGTCTGGAACTCCGCGAACGGCTCTTTGAGACCGGGCAGCTGGTCGATCTGCGGCGCCAGGTTGTTGGCCATCGCCTGCCAGCGGTCGATCTCCGCGGCCAGGGTCGTCTGGCCGCGCTTGTTGCCCTTGGCCGGGTTGACGGGCGGGGGAGGGGTCACGGACGGGATGTTGTTTTCCACGGTGCTCATTTTGCGTCTCCTTCGTTTTTGGAGTACGCTACGGAGCTGTCCCACCAGGACGCGTCCGGTCCTCGGAATTGAGAACCGGGCGCTCTCCGTAGCCGGGTAAGGGGTACAACCTTTCCGGTGCTCTTCGGAGGAGGGCTCTCTTGCCCGGGAGCTCTCCTCCAGCCTTCCACTTCTGGTCCTTCTCGCCGTCTCGCGTGCGTTCCTTCACCTCCCTCCTGGGAGTGGTGCCGTTCCCGGGCTCCGGTGCCCGGAACGGGCGGGCCGACCGGCCCGGTGGTTCTCTTGAACGGGGCGCATCGTATCTGCTCTGGGTTAAAAGTCAAGCCCTCTAGCCAAAAAAACTGCCAACTCGTTTCACCTAAGGACAAAGATTCGTCAGGACCTCCAACCCCGGACGTCTCCCGTGGGGGGCGTGGAGGAAGGTCCTCAAGCTCACTGTGCCCAGTGTCTCAGACGGCTGATGGAGAAAGCGACAAAATCGCGAGGACAAAATTTTTTTCTTCGGACCGGGGGGTCCGCCCGGCCCCACCGGCCGGTGGCGCCGGGCGCGGCTTCAGCCCGAGAGGGGCCGATGCCGCTGATCCTGAAGTAGGATCGTCTCAGACAAGATGATGCTTGGGGTGCCCCGATGCCCGTATCCGTCCGCCATGATCCCTTCCCCGTCGACGCGCCGTACCATGGCATTTATGCGCACGGCGTGGAGACCCGCGCCGGGGCCAGAATGCTGCATGTCTCTGGACAGGTCGGCAAGACGCCGGAAGGCCATTTGCCACCCGACTTTCACGGCCAGTGCAAACAGGCGATCCAGAACGTCTCTGCCGTCCTGAGCGCGGCCAACATGACGCTCAAGGACATCGTGAAGATGTGCTTCTACCTGGTGCGACGGGAGGACATGGCAGCTTTGGTGGAGGTGCGCAAAGAGCTTCTCGACGGCGTCCGGCCCGCCATCACGACGTTGTTCGTCGCGGGTCTGGTTTCGCCCGACTGGCTGGTGGAGGTCGACGTCGTCGCCTGTGCGGAGTGAGGGGATTCCGACCGGGGTAGAGGCAGGCCGGAGGCTGCCCCGAAGGGGCATAGGTTGGTAGCTTGGGGTGAAAACCCCAAGAAGGCGTGGAGATAAAGAGAATCCGCCCCGAAGGGGCGGGGGTCCGACCTTACCCCAACAGGTACCGCTCGTCGTACGCGACCTGATGCCGCTCGAGAAGCCCGATCAGCTCCTCACGAAACGACAACCGGGCATGGTGTTGCGGCTGCTCTTGGATGTAGCGTTTCACCGAGCCCTTCTGGGACTCGCTGACGGAAAAAGCGCCGTAGCCGATCTGCCAGGCGAAGTGCCGGGCTGCGGCCTCCTGGTGGATCCACTTGGAGGAGTTGGCCTTGATCCGCCGGACCATTTCGGAGACCGACATGTCAGCCTTGAAGCAGGCGAGGAGATGAACGTGGTCCGGCATGCCGCCGGCGGCGAGCAGCGCTCCTCCCTCATCTCGCACGATGCCGCCGATGTAGGAGTAGAGCCGCTCCTGGAGCCCCTCGGTGAGTAGGGGGGCGCGATCCTTGGTGCTGAAGACGAGATGAAAGAGCAGATTGGTGAAGGTGCTCGCCACGGTCTCTCCTTGCCGTGCGGC
Organism: Thermoanaerobaculia bacterium; assembly: GCA_035644215.1. Taxonomy (GTDB): domain Bacteria; phylum Acidobacteriota; class Thermoanaerobaculia; order Multivoradales; family UBA5704; genus DASQPA01. The sequence goes on from DASQPA010000559.1 coordinate 56,787, forward strand.
GGACGGACCCCCGCCCCTTCGGGGCGGATGCGGTTGGAATTTGGCTTCCTGGGGCTCTCGCCCCAGGCTACCAACCTACGCCCCTTCGGGGCAGGCGCCTGGCTCCATAGGCCCAGGACGCGGGAGGGAAGTTCCGGCTGAGGTGCAGAGTACCATGGAGCGGCCTTGCGGCACGGCCTACCCGTCAGCCAGGGAGTGCTGGCCGGGGGAACGGCGCGAGGGGAAGGACCGGTGCGGAACCATTCCGCTCCGGCGGAGACGCCCCGCGGTCCCCGTGGCCTGCGGGAGGGTATCGTTCAGGACCTGGAGCGTCTCTACACCCTCCGGCGACCGGGGCTCCCTCCGCCGGGAGGGTCCCAAACCTCTCCGGGTCGACTTCCTTGGCCTCCGGGTCGACTTCCTGCCTCTCCGGGTCGACTTCCTGCCTCTCCGGGCCGACTTCTCACCCCTCCAGGTCGACTTCCTACGCCTCCGGGCCGACTTCTCACCTCTCCGGCTCGACTTCCGGCGTCTCCGGGTCGACTTTAAATCCGTCCGGGTCGACTTCTCGTGCCTCCGGGTCGACTTTCCACGCAAGGAAAGTAACTTTCCACGCGTCCGGGAAGACTTTTCACGGCT
>DASQPA010000560.1:0-34722 GCA_035644215.1 Thermoanaerobaculia bacterium
GGGCGGCGAGGGCGGCGGGGTGGCCTACAACCGGGAGGAGCTGGAGGACGTGGCGGCGTCCGCCCTGCGCGCCAGCCCGGCCCACCGTATCCTGATCGAGCAGTCGGTTCTCGGCTGGAAGGAGTTCGAGCTGGAGGTGATCCGCGATCTGGCAGACAACGCCATCATCGTCTGCTCGGTCGAGAACTTCGACGCCATGGGCGTTCACACCGGCGATTCGATCACCGTGGCGCCGCAGCAGACCCTCTCGGACCGCGAGTACCAGGACATGCGCGACGACGCCTTCGCGGTGATCCGGCGGGTGGGGGTGGCGACCGGCGGCTCGAACATCCAGTTCGCGGTCGATCCGAAAACCGGCGAGCGGCTGGTCATCGAGATGAACCCGCGGGTGTCGCGGAGCTCCGCCCTGGCTTCGAAGGCGACCGGTTTTCCCATCGCCAAGATCGCCGCCCTCTTAGCCGTCGGCTACACCCTGGACGAGGTGGCGAACGACATCACGGGGAAGACCCGGGCGGCCTTCGAGCCGACCCTCGACTACACGGTGGTCAAGATCCCGCGCTGGGCCTTCGAGAAGTTCCCCGAGGCGACCGGCACGCTCGGCACCTCGATGCAGTCGGTGGGCGAGGTGATGGCGCTCGGCGGCACCTTCGCCGAGGCGCTGATGAAGGGGCTCTCCGCGCTGGAGCTCGACGGCAACCTGGCCGTCCGCGAGCGCCGGATGGCCGATCCGGTGCGCCTGCGGCGGCGGCTCTCGGTGCCCAACTGGGAGCGCCTCTTCGCCGTCTTCGCCGCTCTCCGCCAGGGCTGGACGATCGAGGAGGTGAACGAGGCCTCGCACATCGACCCCTGGTTCCTGCGCGAGATCGCCGCCATCGTCGAGCTGGAGGCCGAGCTCGCCTGCTGGAACCTGGCCTCGGTCCCCAAGGCGCTCTTGAAACGCGCCAAGTCGACCGGCCTCTCGGATGCGCGCCTCGCCGCGCTTCTGACCTGCAAGGAGAGCGAGCTCGCCCAGGCCCTGGCGGCGCGCGGCGTCTCCCGGGTCTACAAGCGGGTCGACACCTGCGCCGCCGAGTTCCCGGCGACCACTCCCTACCTCTATTCGACCTACGGCCAGGAGGACGAGAGCGAGCCCACGTCCCGGCCCAAGGTGGTGATCCTGGGCTCCGGGCCGAACCGGATCGGCCAGGGGATCGAGTTCGACTACTGCTGCGTGCAGGCCGCCTATGCCCTCCGCGAGCGCGGGCTCGAGACCATCATGGTCAACTGCAACCCGGAGACCGTCTCGACCGACTACGACACCTGCGACCGCCTCTACTTCGAGCCGCTCACCCTGGAGCACGTGCTCGCCGTCCTGGCGCGCGAGAAGCCTCAGGGGGTGATCGTCCAGATGGGCGGCCAGACCCCCCTGAAGCTCGCCCGCGGCCTTGCCGCCGCCGGGGTGCCGATCTGGGGGACGTCGCCCGACGCCATCGACCTCGCCGAGGACCGCAAACGCTTCGGCGCCCTGCTCGAAGCCGAGGGCATCCTCCAGCCGGAGAACGGCACCGCCCTCTCCTATGCGGAGGCGGTCACCGTGGCGCGGCGGATCGGCTACCCGGTGCTGGTGCGGCCGAGCTACGTGCTGGGCGGCCGGGCGATGACCGTGGTCTACGACGAGGGGACCCTGGAACGCACCATGCGCGAGGCGGCGGAGGTCTCGCCCGGCCATCCGGTGCTCCTCGACCGCTTCCTGGAGGACGCCTTCGAGCTCGACTTGGACCTCCTGGCCGATGGCCGGAAGGCGGTGGTGGTGGGCCTCCTTCAGCACATCGAAGAGGCCGGCATCCACTCCGGCGACTCGGCGGCGGTCCTCCCCCCCTACGACCGGGTGAGCCGCGAGGTCCAGGACCAGATGCGCGACATCGCCCGCCGGCTGGCCCTGCGGCTGGGAGTGGTAGGGCTGATGAACGTGCAGTTCGCCCTCCACGGCGGCAGGATCTACGTCCTGGAGGTCAACCCCCGGGCCTCGCGCACGGTGCCGTTCATCGCCAAGGCGGTAGGAGTGCCGCTGGCGGCGCTCGCGGCACGGCTGATGGCGGGAGAGACCCTGGAGGACGTTGGCCTGACCGAGGAGCCGCCGGTCCCCGGCGTCTTCGTCAAGGCCCCGGTCTTCCCCTTCCGCCGCTTCCCCGCGGTCGACCCGATCTTAGGCCCGGAGATGAAGTCGACCGGCGAGGTGATGGGGGCGGCGGCCGATTTCGGCAACGCCTTCGCCAAGGCCTGGCTGGGGGCGGGGCACAAGCTGCCGCTCGCCGGCACTGCCTTCCTCACCGTCCACGACCGGGACAAGGAGGCGCTGGTGCCGGTCGCCCGCCGCTTCGCCGCCATCGGCTTCGAGCTGGTGGCAACCGCCGGCACCGCCGCCTATCTGACCGAGCAGGGGCTCGCCGTCCGCGCCCTCCACAAAGTCCAGGAGGGGCACCCCCACGTCGTCGACCACCTGATCAACGGCGAGATCCAGGTGGTGGTCAACACCCCCCTGGGCCAGGCCTCGCACGAGGACGACGCCGAGATCCGCCGCACGGCCTTGAAGTACGACATCCCCTGCATCACCACTCTCTCCGGCGCCATGGCCATGGCCGAGGGGATCGCGGCGATGCGGCGGGACGGCCTGGCGGTGCGGTCGCTCCAGGAGATGCACCGGGTGGCAGCGAAAGTCTGAACCTGGGTCAGCTCTCCGTCTCTTCGGGAAGAGCAAGAATTCTTTCCAGCTCGGAGATCAAGGAAGGCAGATCGCGGGTGACGATCTGCCACAGTACGTCGAAATCGACCTGGTCGTAGCCGTGGATCAGATGGTTACGGAGGCCGATGAGCTGAGGCCACGGGATCTGGGAGAATCGCAGCCGAACCTCGGTCGGTACCCGGTTGGCCGCCTCTCCGGTGACCTCGAGGAGCCTGACGAGCGCGAGATTCAGCATCCGGTCCGAGTCCAGATCCGCCCGCGTCCGGCCGTGCACCATGTCCATGGCTTCACGGGCATAACCTCGCATCTGCCGCAGGGTCAGCTGGCTGTCACGCCTGGACAAACTGCACCTCGGACTCGGCAAGCACTCGCTCGCGCAGCTCGGGGCCGAGGAAGCCGGGGGTGTTCAGGTCGACCCGGTGGCCGAGGAGTCGCGAAAGTTCTTCCTCGATGAGGAAGAAATCGAGGCCGGGAACGTGCCCCGGCTCGAACTCGACCAACACGTCGACATCGCTGGCGGGTCCAAAATCCTCGCGGAGCACCGAACCAAAGAGAGCCAACCAGCGGATATGGCGCTGCCGGCAGAAGTCGGCGAGCTGGCGGCGGTCGATCGGTATCCTGGGTGCCATGGGCGATTGCCTGCGGACGGTACATGGTACAACCCCTGCCTCTCCGGTACGATACCCCCCGTGAGGAGGAGAGTATGAGCGAAACACGAATCGAGAAAGACAGCCTCGGCGAGATCGCGGTCCCCGCCGGGGCGTACTACGGCGCCCAGACGGAGCGGGCGCGGCGCAACTTCCCGGTTTCGGGGCTGCGATTCCCCCGCCGGTTCATTGCCGCCCTGGGTGCCATCAAGCGCGAGGCGGCGGCGGTCAACGAGGAGCTGAAGCTGGTGCCGGCCGACGTCGCCCACGCCGTCCGCCAGGCGGCGGGCGAGGTGGTGGACGGCAAGCTCGACGAGCATTTCCCGCTGGACGTCTTCCAGACCGGCTCGGCCACCTCGACCAACATGAACGCCAACGAGGTGATCGCCAACCGCGCCATCGAGATCCTGGGCGGCACCATCGGCAGCAAGAAGGTCCACCCCAACGACCACGTCAACGCCAGCCAGTCGAGCAACGACGTCATTCCCACCGCCATCCACGTCTCGGCCTACGGGGCGATCCAGGAAGACCTGGTGCCCGCCCTGGTTCGCCTGCACGAGGCCCTGGACGCCAAGGCCAAGGAGCTCGACCCGGTGGTCAAGATCGGCCGCACCCACCTCCAGGACGCGGTGCCGGTCCGCCTCGGCCAGGAGTTCTCGGGCTACGCCCAGCAGATCGCCAACGGCCTCGCCCGCCTGCGCGCCGCCCAGCCGCGCCTGGCCGAGCTGACCCTGGGCGGCACCGCCGTGGGCACGGGTTTGAACGCCCCGCCGGAGTTCGCGCCGCAGGTCATCCTGCGCCTCGCCGGGGCCACCGGCCACCCGTTCGTCCCCGCCCCCAACCGCTTCGAGGCCATGGCGGCGAAGGACGCCGCGGTCGAGGCCTCGGGGGTGCTCAAAACCATCGCCGTCTCGCTCACCAAGATCGCCAACGACATCCGCTGGCTGGCCTCGGGGCCGCGCTGCGGTATCGGCGAGATCGCCATCCCCAGCCTGCAGCCGGGGAGCTCGATCATGCCGGGCAAGGTCAACCCGGTGATCCCCGAGGCGGTCCTCATGGTGGCCGCCCAGGTGGTGGGCAACGACGCCACCATCACCCTGGCCGGCATGTCCGGGGTCTTCGAGCTCAACGTGATGATGCCGGTCCTCGCCTACAACCTGCTGCAGTCGATCGAGATCCTGGCCAACGTCTCGCGCCTGCTGGCCGACAACTGCGTGGCGGGGATCGAGGCCAACCGCGAGCGCTGCCTGGAGCTGGTCGAGAAATCGCTCGCCATGGTCACCGCGCTGGTGCCGAAGATCGGCTACGACGCCGCGGCGGAAATCGCCAAGGAGTCGGTCAAGACCGGCCGCACGGTGCGCGAGCTGGTGCGCGAGAAAAAGCTTCTCCCCGAGGCCGAGATCGCCCTGGCGCTCGACCCCTGGGGAATGACCGAGGGCGGCATCCACGCCGGCGGCGGGAGCGGAGGCTAGCTCAGGACCGGTCGCTCCGCCTGCGGGCCGCGGTCCCCAGGGCCAGCAGTCCAAGACCGGAGAGGAGGACGGCGCCGGCGAGCAGGAGCTCGGTCGTCGAGAGCGCTCCCGGCGTGACCCGGCTGTAGGCGACGGCGGCCGCCGAGAGGACGAGGGCCAGGAGGAGAGCGGCGAGGAGCTCCCGTTCCGGAGCCCCGAGCCGGCCACGGCCGTGCAACCGGCCGCCGGAACGGGCCGGCGGCAGGGTGATGCCGGTGCTCTCGTCGGCTTTGGCCTTGGGGGAGGGGCGAAAAAGAGCCCCCGTCGCCGCCTGCGGACCCAGGCTCTGGGTGTCGTCCGAGGGTGCCGGTCGGGGGACCGGCGGTTTCACCCTCGGGAGAGGGTGCCGGGGACCCCGGAACGCGGGCCGTCGCAGGGGGACGGGGGCTGGGGAATGCATGAGCTGGCGTCTCGTCTCTGCCATGTCTCCATAGAAGAGTGACGGACCGGCCAAAAACATTTCACGGGAAGAGAAAGAAGGCGGGGGAAAAAGGGGTGGGCCGGCCGGCGGGCCGACCCACCCTTCACGCGAGGCTACGCGGCGTTCTTCTTGGCCTTGGTGGCCTTGGTAGCGTTGGTAGCCTTGGTGGCCTTGGCCGGCGGCTTGGGGACCGGCTTGATCTGAGAGATCGGCTTGGGCTTCTCGGCCGGCTTCTTGACTGTGGTGATCTCGTACCCCTTCGCAGTCTTGACCAGGGTCACCGACTGCATGGGCTGGTCGAAGGTGGCCGAGATGGCCTTGCCGTGGGGCGGCTGGAACGAGATGCCCCAGGCCTTGGTCTTGGCGTCCAACTTGGGATCCGGGCAGTGGAGCACCGCCTTTTTCGGCAGATGCGTCCAGGGCGCCCAGTTCAACATCTTGGTGGTGCCACTCCCTGTGCGGTACTGGGTATCCTCGCCGGTACTGTTGGAAACGTCCATCGCTTTCCCCCTCTGGGTACAGCCCGCCACCGATCGGGTGCCCGGCGGCGGACGGGTTAGAACACGTCACGCCGATGTTTCAGCGCAGGACGCGAAATCTCGTGGTGCCCAGCAGCTCGGAATCCCCCTTGCCGGGAATTCCCCGGACCTCGACCTCATAGGTCCCGCCGGGCAGCTCGCCGGCCTTCAGCCGGACGATCAGGAGGCCTGGGTGAGGCTCGGCGGGAGGGCCGGAGATCGCTGGGCCTCCGTCCTCTCTCTTTATGGATACAAGATACGAGGGATAAGTTTCCCCTTCCTGAAGCTTCAGCCGCAACTCGACGCGGGTCTTCTCCGCGGAGAGCAGGAGCTTCGGCAGCGGTCCCTCCTCGCCTCGCAGGGTGATCAAGGCGAGGTCGAGCTTGGCGGGAGGCGGCTCCTCGGGGCGGGACGGCGGGGAGAGCCTCCCCGCCGTCGAGATCGCAGGCTTTCCGTGATCGCCAGAGGTCCGGTCATGGATCTGCCAGACCGCGACGACCAGCCCGACCAGGGCCGCGGCCAGGGCGGCGCGGGCGGCGGGCCGGGCGAGGATGCCGCGACGGCGGAACGGGACGACCGGGGCCATCTCGGGCGGGGCGACGGCGGTATCGGCGATATCGACGGCGGCATCGGCGGTATCGGCGATACCGGCCTCACAGACGGCGACCAGGCCGCGGGCGAGGGCGATCCGATGGCGCCCGTCGACGGAAGCGGACAGGCGGTCGATCAGGTTCTTGCCGTCTTCCGCCGCCAGCTCGCCCCGGAAGTATTCGTCGAGGAGCTCGCCCTCGGTCGCCTCCGCGAGCTCGAAGAGATCGTCGTCCCCAAACCGCTCCTCCAGCTCCATCCTCGCCTTTTCGGGCAGCCGCCCCAGGAGGTAGCGTCTCAAGTCTTCATAGTCAGTGGTCATGAGGCTCATATCACAGGTCTCCCGCTCGTTCCAATGAGGAGTGACGAGAGGCGTGAAAACGTTTCACCGATCCTCCTTCTTAAGGCAGCCCGCCATGCACTCCTTGAGCCGCCGGCTGACCCGGTGGACCTTGATTCGCAAGGCGTTGTCGGTGATTCCCAACCGCTCGGCGAGCTGGTGGCGGGAGCGGATGCGCTCCAGGTCCGGGTGGAAGTCGAAGAGCAGCCGGCGCTCGCTGGAGGAGAGGACGTCCAGGCAGCGGAGGAAACAGGGAAGGCGGGAATCCGGCGGGTCAGGGTCCGGCGGGACCGGATACACCAGCTCGCTCGGCTCGTCGCCGGACGACTGTACTTCCTTGCGTTTGCGCAGGTCTTCCAGATAGACAAAACGAGCGAAGGTGCAGATGTAATGGAAGGGGTCCGGCTTTTCCAGCCGGAAGCCCTGCTGTGCGGTCTTGTGGGCGACGCGGTCGAAAGTCACGTCGGTCAGGTCCTCGGGAGTCGCGCACCCCCACCACTCGAAGAGGCGGATCAACCGGCGGCGGAGAGTCTCGTAACGCTCTGCCGCTCGCTCGCGGTCGGGATCGAGCAGGGCGAGGAGACTCTGCAGTTCCTCCGCGGTCACCTCCACTCCCCTTGCAGGGAGAAGGCAGCCCAGTAATAGGGAGAGCGCCAGCGCGGGTCCTGCATCATGGCGAGTTGCGCCTGCCGCAGGGCCGCCGCGGCGCGCTGCGGCTCCCGGCCCAACAGGCTGCCGTAGAACCGCTTCATGAGCTGGGCCGTGGCGCGGTCGTCGACCTTCCACAGGCTGGCGAGGACCCGCGACGATCCGGCGTAAAGGAAACCGCGGGTCAGGCCGACCAACCCTTCGCCCTGGATCTCCTTGCCGAGGGCGGTCTGGCAGGCGGAGAGCACCACCAGGTCGGCGTTCAGGTTGAGGCCGTAGATGTCCTTGAGCCAGAGGATCCCCTCCCGCGGCCGGCCCTGGGGGTCGACCTGCGAAAAGACCAGGCCCGAGAGCTCCGGATGCCGGTTGTCGACGCAGCCGTGGGTGGCGAAGTGCAGCAGCCCGTACTGGGAGAGCCTGCCGCTGGTCACGAGCGGCAGAGAGGCGTCGAAGCCGAGGGCCGCGAGGACGTTCTGCCGGGGTGAGACCAGCTTGGCGATCTCCTTGACCTCCTCACCCGAAAAGAGCAGACGGTGGAAGGTTTGCGAGCTGCAGTCGCGGCTGGCCAGGTCATGCCGCGGCGCCGGGTGGGGCGCGGTTCCGGCCGGCGCTTTCTTCCTCGCGACCCTGTCGTCGTCGGCCTGGAACACGGGATCGCCCAGCGCCGCCAGGGTCCTCTTGGGAGGCGGCCGGAGAGCGCTCTGCCGGCGCAGCACGGAGAGCACCGAGGCCGAGGGGAGGCTCACGACCTCGTGCTGCTCCACCAGGTAGCTCGCCGCCTTCGCGGCCGGGTCCGGCAGCGCCTCGAAGGGGACGTACTGGAGGGCGCCGTCGCTCACCACGAGCAGGCGGCGGTCCGCGAGGAGCCGGGCGGCCGGGGCGAGCACCATCCGGGAGAGCTCGCCGGCCGCCACGGCCGCCGCGGCATCGGCCTGATTCTTCACGGCGTCGCTGGCCTGCGGGTCGCGCGAGCGGGTCGTGGCCTGCTCATAGAACCGCCGCGCCACCTTTTCGATCGCCTGGCGCGGGGGCAGCGCGTAGCTCCGGATCGCCGTCGCCGTCACCGCCCAGAGGTAGCTCCGGTCGCTGCCCAGCGAGTACTCGAGGAGCAGGGTCCTGCCATCGAGGAGCTTCTGGATCTCCGGCGAGGTGAGGGGCTGGGAGAGCGAGGCGTAGCTCGGGCTGCTCGCCCGCACCTCCCCCTCGACCTGCTGGTACGCCTCGATGGCGGCATCGCGGTCGCGGACCGCCTCGGCGATCGCCTTGGCATCGGAGGGCGAATCGGCGATCACCCGAGCCCTTCGCCGCTCGGTCTTGGAGACCGCGTCGCTCGCCTGGCGCTCGCGCTCGATCAACTCGGGAGGGACCTCCCGGCGCAGGCTCGCCTTGGCGCTGCCGAGAAGCTCCAGGAGGCTCCGCGCCCGTGCCCGCTCGCTGGCGTCCAGCGCCTCGGCCCGGCGCCCGGCGGCCATCAGGGTGTCGACGTAGAATTCGTAGTACGACTGCACCGAGGCGAGGAACGAGGCGCGCAGGTCGAGGCTCGCGACCCCGGTCCGCAGCGACTCGACCAGCGCGATCGCCTTCGCGGTCAGGTCGACGGCACCGCCGAAGTCGCCCCGGGCGCGGGCCACCCGGGCGAGATTGAGCAGGACGTTGGCCTCGCGGTCTCCGTCGCCGCGCTCCCGGCTGATCGCGAGGGCGCGCGCGAGATCTTCGCCGGCCGCCTCCAGGTCTTTCAGCTCGCGCTCAGCGGCCCCCATGGCGGTGCGGACGGCGGCCTCGATCTCCGGGTCTCCCGCCGCCAGCGTCAGGGCCTGCCGGCACTGCTCCAAGGCTTTCGCCGGGTGATGCAGGCTGAGCTCCAGGTATCCCAGGTTGTCGAGCGCCTGGGCCTCTGTCCGGCGGTCGCCCACCTGCTCGGCGAGGTCTACGGCCTGCCGAAAGGACTTCCGCGCCTCCTCCGGCTTCGCCAGCCGGAGCTGGGCGAGGCCGATGTTGTTGAGGGTCCTGGCCCGATTTCCAGGGTCGCGGGCGAGATCCAAGGCCTGGCGGTAGCGCCTCAGGGCCTTCTCCTCATCTCCCAGGAGGTCGTAGAGATAGCCCAGGTTGTTGAGGACCGTGGCTTCGTACCGGTGATCCGGCAGCCGGCGCGCCAGAGCGAGAGCGTCCTGGTAGGCGCGCAGCGCCTTCTGGCGCTCGGCGAGGTCGGTATAGGCCGAGCCCAGGATGTTGAGGGCATTGACCTGGCGGGCGACGTCGCCGGCCTGGCTGGCGAGCGTCAGGGCATCCTGCAGAGGGTCGACCGCGGCGGACGGTTGGCCGAGGTCGATCAGCAGGCTCCCTAGGTTGTTGAGGAGCTTGATCCGCAGGATCCGATCGCCGTCCGGCGCGTCGAGCAGCCTCCGGGCCTCCTCGAAGTGCTGGCGCGCCTCCTCCAGACGGCCGAGCTTCTCGTCGGCATGCCCCTCTTCGTACAGGGCATAGACAAGGCTGGTCGTGACCCCGAGATCCCGCCAGAGGTCCGCCGCGCGATGGAGGTCGGCGGCGCCGGCGACGACCTGCCCCAGGAGGTAGCGCGCGATTCCCAATTGATAGAATGTGCTCGCCACGTGTCCCCGTTCGTCCAGCTCCTGCCAGAGAGTCAGGGCATGCTCGCGTTCCTCGACCTGCTGGCGCAGAGACTCCGGGCCGGGGTTTCTCATGCGGTCGACCGCCGATTGAGTGAGGCGCACCGCCTCGACCCGCCGCCGTTCCGCTTCGCCGGCCGGGCGCAGCTCGAGCCGGAGCCGGTAACGCCCATGCCTGCCCCGCTCCCCCGAACGCACCTCCAAGGTATAGAGGCCGGGCTGCTCGGCGACCGCCGCCAGGTCCTCGTCCTCGTGGGGAGTGGAGGGGCCGTCGACGAGGATCGCCGGCCGGCCCTCGGGATCGAGCAGGCGGACCTCGACGTCGATCCCGTCCTCCGCCACCACGGCGCGCAGGAACTGCCCGGCCGCGAGGGTGACCGGATACGAATGGTCCTCGCCGCCGGTCAGCTCGCGCTGGACCTCCTGCCCCGGCGTGAGCTCCATGGCGGCCCCACCCCCAGCGGGCTCACCGGCCAGCAGGAGGAGAGCGGCAAGCAGGAGCAGGGACGGTCTCCTGGCCGGGACCCGGGCGAGGAGGCGGCTGGCGGAGGCAGGGGGGGTGATCCGCATGGGAGGTTCCCACCGCTTCCCGATCTGCCCTGCACCCGGCGCGGCGGGGACAGGATGGCGGGGGAAGATGTGGATTCAAAACAAGATTGTATCGTTTTGGCAACTCCCTCTTCCACCGCAAGAGGGATTTCGGAGGTACTGGCGGGACCGGATGGCGAGCGAAGACGAAACCGAGGCGGGAAACGCCCCTCCACGGGAGGACACGGCGGGAACGGCGGACGCTCCGACGGCCGCGGCGGACCGCCGGGTCCTGCATTGCGACATGGACTGCTTCTACGCCGCCGTCCACATGCGCGACGATCCCACCCTCGCCGGCAAGCCGGTGGTGATCGGCGGTACGCCCGAGGGACGGGGGGTGGTGGCGGCGGCGAGCTACGAGGCGCGCCATTTCGGCATCCACTCGGCGATGCCCTCCTCTCGCGCCCTGCGGCTCTGCCCGCAGGTGATCTTCATCCCGCCCGACTTCCGGCGCTACCGCCGGGAGTCGGAGAAGATCTTCGCCATCTATAAAGAGATCACCCCGGTGATCCAGACCGTCTCGCTCGACGAGGCCTACCTCGACCTGACCGGCCGGCTCGACGCCTTCGGCACCGCCACCCGGGCGGCGCGCGAGATCCGCCGCCGGGTGCGCGAGGAGCGGGGGCTCACCGTCTCGGTGGGGGTTGGTCCCAACCGGCTGATCGCCAAGATCGCCTCGGACTTCCACAAGCCGGACGGCCTCACCGTGGTCCCGCCGCAGCGGGTAGAGGCCTTCCTCGATCCGCTGCCGGTACGCCGGCTCCACGGGGTGGGGCCGGCGACCGAGAAGGTCCTCGCCGGAATGGGGGTCGCCACCGTGGCCGACCTCCGCAGCCGTTCCCTGGAGGAGCTGATGGGCCGCTTCGGCCGTCACGGCCGCACCCTCTTCGAGTTCGCCCGCGGCATCGACGAGCGGCCGGTCGAGGTGCACCAGGAGACCAAGAGCCTGAGCACCGAGAACACCTACCCGATCGACCTCCACGCCGTGGCGGAGATGGAAAAGGAGGTCGAGCGCATGGGCGAGGAGGTGGCCGCCGCCCTCGCCCGGGGGCAGTTCGCCGCCTGCACGATCACTCTCAAGGTGCGCTACGCCGACTTCACCACCGTCACCCGTTCGCGCACCCTCTCCTACCCGGTCACCGATGCCGCCTCGATCGTCGCCTGCGCCAAGGACCTCCTCTCCCGGACCGAGGCCGGGAAGCGTCCCGTGCGCCTCCTGGGCGTCGGCGCCGCCACCCTGGTCCGCGGGCGGATGGCGCAGCTGCCGCTCTTCGCGTGAGCGCATTGGCATATCCCTTGCTTCGGCGATCGGGCAGGCCAAGGCGTAGATACCCGACTTGACCCTTTAGGAGGAATCCTGATGCTGAGATGGGCTCTCATCTTCCTCGTCGTCGCCCTCGTCGCGGCGGTCCTCGGCTTCGGCGGCATCGCGGCCGGCGCCGCGTCGATCGCCAAGATCCTCTTCTACATCTTCCTGCTGATCTTCGTCGTCTCCCTTATCATGGGGCTGGCGCGAAGGGCCTGAGCGGGGCGGCAGGGGCACCCTCGAACCGGCTCGGCCACCGAGCCGGCGAGGCCTCCGGTGCCGCCCGAAACGGCCGCTTCTGTCCAAGGAGTCGAGCGGATGGCCCTGGAGCCCCTGCGCAGCATCACCCCCGAAGAAGACCTCCCCAAACCCAACCTCAAGCGGCTGCGCGACGTCCTGGTCGAACCGTTCGGGGTCCGCAACGTATCGCTCACCGGCCTGTTCATTTTGGCCGCCTTCTACACTCTCTATTTCGCCCGCTCGTTCCTGCTGCCCATCGTCCTCGCCCTGCTCCTGAGCCTGCTGCTCTCGCCGCTCGTGCGGGTCCTCCGCAAGCTGCACCTCCCCGAGCCGCTGGGGGCCGGCATCGTGCTCCTCGTTCTCCTCGGCGCTCTGGGCGGCGGGATCTACGAGCTTTCCGGCCCGGCCTACGAATGGATGCAGAAGGCTCCCAACAGCCTGCGCCGGGTGGAGGCCCGGCTGCGCGAGCTGAAGCGCCCGGTCCTCCTCTTCGGCCGCGCCACCGAGCAGGTGGCGAAGATCGCCGACGTGACCGCGGCCAAGGCCGCGCCGGTGGCGGTCGCCGTCCCCGCCGGCCCGTCGCTCGGGGCGCGGCTGGTCGGCGGCACCACCGACTTCGTCGCCAGCGCGGCGATCTTCTTCATCCTCCTCTACTTCCTCCTCGCCTCGGGGGACCTCTTCCTGCGCAAGCTGGTCAAGGTCCTCCCCAGCGTAGAGGACAAGAAGCGGGCGATCGAGATCGCGCGCCAGGTGGAGACCGACATCTCGGCCTACCTCTCGACCGTGGCCCTGATCAACCTCGGCCTGGGGATTGGAGTGGCGGGCGCCATGGCCCTGATCGGCCTGCCCAACCCCCTGCTCTGGGGGATGATGGCGACCCTCACCAATTTCATCCCCTACCTGGGGGCGGGGAGCTGCTACGTGGTCCTCGGCCTGGCGGGCTTCCTCACCTTCGACGACCTGCCGCACGCCCTCCTGCCGGTCGGCGCCTTCCTCTGTCTGAACGTCGCCGAGGCCTACTTCATCACCCCCATGGTCCTCGGCCGGCGCCTCACCTTGAACCCGGTGGTGCTCTTCCTGAGTCTCACCTTCTGGGGCTGGCTCTGGGGGATCTCCGGCGCCATCCTGGCGGTGCCGATCATGGTGGTGTTCAAGATCTTCTGCGACCACATCGAGCCGCTCGCCCCGATCGGGGAGTTCCTGGGGGATTAGGCCGGCAGGACCGGAGGGTCTCCGGGCGTCCTACTCTTCGCCTTCCCAGCGGTCGATCTCACGGCGGTCCTTCTTCGTCGGCCGGCCGGCCCCCGGCTCGCGCAGGGACGGCGGCCGGCGCATCAGCCGTTCGAGCGGGTCGAGGACCGGTTTGGGCGGGCTCTGGTCCTCGTAGAGGAGGGGGGCCTCGGCCTTCGCCACCGGCCGGTCGCGCAGCTCCTTGACGATCAGCACCCGCTCCCAGTCGCCCTGGGTGAGCTCGACCCTGTCGCCCACGGCGAGGTTGCGGTGGGCCTTGGCCGGCATGCCGTTGACCCGCACCCGGCCCGCCTCGCAGGTCTCGGTCGCCTGGGTCCGCGTCTTGAACATCCGCGCCACCTGGAGCCACTTGTCGAGGCGTACGCCCATCCTCGGAGTCTATGCGATCCTCCGCACCAGCAGAGACGCCTGCTTCATCCCCATCCAGATCTCCGCCGGCCCTGGAGGGTGCGTGAGGAGAGAACGGTAGTCGGCCAGCCGCTGCGGCCAGGGGTAGGGCGGCGGCGGCGGGGCGAGACCGGCGACGGCAGTGAAGAAGAGGAGATAGCCGAAACCGGTCGCCAGGGCGAGGGTTCCTCGCCAGGCCCAGCGGGGGCGGGCGGCGAGGACCCGCGCGAAGCCGAGCCCGAGGAACGGCAGGGCGTCGATCAGGAAGCGCTGGCCGTACCCCCCGGGGTTCGCCCATTCGGACCACCCGCCGTGGAGGACGGCGATCCCCAGGAAACCGAGAAGGGCGACGGTGCCTATCCCCGGTGCGCGCCGGGCAAGCTCGGCTCCCGCCATCCATACCAGGCCAAGAGCTGCGAGAAGGAGTGCAGGGTGAAAGAGGAAGAGGCCATGCTGAGGAGAGAGGAGGACGTTCCACGGCGAGGCGAGGGTGAAATGCCAGGTCCCGCCATACCCCGGAGGCCCCCATTCTCCCGAGCCGGCGTGCCAGTAGAGCGGCAGGAGAAGGAGAGGGAGGATGAAACCGACGCCGAAGGCAAGAACGCCTCGGGCCGCGTCCCTCCCCCCTGGGCGGGAGGGTGGGACCCCCAGCAACGCCGCGGGCAGCAGGCCCACCGCCCCATAGCGAACGAGAGTCGCCAGCCCCAGGACCCCTCCCGCCGCCAGCGCCAGCCCGATCCTCCCCTCCTCGCGCTGTCGGACGAGGAGAAAAAAGAGCAGGCTCGCCAAAGCGAAAGTCGGCGCGTGGGTCATCCCCACCAGCGAGTAAAAGAGCAGGGGACCGCCGAAAAAGGTGAGCGCCACCGCCGCCGCCACTCTCCTCTCCCCAACCCCCAGCCGCTGCAGCGCCTGCGCGAGAAAGAAAAGCCCCAGGAGGGTCGCCGCGTTCCGCGTCAGGACGATTGCCGCCACCTCGAGGACCACCCGGCGGGGTACCCGGCCCACCGGGGGCAGGTCGAAA
Organism: Thermoanaerobaculia bacterium; assembly: GCA_035644215.1. Taxonomy (GTDB): domain Bacteria; phylum Acidobacteriota; class Thermoanaerobaculia; order Multivoradales; family UBA5704; genus DASQPA01. The sequence goes on from DASQPA010000560.1 coordinate 14,816, forward strand.
CCGTGGGCGAGCCAACCAGCAGGGAGAAGACAGTCCACTTCCCGGCCGGCGAGGAAGGGGGGGAGGTCCAAGAGCAGGATGCCCGGCGGATACTGCATGATCCGATGTCCCGAGGAGGTGGGCACGATGCCGTTGTCCACCCCCCGCAGGTTGTTCTCCAGGTAGAGATCGCCGTCCTCCACCAGCGACTCCAGGGCGGCGAAGCTCGCCCAGCCGTCCCCGCCCAGGCCGCGGTCGAAGACCAGCATGTGGAGGCCGGCGAGGAGGAGAATGACCGTGAGGGGCGTGAGCGGCGCGAGGCGGAGGGAGGGGGCGCGGGGCATGGAGTGGGCTCGCGGGGCGGATTATGGCAAGCTTTGCCCGTGCGCGTCCCCCCCGAGGAATTCGAAGCCCTGGTCGAGCAGGCCCTGGACGGCCTGCCCGACGAGCTCGCGGAGCTTCTGGACAACGTCGTGGTGGTGGTCGAGGAGGAGCCCGATCCGGCCGACTTGGAGGCCCTCGACATGGACCCCGAGGAGGAGGAGCTCTTCGGCCTCTACCAGGGGGTGCCGCTCGCGGAGCGCGACACCCACTACCTGGCCCTGCCCGACCGGGTGGCGATCTACCGCGGTCCCATCCTGCGCTATTGCACCAACCGGCGCCAGGTGATCCGCGAGGTGCGCGACACCGTGATCCACGAGCTCGGCCACCATTTCGGCCTGGATGAGGACGACATGCCATACTGAAGGCCGGTCCTCTTCCATGAAACGTTCCCGTAAGCGGCTCCTGCTGCTCTTCCTCTGCCTGCCGGCCCTCGTCGTCTGCTTCGCTCTCCTCTACGGAGTTGGCATGGCCTACCTGGAGGGGAGCCCGCGCGGCTTCTGGGACAGCCTGGAGTGGTCCGCCGAGACCCTGACCACCACCGGCTACGGGGCCGACAGCCACTGGCGCCACCCGATCATGGTGCTCTATGTGGTCGGCGTCCAGTTCGTGGGGGTCTTCCTCGTCTTCTTGATCGTCCCCATCTTCCTCCTCCCCTTCCTGGAGGAGCACTTCGAGGCCCGCCTGCCCCAGGCGGTCGAGGGAAAGCTCTCCCGCCACGTCCTGGTCTTCCGCTACGGGGCGGCGGTCGAGACCCTCCTGGCCGAGCTGGCCGCGGCCGGGGTGCCCACCGTCTTCCTGGAACGCGACGAGGCGACCGCCCGGCAGCTCTTCGAGTCCGGGGTGCGGGTGGTCCACCGCGGCCTGGACGACGCCTCTTTGAAGGCCGCGCGCCTGACGACCGCCCGGGCCCTGATCGCCAACGGTACGGACGACGAGAACGCCGCCCTGATCCTGGCCGCGCGCCACCTGGGTTTTACCGGCCCGGTGCTCGCCCTGGTCGAGGAGCCCTTCTACCGGAAGCCCATGATGCTCGCCGGGGCGACCGCGGTCTTCACCCCCCGCCACATCCTGGGCGCCGCCCTCGCCGCCCGGGTCAGCGCCCGCATCAACCCCCGCCTGAACGGCGTGCAGCCGCTCGGCCACTCTCTGGAGATCGCCGAAGTGCGGATCGAGCCCGACAGCCGGCTCGCCGGCAAGACTCTGGGCGGAGCGGGGATCGGCGCCGAAACCGGCGCCACGGTGATCGGCGAATGGGTGGGCGGCGAGCTGCGCACCCGGCTCGATCCCACGTTCTCCCTGGAATCGGAGGGGGTCCTCGTCGTCCTCGGCAGCCACGAGAGCATCGAACGGGTCACCGAGCTCGCCCGCGGTCCCCGCCCGGTGGCGCCGGTCGGCCCTTTCGTGGTCGGCGGCTACGGCGAGGTCGGCCGCCACGTCGTCGAGCTGCTCCGGGCGGTGGGCGAGGAAGTACGGGTGATCGACCGCCGGGCCAGCCCGGGAGTCGATCTCGTGGGCGACGTCCTCGACCGGCGTCTTCTGGAATCGGCCGGGTCGGCCACGGCCCGGGCGGTGATCCTCGCCCTCGACACCGACAGCGCCACCCTCTTCGCCACGGTCATCCTGAAAGAGCTGGCCCCGCACGTGCCGGTGATCGCCCGGGTCAACCAGGCCGAGAACGTCGAGCGCATCCACCGTGCCGGCGCCTCCTTCTCCCTCTCGCTCAGCCAGGTCTCGGGCCAGATGCTGGCCCAGAAACTTCTGGGTGAGGAGGCGGTGTCGATCGACCCGCAGCTCCGGGTGCAGAAGGTGCATGCCAAGGCCCTGGAGGGCCGCGGCCCGGCCGCCCTCGCGGTCCGCGAGTGCACAGGCTGCTCGGTGGTGGCCGTCGAGCGCGGCGACGAGGTGCTGGTCGATTTCGGCCCCGATTTCCGCTTCGCACCCGACGACGCGGTCTACGTCTGCGGCAGCGCCGAGGCGGTGCGGCGGTTCGGAGAGGTTTTCGGGTAGGCCCTGGCCTCAGGCGGCAAACTGAAAGACAGACGCTTCGAGAACGCGAACCGGCGTACCCTGCCCCCAGATGATGGCCTGGATTCGCTCGACGGTTTTGGGAGAAAAGAACTGCTCTCCCGTCCTTTGAGACACCCGCGCGGGTACGTTCTCGATGACGAAAAAGCGGTCCCCCACCTGCCGGGTGTAGGTTACGCGCTCCTCGGTGAATGGCTCGTCGGGATAGGCGTCCGTCATGGTGCGGGCCTCCTCTTACTCCCGATCGGGGAAGCGGCCCACGATGCGTTCGTTTAATAGCTCGAACATCGCTTCCAGCTCGCGACTGCCCTGGAAGACGCCGACCAACTCGATCCCTTTTGGTACGGGCCGAAAGACAATGGCGTAGCGCTTGAAGTTATGTCGCCGTAGCTCGGGATGGAGCCCCTCACAGCTCCTGCCGAGGACAAATGGGGAGTCTGCGAGTTTCTGGCACTCCCGTTCAATAGCGTCGATGAAGCGATCGGCGTTCGCCGGACTGTCTCGGGCGATATAGAGGCCGATCTCGATGAGATCCTGCTCTGCCGCTGGAAACTTCTTGACGATCCCCATCAGGCGGACCCTAGGGGCGGCCACTCTTCCGGGCTTCAAGCTCTTCGCGAATTCTTTTCTTTACATCGCCAAAATCCATCGGCGTTGCCGGCCCGCTCGCCAATCTCCTCCCGATCTCAGCCTGGAACGCTGTCGTGCGCGCATCCAGCTCGTGGTCTCGCTCATCGAGAACCTGCAGGGCTTCGCTGATGACTTCGTCCGCCGAGCGATAGTGGCCACTTGCCACTTTGTCCTGAACCAGCCTTTCAAGATCTGCCGAGAGATGTACAACCATAGGCCCTGTCCTCCTTAGCCTTCAGCCCGTCTTACGACATGATGTACCAGCCGGGCGTCCTCAAAGGGCTATTGTAGTCGCATGAGCGGTGAATCAGGAAGGATCGGGAGAGCAAGGGATCGACTCTGTCTCGCGCGACGCGATCCGCCGCGGCGGTGTCGCCTGCAAGGTCTGCAAGGGAACCTGCCGGCGAGCGACCCGGGAGGAGCTCTCGGCGACCGTTGTCCCTAGATACAGCCCGTCTCCAGGGACTTCGGTCCAGCGTAAGCAGATACGGGCCGTCTCCAGAGACTCTGGCCCAGCGTAAGCAGATACGGGCCGTATCCAGGAACTTTGGCCCAGCATAAGCAGATATGGGCCATATCCAGGGACTCTGGCCCAGCATAAGCAGATACGGGCCATATCCAGGGACTCTAGCCCAGCGTAAGCAGATACAGCCCGTCTCCAGGGATGACGGCCCGTCGAAACGGCGCAAGCTCGTTGTCACCAAATTACCCTCAGCGGTATCTTGTAGGGAGACGCCACAGACAGCTCATATCGCTGAAACCGAACCTACAGGAGGACGGATGACGAGCGCGTATCCGACGTTGGAGCAGATGGCGAAGCTGCTGTCGGGGAAGATTGAGTACGACGAGTTCCTCCCCGGCTCCTGCCCGCGACCAGGTGGAGCGAAGAAAGGGTGCAGCCAAGCGCGTGTCGCCCCCCTCCTTTCCTCCCCCCTGATCCAACCACCCCCCTCCCAGGGGGGAGGGACCCTTCGGCCGAGCGGTATCGGTTCGGACCGCTAGCCCCCGCCCGCTTTTATCTCCGGGCGGAGGTCCGGCGGAGGAGGACCTCACTCTCGAGCACCCCGCCGTTGCTCTTCACCACCTCACGATAGAAGCGAGCGCTCCGCTTCGGCGTCCTCTGCTGGGTCGCGAAGTCGACGTGGATGATGCCGAAGCGCTTGGAAAAACCCAGGCTCCACTCCAGGTTGTCGAGCAGCGACCAGACGAAGTAGCCGCGGAGGTCCACCCCTTGGGCGATCGCCCGGCCGACGGCGCGGAGGTGCTCGCGCAGGTAGTGGACGCGGAGGGGATCGTCGACCTCGCCGTCGATGGGGTACGGCGGATCGTAGAAGGCGGCGCCGTTCTCGGTGATGTAGATCGGCGTGTTGCCGTAACGGTCGCGAAACCAGAGGAGGAGGTCGGTCAGCGCCGGCGGATGGACCTCCCAGCCGGTCTCCGTGTAGATCGCCTGCGGCTGGCGGACCTTCACCGCCCGCTCGACGACCTGCTCGGGGTCGGCCCGGGTGACGCCGCGGGTGTAGTAATTGATGCCGACGAAATCGATCGGCGCGGCGATGGTGGCGAAATCGGCGTCCGGGAAATCCGGCCAGGCCGGGCCGAAGATCTCTCTCATCTCCTCGGGGTACGAACGACGGTAGACCGGGTCCAGGTACTGCCGGTTCATGTACGCGTCGGCGCGCCGGGTGGCGGCCAGGTCCTCCGCGCTCTCCGAGGCGGCGACCTTGGGCTCCAGGTTGACCACCAGCCCCACCGCGTGCCGGCCCAGCGCCCGGTAGGCCTCGACCGCCCGGCCGTGGGCGCGCAGCAGGTTGTGGCTGGCGAGCGGCGCCTCGTAGAGGTTGCGGTGCCCGGGGGCGAGCGCGCCGTGGACGTAGCCGCCGTCGACCACCACCCAGGGCTCGTTGATCGTCGCCCAGAGCTCCACCCGATCGTCGAGCGCGCGGTAGGCGACGGCCGCGTAGTCGGCGAACCAGCCGGCGACGTCGCGGTTCAGCCAGCCGCCGCGGTCGTCCAGGGCCGCCGGCAGGTCCCAATGGTAGAGGGTCGCCATCGGCCGGATGCCGGCGGCGCAGAGGGCGTCGACCAGGCGGCGATAGAAGTCGAGCCCGGCCTCGTTCACCCGTCCCGTCCCTTCCGGCAGGATGCGACTCCAGGATAGGCTAAAACGGTAGGCGCTCAAGCCGAGGTCGCGCAGCAGCGCCACGTCCTCGGCATAGCGCCGGTAGTGGTCGCAGGCGACGTCGCCGGTGTCGCCGTGGAGCATCCGGCCCGGGGTGTGGCTGAAGCGCTGCCAGATGCTCGGGCCGGCCCCGTCGGCCAAGGGAGAGCCCTCGATCTGGTAGGCCGAGGTGGCGGCGCCCCAGAGGAAGCTGGGGGGGAATCGGAGGTCGGTCATCGCAGTCTCCAGGGTCGTGCTCCACCGTTGACACAGCATTGACACCGCAGGGTGATTGCAGTACCGTACGGCACGAATGTAAGCGGTTACATCCCCATGCGTCAACCACCACGAAGTGTACCGCAGAGGGGCCGGGAGGCCGTGACGATCCATGACGTCGCCGCGCGGGCGGGGGTGTCGGTCGCCACCGTCTCGCGAGTCTTGAACGGCAAGGCCGTGGTCCGCGAGGAGACCCTCCGGCAGGTCCAGGAGGCAGCGCGGGCGCTGCGCTACGTGCCGAACGTCGCCGCCCGGTCGCTCTCCAGCCGGCGCAGCCAGACGATCGGCATCGTCCTGCCGGACGTCCACGGCGAGTTCTTCTCCGAGGTGATCCGCGGCGTCGACTTGGCCGCCCGCCGCGCCGGGTATCACATCCTGGTCTCCGGGTCGCACAGCGACGTCTCCGAGATGCTCTCCGTCCTCGAGGCGATGCGCGGGCGGGTCGACGGCCTGGTCGTCATGGCTCCCGACGTGGCGCCCCGCTCGCTCCATCGTTCGCTGCCGCCCGACCTGCCGCTCGTCCTGCTCAACTCGCTCGACGACGGGCGGGACGCGATCACCATCGACAACTACGGCGGCGCGCAGGCGATGATGCACCACCTCTTCGAGCTGGGGCACCGGCGCATCGCCTTCGTCAAGGGTCCGCAGCAGAACGCCGACGCGCGCGAGCGGCTGCGCGGCTACCGCGACGCCCTGGCGGAGCAGGAGCAGACCCCCCGCCTGGAGCTCGCGGGCGACTTCACCGAGGAAGCGGGTTTTCGGGCGGTGGAGAAAATTCTCGCGGCGAAGCGGCGGGCGGGGTGGCCGACCGCGATCTTCGCCGCCAACGACTCGATGGCCGTCGGCGCTTTGGCGGCGCTCGCCGAGGCCGCGGTGGCGGTGCCCGCCGAGATGTCGGTCGCCGGCTTCGACGACATCCCCATCGCCCGTTATGTTGCGCCGCCGCTCACCACCATTCGTGTCGACATCGCCGATCTCGGGCGCCGTGCCCTGGGCCTCCTGCTCGACGCCATCGAGCGTCCGGGAGCTCCGGAACCGCGGCGCGACTGCATCGCCACGGCGCTCGTCGTCCGTGGCTCCTGCCGCCGTCCCGAAGAGCCTGGAAGCCGAAAAAAAGGAGGGGTTCCATGAGAAGAGCTTTGCAATCGGCCCTGTTCGTGCTGCTCGCCGGCATTCTGGCGGTCGCCGCGGTGGCCCAGACGACGACCGCCACCATCCGTGGCAAGGTGACCGACGACAAGGGGGCGGCGCTGGGGAGCGCCAAGATCGAGGCGGTCGGCACCGCCTCGGGATTCGTCAAAACCATTACGTCGAGCGCCGACGGGTCTTTCCAACTCGGCGGCCTGACGCCCGGGGAGTACACCCTGACGGTGACCTCGACCGGATTCGAGCCGACCGCCCAGCGGGCACGCGTCCTCGTCGGGCAGAACGTGGACCTCGACTTCTCGCTCTCCCACGCGGCGGCGGTCTCCGAATCGATCACCGTCACCGGCACGCAGCTGGTCGAGACCAAGACCTCGGAAGCGGCGACCAACGTCACCACGCAGCAGATCGAGAACCTGCCCCAGGACAACCGCAACTTTCTGAACTTCGCGGCCCTGGCCCCCGGCGTCCGGCTGTCGAGCGACCCGCTACGGAAGACGATCGCCGCCGATGCCCAGCCGTCCGAGCAGACCAACGTCTTCATCGACGGCGTGAGCTTCAAGAACGACATACTGCAGGGCGGCGCGGTCGGCCAGGATTCGAGCCGCGGCAACCCGTTCCCGCAGAACGCCGTGCAGGAGTTCCGCGTCATTACCCAAAACTACAGCGCCCAGTACGAAAAGGCGTCTTCCGCGATCATCAGCGCGGTCACCAAGTCGGGTGGCAACGACATCCAGGGGCAGGCCTTCTGGTTCTACCAGCCGAAGCAGTGGGTGTCGAAGCTGCAGAAAAGCTTCCAGTTCTCGACCCTGGCAACCAACCCGGACTACCACCGCAGCCAGCCCGGGCTCTCGGTCGGTGGGCCGATCGTCCGGGACAAGCTCCACTATTTTCTCGCCTACGAGGGGGACGACGAGCACGCCACGACGCCGGTGACGATCGGCAATGGAGCCTTCACCAACCAGTTTGCCCAGTACTTGGGTGTTTTCCCCAGCCCGTTCAAGTCGAATCTGGCGTTCGGCAAGCTCTCCTGGCAGCCGGCGGAGAACCAGCTCGTGGACTGGAGCGGCAACTACCGCCGCGAGCATGAGACGCGCGACATCGGAGGCGGGGCCCTCAACTCCGTCCAAGCGGCCACGGACGTCAAGAACTCGGTCAACGGCTCCACTCTGCGCCACCAGTGGAACAACAGCACCACCTTGAACCAGGCGACGCTCAGCTATCAGGACTACGTCTTCAACCCGGTGCCGCTCCACCCCGACCTCGTCGGGCTGAACTACGAAGGCGTCATCCGTCTTGGCGGTGGGTCCACGACCCAGAAGTTCGATCAGCGGCGCCTCGAGCTGCGTGACGACTACAACTTCACGGTCTCCCAGTGGGGAGGCGATCACAGCATCCAGGTGGGCGCCAACTTCGACTCCCTCCGCTATGACGTGAACAAGAGTCAGGACGCCAATCCGGTCTTCAACTTCAGGAACGATCCGGCGAACGGCCGGACCTTCGACCAGCCCTATGAGGCGCTCTACGGCTTCGGCAATCCGCGGCTCACGGCCAACAACCAGGAGTACGGGATCTATGGCCAGGACAACTGGACCGTCAACTCGCACCTGACGGTGACCCTGGGCCTGCGCTACGACTACGAATCGAACCAGCTCGACTCGAGCTATGTGACCCCGGCGAACATCGCGGCGGCGCTGGCCGGCAAGGTCGCCCCGAGCTACTTCTCGAACGGCAACAGCCGCCCGCAGTACAAGAACGAGATCCAGCCGCGCGTCGGCTTTTCCTACGATTTGAAGGGCGATGGCAAGACGGTCGTCTTCGGCGGCGCCGGACGCTACTACGACCGTCTCTTCCTGAACGCCACGCTCGACGAGCGCTACCGCCTGCAGTTTCCGGTCTACCGCATCGAATTCTCGACCGACGGGCGGCCGGGGACGATCCAGTGGGATCCGAAGTACCTCTCGGCCGCAGGCCTGAACGGTCTGATCGCCTCGGGGGCGACCAGCCCCGAGATCTACCTCCTCAACAACCATACGAAACCCCCTTACTCGAACCAGTGGAACCTTGGGTTGCGGCAGTCGTTCGGCAAGTGGAACGGCTCGATTTCCTACAACGGCGTCCGCGGCTACAATGGCTTCACGTGGCTGTCGGCGAGCGGCCTCTGCTGCGCGGCCCTGGTGCCGGGCTTCGGCAACGTCATCATCTCCGACCCGCAGGGCAAGGAATATTGGTACAACGCCATCTTCCTTTCGCTCGACCGGCCGTACAACGGCCGCTGGGGAGCGCACGTCGCCTGGACCCACGCCAAGGCGACGCAGACCGGCAACGACCTCTTCAGCCTCGACTATCCGAGCGCCGCCGCCTACCCGGAGCACGAGGTGCCCGGCACCGAGCGCGACCGCATCGTCGCCAACACCACCTTCGGGGGGCTGCCCTGGGACCTGCGCTTCGGCGCCAGCCTCTCGTTCGGCACCGGCGAAGCGACCAACGTCCTCGACTTCTCGCAGGGCTTCGATTTGGCGGCCCGCGAGCGCACGCAGCCGTTCAAGAATTCGATCCGGCCGCCGACCACCTGGGGCTTCGCCGACCGCTCGATCGACTTCCGCCTGGAAAAGGACTTCCGCGTCGCCGGGAACATTTCGGTCGGCGTGGTCGGCGAGATCTTCAACGCCTTCAACTGGGCGAACTACGGCTGCCTCAACAACTTCATCCCGCCGGAGGGGAACCCGACCTTCGGCCAGCCGACCTGCGTGGTCAACCTCGGCCGCCGCGAGCAGGTCGGGCTCAAGATCAACTTCTGATGGCCTAGTCCATCTTCAGTAGCATGTACGGGGCGGGCCGCAAGGTCCGCCCCACTTTTCTCTCCCAACCCTATACGATGGCGCCCATGGCACGAAGAACCGCCGCCCTCCTCGGACTCGCCTTCCTGCTCGCCTGCGCCGGGCCGCCCGCGCCCCGACCTCTCGCGCCGACCGCTCCGGCGATATCGGCGATATCGGCGATATCGGCGGCATCGGCAATCCCGGCGGACACCACCGCGCTCCTCGAAGACCTGGAGCGCCGCAGCTTCCATTTCTTCTGGGACCTGGCCGATCCGCACACCCTGCTGGTCCCCGATCGCGCGCCGACCCCCTCGTTCTCCAGCATCGCCGCGGTGGGCTTCGGGCTCAACGCCTACGGCATCGGCGCCGAGCGCGGCTACGTAACGCGGGAGGCGGCCGCGGCGCGGACGCTCGCCACCCTGCGCTCGCTCCTCACCCTGCGGCAGGGTGCCGCGCCGCACGGCGTCTCCGGCTACAAAGGGTTCTTCTACCACTTCCTCGACATGCGGACCGGCGAGCGGTTCGAGACCATCGAGCTGTCGACCATCGACACCTCGCTGCTCATGGCCGGCATCCTCTTCTCCCAATCCTATTTCGATCGCGCCCTACCGACCGAAACCGCGATCCGCGCCACGGCCGAGGAGCTCTACGACCGCGTCGACTGGCCGTGGGAGCAGGTGCGCCGGCCGGCGATCAGCATGGGCTGGACGCCCGAGGAGGGTTTCCACACCTACGACTGGCGCGGCTACAACGAGGCGATGATCGTCCTCGTCCTCGCCTTGGGCTCCCCCACCCATCCGGTCGATCCCGGTGCCTGGGGTGAATATCTGAAGACCGCCCGCTGGGGCACTTTCGAGGGGGAGGAGCACCTCCTCTTCGCGCCGCTCTTCGGACACCAGTACTCGCACGTCTGGATCGACTTTCGGGGCATCAAGGACGCGCTGATGCGCGAGAAGGGCATCGACTATTTCGAGAACTCCCGCCGCGCGACCCTCTCCCAGCACGCCTTTGCGATCGAAAATCCGAACGGCTACCGCGACTACGGCGACCGCATCTGGGGGCTGACCGCCTGCGACGGCCCGATAGATGGGACTCTTACGATCGACGGCCGGAAGCGCACCTTCTACGGCTACGCCGCGCGCGGCGCGACGGCGGGTGAGGTACAGGACGACGGCACGATCGCGCCGACCGCCGCCGCCTCGTCGATCGTCTTCACCCCGGAGCTCTCAATCGCGGCGATCCGCGAAATGCGGCAGCGCTACGGAGCGGACCTCTACGGAAAATATGGTTTCCTCGACGCCTTCAATCCCACTCTGCGGACGAGCCAGGGGGTGAAGACCGGACACGTCGATCCGAACCTGGGCTGGTTCGACGTCGATTATCTCGGCATCGATCAGGGACCGATCGTCGCCATGGTCGAAAACTATCGCAGCGGCCTGGTCTGGAAGACGATGCGGAAGAACGAGCACATCGTCCTGGGGCTGCAGCGAGCCGGCTTCACCGGCGGGTGGCTGGAGGGCCGGTGAAAGCGGGCTGGGCGATCCTCGCGCTGCTCCTCGTGGGGTGCGCCGAACGAGAGGCGCCGGGGGTCGAGCGGATCGAATTCTGGGGCCTCGGCCGCGAGGGCGAGGTGGTGGCCGACCGCATCCCGGAGTTCGAGCGGCAGAACCCCGGCATCCGCGTCACCGTGCAGCAGATCCCCTGGATCGCGGCGCACGAAAAGCTGCTCACCGCCTGTGCCGGCAACGCGACACCGGATCTCGCGCAGCTGGGGAACACCTGGATTCCGGAGTTCGTCACCATTCGCGCTCTGGCGGACCTGACACCCTTTTCCCGCGCTTCGAGGACGATCGACGGCCACGACGATTTTCCCGGGATCTGGGCGACCAACGTGGTGGACGGCGTGCTCTACGGCATCCCCTGGTACGTCGACACGCGGGTCCTCTTCTATCGCAACGATCTCCTCGCGGCGGTCGGCTATCCCCATCCGCCGCGCACCTGGGCCGAGTGGCTGGACGCCATGCTGCGCCTCCAGCGCGAGAAGAAGAGCCGTTACGCGATCCTCATGCCGACCAATGAGTTCGAGCCGATCGAGATGCTCGCTTTTTCGAACGGCTCGACCTTCCTCGCCGCGAACGGCACCCGCGGGGCCTTCGAGGCGCCGCCGTTTCGCGACGCTTTCGGTTTCTATGTCGATCTCTTCCATCGCGGCCTGGCGCCGGTCCTGAGCAACACCCAGGTCGCCAATCTCTACCAGCAGTTCGCCCAGGGCGATTTCGCCATGCACATCACCGGCCCGTGGAACGTCGGCGAATTCCGGCGCCGGCTGCCCAAGGAGATGCAGGGGAAGTGGACCACCGCGCCGCTCCCGGCGCGCGATTCCTCGACGCCCACCGGCATCTCGATGGCCGGTGGATCGAGCCTCGTGATCTTCCGCGATTCGCCCCACCAGGCAGCGGCGCGGAAGCTGATCGAGTTCCTCTCCCAGCCGACCGAGCAGGTCCGCTTCTTCACCACGACCGCCGATCTGCCGGCGCGGCGGAGCGCCTGGGCGGCGCCGGAATTGGCGAAAGATCCCCAGCTCGCGGCGTTCCGCACCCAGCTCGAGCGGGTCGAGCCGCTGCCCCGGGTGGCGGAGTGGGAGCAGATCGCGAACTCGATCTTCGAGCACGGGGAGGCCGCCGTGCGCCGCGCCGTAACCCCGGCCCAGGCGCTCGCCGATCTCGACCGCACGGCCAACGACATTCTCGCCAAGCGTCGCTGGGTGCTGGCACGGCAGGGCCAGGGGGTCAAGGCGCCATGAAGAGCGAGGCGCGCGCCGCCCTCCTTTTCCTCGCTCCGGCGCTCGCCGTGCTCGGCCTCTTTTTCTTCCTGCCGGTGGTGGCCGGCTTCGCCTTGAGCCTGACCGATTTCGACATCTACGCCCTGGGCGATCTGCACAACGTCCGCTTCGTCGCCTTCCACAACTTCGCGGCGGTCCTCCAAAGCAAGATTTTCTGGACGGCCCTCCGCAATACTCTCTACTTCTCGCTCGTCGGCGGTCCGGTGACCGTCGCCGTCTCGCTCGCCGCGGCGCTCCTGGTGAATGCCAAGGTGGCGCGTTTCAAGCCGTTCTTCCGCACCGTCTACTTCGCGCCGGTCGTCACCACCCTGGTCGCGGTGGCCATCGCCTTCCGCTTTCTCTATCATCCGCGTTTCGGCGCCATCAACCGCGCTCTGGAGAGCCTGGGCCTCCCGGCGGTCGACTGGCTGGGCGATCCGCGCTGGGCGATGCCGGCGATCATCCTCCTCGCCGTGTGGAAGAACTTCGGCTACAACATGATCATTTTCCTCGCCGGTCTCCAGAACATCCCCGAGGAGCTCTACGAGGCGGCGCGGATCGACGGCGCGGGCGCCTGGCGGCAGTTCCGGCACATCACGCTGCCGATGCTCGGGCCGACCTTCCTCTTCGTCGGCATCGTCACCGCCATCGGCTACCTGCAGCTCTTCCCCGAGCCGTACGTGATGACCCACGGCGGCCCGCTCAACCAGACGCTCTCCGCCGTCATGCTGATGTATGAGGAGGGTTTCCGCTGGTGGCGGATGGGCTACGCGGCGGCGGTGGCCTTCCTGTTGTGCATCGTGATCGCGGCGGCCACGGCGCTCCAGATGCGCTTCCAGGAGCGATCATGAATCGACGCGGGAGCACCGTCCTAGTCCATGTCGCCCTGCTCGCAGGCGGGGTCGTTACCCTCTTCCCGCTCCTCTGGATGCTCTCGGCCTCCTTCATGAGCAACGGCGAGGCGACGACGTTCCCTCCCCATCTCATTCCCCACGCCGCGACCCTCGACCAGTACCGCCAGCTCTTTGTCCGCCTGAACTTGGGCCGCGCCTTCCTGAGCAGCGCGACGATCGCGATCATTACGACCCTCGGCTCGCTCCTCATCAACTCGATGGCGGGCTACGCCTTCGCCCGCCTGCGTTTCGGCGGCCGCGACCGGCTCTTCGGTCTCCTGCTCTCGGCGCTCATCATCCCGGCCCAGGTGGGGATGCTACCGCTCTTCCTGATGATGAAGACGCTCCACCTGGTCAACAGCTACTGGGGGGCGATCCTGCCAGCGCTCGCGACCGTCCTCGGCATCTTCCTCATCCGCCAGTTCATGCTCTCCGTCCCCCAGGAGCTCCTCGAAGCCGCCCGCATCGAGGGCGCCTCCGAGTGGCGGATCTACTGGTCGGTGGTGATGCCCCTCGCCCGACCGGTCCTCGCCACCCTCGCCATCCTCACCTTCATGACCACCTGGAACGACTTCATGTGGCCCCTCATCGTGCTGACCGACCAGACCCACTACACCCTGCCGGTCGCGATGGCCAGCCTGGTGGGCGAGCATGCGCTGGACATCGAGCTGATGATGGCGGGTGCGGTCTTGACGTTGCTGCCGGTGCTGGTGCTGTTTCTGGCGCTCCAGCGGTACTACATTGCGGGGTTGATGGCGGGGAGTGTGAAGGGGTGAGGCACAGAGTCCTAGCACCCACAGGTACTACCTCTCGGAGGTAGGTTTCCCGGTCGATGCCATAGCAGAGCATCTCCCGCCCGAGGTGGGTGATGCGGTCCTCCAGGCGCTCGCCGAGGCGCTCTGCGACGCGGATCGAGGCTTGATTCTCCGGGGCGATAAGGCTGATGATGCGGTCCCTCTTCCAGACGGTGAGAGCGTAGTCCATGGCGGCCCGGGCGCCCTCGGTGGCGTAGCCATGCCCCCAATAGCGCCGCGCGAGAATCCAGGCGAGCTCGAAGCCGGGCCAGCCCTCCGGTGAGGAAAAGCCGACCATCCCGATGAACGCGCGGGTCTCCTTGTGCTCTATCGCCCACGTGCCCGCGTCCCAGATTTGCCAGTGTCCGAGGAGGAAGGCCATGTGCCGCGAGGATCGGCCCCGGTCCCATGGCTCCGAGCCGGCACCTATGTAACGCAAGACTTCCCGGTCGGCGTTCAGCGCGGCGTAGTCATCGAGGTCACTCTTGCGAAACGACCTGAGCCGCAGGCGTTCCGTCTCCAGGGTCGGGATGCCGGTTCCATGGGTCGAGTGGTCCATGTTGATCCTCCTTCCTGCGCTTTCGAGAGGTTGACCTTTTTCCGGGATCTTCATCGGGTGCCACCGGAGCGCCTAGACTGGCGCGCCATGCAAGAGCTTCTGCTTCGATGGCTGCGAATCTCTCGCAAAGGTGAGGGAAAGCCGCGGAGGCTTCACGGCGGAGAGCGTCCAGATCCTTGAACACGCACCCGAGGATCACCCTTCGGTCATCTCGGCTGCGGGTGCGCTCGATGAGGGCGAGCCCTCGTTGCAAGCCCTGGAGCTGTTGGCCGAGCGACCGACGCCGTTCCGTCTCCCGGGCGGGGCTTCCGAGCGTGTCCATGGTCCTCTCTTTCCGCCGTTTTCCTTGCTCGCGCAGGGCGAGCTTGTCCCCGAGGCCCGAAGAGGCAGACACTCCGGCCGTAGGGGCACCCTCTTCACGGGCAATGGCGCCCGTGCGGCCAGTTGCCCCTGAAGGGAGAAGCTATGCTTCGCCTGGTTGCTCTATTCGTCTACCTTCAACTCATTCTCGCCAGCTCCGCCCTCACTCATTCCGGGACGAACGCCGACAGACCTGGTCTGAATCGTCCGCCCGCGGCCGCGTCGGATATCGGCGGCGGTCTCGACCCCTGGGGCTCTCCCCGGAAGCCGCAGACCACGCCTACGACGGATGCGGGCGGCGGTCTCGACCCCTGGGGCTAGCCGGTCCGGTGGCATGGACGGGGGCCCGATGCGCCCCCGTCCCTCTCTTCAAGATGAGACTGTACAAGCCCCCCAAAGCCGCCTAGACTTAACTCCACTCGTGAAGGATCAATTCCTGTAGGAGCTTAAATGGCCCATGTGACGAGGGAGTTCCTGCGGAAGGTTCTCGCCGGCACGGCCGGACGCACCGAGACCGCCCAAATCGCCACCCACCTGCTCTCCTGCCCGGCATGCCGGAGCGTCGCTCGGGGGGCGGTCGCCGAGATCCAGGCGGAAGGGTTGAAGCGCCCCGGCGGCTCGCTTCGGATCCTCGCTGAGATTTTCAAGCTGGAACAGGAGGATGCCCTGGAAGCGACCTTGGCGCATGCCGAGTGGTCCGAGATGCGCCTGCTCACTCCCAAGGCTCAAAAGGATAGGGCCGTGGTGACCAAGGTCTGCAAATCGTGGACCTTCGTCTCCATCCTCCTGCGCGAGCTGTGGGCCTGTCGCACGTATGAGGGCGCGGAGAGTCTTGCGCACCTCACCACCCTTTGCATCCAGGGCATGGACCCGAATCAATATAGCGAACATGTGAGAATCGATCTCCAGGTGGAGCTGTGGGCGGAGCTCGCGAACGCGCGGCGGAAGGCTGCGGAGTGGACGAGGGCGAATCAAGCGATCGAACGCGCCGAGGCATTGCGCGAGAAAGGCTCCTCGAGCCCCTGGCTGGAGGCCTTCTGTCTCGCCGTTAGCGCGCTGATCAAGGCCGATCAGGGATTTGTCGAAGAGGCGGCCGCGAGCCTTGAGCGGTGTGCGAAAATCTACGAGCGCCTGGAGGACTGGCCGGCCGTGGCGCGGACTCTCATCCAGGCAGCGAATGTCGTAGAAGATGACTATCCAGCAGAGGGGTTGCTTCTGGCGAAACGGGCTTTGCCACTCATCCCGTCGAGTGAGCCAGAGCTTACGAAGCTCGCCCGCCTTCTCCAGGTCGAGTGCCTGATTTGCCTGGATGAGCTACCCGAGGCCGCGAGTCTCTTCGGCAGTTGTTTGCAGTCGCACGAAACCGGCAGGATGAGGATACGGAGGGATTTTATTGGTGCCCGGTTGTTGCACTCCTTCGGCTACCGCAAGGAGGCCGAGCGGATGTTCCGCGATGTGGTGGCGGCGGACCTGGAGCTGTCGCTTTACAAGGATGCCTTCTTGGATCTCCTGTATGTCTTTGGCATGCATGTGCGAGAGGGGGAGCTACAGAAAGCCAGGGCCATCTGTGAGCACGCCCTCACGCAGCCGGAGCTGGCGAACTTCTCGCATGAGCAGATGAGGACGGTATGGACTCTGTTGCTGGAGAACGTCCAGCGGCTTGTGGCCGCGACGGATCTCCTGGGCGAAGTGCGGAAGTACGTAGCTGCCCACTGGCGCCGGCCGGCAAGCGACACTCCTCCCTTCTTTCGCGCGCTCGGAAAAGCGAAACCCACCGGGTAAACGGGAGCCAACAGGTCCACTCGACCCTACCGCTCCCTGATCTCTCTCCTTCAATTACCTCCTCCACCGAGCGCCTTCATGAAGCGCCGGAGCCGCGGCTCGTCTACCAGCCGCCGCATTCCACCGCGCGCTCGAAGCTGACCAGCCTTCGGATCAAGGCGTTGTATCGGGAGTGGGCGGAATCGCTGTCCGACTCGGCCAGCTTCTCGTAGAGCCGGTGCTCGGGTGAGGGGAACACGCTCTCGGGCACGGGCAGACCGCTACGACGCAGCCGCGGCGCACCGATCGAGACGAGGAGCGCGGACAGCGATTCGACACCGCGGCCGAGGTCTTCGAGTCCTTGCTGGATGAGATCGCCTCCCGGGAGGACGCTGAGACCATGGTGAGGAGTATAGCCGTGGACCCCGGGACATCAGCTTCTATTATCCTGCAAAAGAAGCCTCGCAGCGCCGCTTGACGATCTCCAGGATGTACTCCTGGACGTCCCGCATGATGAAGTCGGTCCACAGCCCGGAGTAGGCGTTGACGCGGGTGGAGAGCCGGTGGGTGCTCGCGAGGTGGAGGATCACCCGGCCCGGGGCGACCGGTTCGATCTCGTAGACCCCTTCGAGGACGTCGAAGTAGGGGCCGCCCACGGTGACGTGCTCGTCGAGGGTCGTCAGCGGGAGGTGCGCTGTGTCCGCGCGGATCGAGAAGGCGAGGCGCTGGCCCGGGCGCCAGTCGGTGATCGTCTCGACGAAGAGCACCCCGTGCTCGAAGGTCGCGTGCCGCACCGCCCCCACCCCTTCGCCTGCGAGGGTCGCCGCGACCGGCCGCGGGAAACCGATGGCGTGGAAGAGACTGAAGCGGTGCTCCGCGGGCTCGATCGCCGGCACCCGCTCGATGTTCTTCCACACCGTCGCCACCGGCGCGTCGATCGTGATCGCCGTATGTACCACCCGGCGTTCCTGGGGCCGGGGGAGGCGCTGCTCGAGCGGGGAGACGGCGAAGGGGAGGACGAGGACGAAGGCGAGGACGAGGGGGTGGCTTCCCTGCCGGGGGCGGCCGAGCCGCCGGACGAGGCCGGCGAGGAGCCCGCCGAGGCTCGACAGCAGCATGAAGAGCGGCACCCAGAGGACCACGCAGATCAACCCCTCCCAGGCGAGGGCCAGGGCGCCGGCGAGCGAGAGGAGCGCCGGTACCCAGGGCACCACGATGCGCAGCCACCACCGCCAGGGCGGCCCCTCCCGCTCCCCGAGGTAGACGGCGAGGAAGCCGAGGACCGCGGGGACGAGGAAGAGGAAGGCGAAGCTCATCACCTCGTAGGCACCCTCGAACCGATGGTAGCCGAAGAACGCCCGGCTCAAGGCGCCGTAGAGGACGCCGACGGCGATACCATAGAAGAGAAGCCGCCCCCGCGGGCGCCGGGTCTGGGAGGACATGATGGAGGGGAGACTATCCCAAGTGTCGGAGGGGCAGCGACGGCCCCCTGAGCGTAGGTCAGGGTCCCAGCGGGAGGTCCCCGCCTCGATGCCCGAAACCGCGGTACAACGTCTCGTTGACACGGTGCAACGCTCCGTTGTACCGGTACAACGTCTCGTTGAGACGCTGCAACGACTCGCGGTACAGGTGCAACGACTCGTTGACACAGTGCAACGCTTCGTTGTACCGGTACAACGTCACGTTCATACGCTGCAACGGCTCGTCGTACAGGTTCAACGGCTCGTTGACACGCTGCAACGACTCGTTGCACAGGTACAACGTCACGTTTACACCTGCAACGACTCGTCGTACAGGTTCAACGACCCGTCGACACGCTGCAACGCTTCGTTGTACAGGTACAACGTCACGTTTACACACTGCAACGGCTCGGCGCACAGGTTCAGCGACTCGTTGACACGCTGCAACGCCTCGTCGTACAGGTGCAACGCCTCGTTGTACCGGTAAACGCCACGTTTACACGCTGCAACGTCTCGTTGACACAGTACAACGCCCCTCCGCCCATCGGCGGTCCGCCTACTGGAAGTAGCCGTTCACGTCGAGGATCACCTGCACCGTGCCGGTCTGCTGGTCAGACCGCACCACGAAGTCGCCGGCGACTCCCAGGCCGACGATCCCGTTGTTGGCTCGGGTCTGGGCGGCAACATAATTGATGACCGAGACGGGCGGCGTCGCAATGCCGGCGGGATACAGGCGGACGTCGCCGGCGGCCGTACCCTGAGTCAGGGTGAGATTGAACGATACGGCCTTCACGTTCGCCGGTACGCCACACTGACCGGCGGCGACGAAGGTACGCGTCGACAGCGCAGCGAGCGCCGGGCCGCCGTAGGGGCCGTTGGGGTTGCGGGTGTCCACGAGACGACAGGGGGTGAGGGTGTAGAAGAAGCCGAACCGCACCGGCGTGGAGTCGCTGCCCGTGTTGTTGCCGGGGTTCGGGTCGGTGCCGTTGGTACCGTCGTCGGCGATCGTGGCGGTGTTGTCGATCTGGGTCACGGTGCCCGACAACGGATTGGCGACGGTGACCGTGAAGGTCGCCGTGTGATTGCCATCGCCGGCGACCACGGCGCCGACCGCCAGGGTGCAGGTCGAACCGGCGTTGGCGTTCGGCGTGCAGACCCAGCCGGCGGTGCTGGCACCGGCGTTGAAAATCGTACTGGCGGGCACGGTCTCGGTGAGCACCACTCCCGTGGCGCCGCGGTTGCCGGAGTTGGCATAGGTAAGCGTGTAGGAGACGGCGCCGCCCGGCGCCACCGAAACCCCGCCATCACTCTTGGTGATCGAGAGATCGGGCCCGCCGGTCACCGGCGTGTTGATGCTGCTGGTGTTGTTGCCGAGGTTCGGGTCGGTGCCGTTGGTACCGTCGTCGGCGAGGGTGGCGGTGTTGGCGATCTGGGAGACGCCGCCGGGCAGCGGCGTGGCGACGGTGACGACGAAGGTGGCCGACTGGTTGCCGCCGCCCGCGGCAAGAGCGCCGAAGGCCAGCGTGCAGGTCGAACCGGCATTGTTGTTGGGAGAGCAGATCCAGCCGCCGGTACTGGCGCCCGGGTTGAAGGTCGTATTTGCCGGCACGGTCTCGGTGAGGATCACTCCCGTGGCGCCGCGGCTGCCGGAGTTGGCAAAGGTGAGGGTATAGGCAAGGGTTCCCCCCGGCGCCACCGAGGCGCCGCCGTCGCTCTTGGCGATCGACAGATCGGGCGCACCGGTCACCGGCGTGGTGTCACTGCCCGAGTTGTTGCCCGGCGTGGGATCGGCGCCGTGGGTGCCGTCGTCGGCGAGGGTGGCGGTGTTGGCGATCTGGG
>DASQPA010000561.1:0-37283 GCA_035644215.1 Thermoanaerobaculia bacterium
AGCTCGCGCTCGCAGGCGGTCTTTGGCTCGGCCCCCCCGGCACCGCGCCGCTCTTCGGGCGCGATCGGGAGTCGCGCCAGGGCCCCGCGGTCGACCTTGCCGTTGGGCAGGAGGGGGAGGGCGGGGAGGACGACGAACGCCGCGGGCACCATGTACTCGGGCAGCTGCCGCGCCAGGGCCTCGCGCAGCCCGGCCGCCGTCACCTCTCCGTCAGGACTGGCGACATAGGCGGTCAGCCGCATCCCCAAGGCGCCGCCCTCCTGCCGCGCCACGAGGACCGCCTCGCGGACTCCCGGACAGGCGAGCAGGGCCGATTCGATCTCCCCCAGCTCGATGCGGAACCCCCGCACCTTGACCTGGTGATCCGTGCGACCGAGGAAGTCGACGGCGCCGTCCGGCAGCCACCGCGCCAGGTCGCCGCTGCGATAGAGCCGCGCCCCGGCCTCTCCGCCCCACGGATCTGGCACGAAGCGCTCCGCGGTCAGGGCCGGCTGGCCGCGGTAGCCGCGCGCCACCTGCACCCCGCCGATGAACAGCTCGCCGGGCGAGCCGACCGGCACCGGCCACCCCTCGCGATCGAGGAGGTGGAGCCGGGTATTGGCCACCGGCCGGCCGATCGGCACGCTGCTCCGGAGACCCTCCGGCTCACAGGTCCAGTGGGTCACGTCGACCGCCGCCTCGGTCGGTCCGTAGAGGTTGTAGAGGGGAGCCGCGAGACGCGAGACGTGGCGCCGTTCGAGCTCCGCGGGCAGCGCCTCGCCGCTCGCGAACACCCGCGCGAGCGCGGTGCAGCGCTCGATGCCCGGGCTCTCCAGGAAGGCGCGAAGCATCGAGGGGACGAAGTGCAGGGTGGTGACCTCCCGCCGGGCGATTTCCTCGGACAGGTAGGCGGGGTCCTGATGACCGCCCGGCCGGGCGACCACCAGCTGGGCGCCGGTGAGGAGCGGCCAGAAGAGCTCCCAGACCGAAACGTCGAAGGAGACCGGCGTCTTCTGGAGTACCCGGTCGTCCGCGCCGAGGCCGTACTGCGCCTGCATCCAGAGCAGCCGGTTGACGATCCCGCGATGGGTGTTCATCACCCCCTTGGGCCGACCCGTCGACCCCGAGGTGTAGAGCACGTAGGCCAGATGATCCGGCTGCACCGACGCCAGACAGGGAAGGTCGAGGACCGCCTGTCGTTCGAGCGGCACGACCTGGACATCCTCGACGAGGAACGACGACGCGAGGTGAGGCTGGACCAGGAGCACCCTCGCCTGGGCGTCGGCCAGCATGTAGGCTAGACGCTCGGCCGGGTGGGTCGGGTCGAGGGGAAGGTAGGCGCCGCCGGCCTGGAGAATCGCCAGCAGGCCGATCATCAGCTCGAGCGAGCGCTCGGCGGCGATCCCCACGCACATCTCTGGCCCGACGCCCAGGTCGCGCAGCCGCGCGGCCAGGGCGTGGGCCCGCCGGTCGAGCTCGCGGTAGGTCAGCACCTCGTCCGCGAAGCGCACCGCCGTCGCCTCCGGCGTCCGCCCGGCCTGCTCCGCCAGCAGCGCGGGGAGAGAGCGCTCCGCCTGCCCATAGCGGGTGCCCGTCGCGTTCCAATCCCGCAGCTGCTGCTCCTCGGCCGGCGAGAGGAGGGGCAGCTCGGCGAGCGGCCGCTCCGGCGCGGCGAAGGCCGCCGCGGCGAGGGTGCGGAGCTGCCCCAGGAGCCGCTCGATCGTCGAGACGTCGAAGAGGTCGCGGTTGTAGATCCAGGCCCCGGCGAGGCGGCCGCCCGCGGCATTCAGGTTGAGACTGAGATCGAACTTCGCGGTGAGGCTCGCGGTCTCCATCCGCCGCAGCTCCAGGTCCGGCAGGGTCAGTGCCTCGGCGGGAGCGTTCTGCAATACGAGCAGGACCTGGAACAGCGGCGCGTGGGCGAGGCTGCGCTCCGGCGCCAGGTCCTCGACGATCTTTTCGAACGGCAGGTCCTGGTGGGTGTAGGCCTCGAGCGTCCGCTCGCGGAGGCGCGCCAGCAGGACGGCGAAGGGGAGCCGGCCGGTGATCTCCGCGCGTAGCGCCAGGGTGTTGAGGAAGAACCCGATCAGCGGCTCCAGCTCTCGCCGCGTGCGCCCGGCGATGGGCGAGCCGACGACCAGGTCCTCCTGGCCGGTGGTGCGCAGGAGGAGCGCCAGGAGCCCCGCCAGCAGGACCATGAACTCCGTCGCGCCGCAGCGGCGGCCAGCGGCGCGCAGGGCCGCCGTCTGCTCGGCGCTCCAGGCCATGCTCAGCTGCCCGCCGCGGAAGCGCTGCACCGCCGGACGGGCGCGATCGGCCGGAAACGTCGTCGTCCCCGGCGCGCTGGCGAGCCGCTGCCGCCAATAGGCGCGCTGCCGCTCGAAGACCTCGCCCGCGAGCTCGGTCCGCTGCCAGACGGCGAAGTCGGCATACTGCAGCGGCGGCTCGGCGAGGGGCGACGGCCGGCCGTGCAGGAAGGCCGTGTACAGGGCCTGCAGCTCGCTCGTCAGCACCCCCATCGACCAGCCGTCCGCCACCATGTGGTGTACGGTGAAGAGGGCGGCGTGCCGGCGCGGGGCGAGCCTCAGGAGCACGGCGCGCAGGAGCGGCCCGCGCGCCAGGTCGAACGGTCGCGTCGCCTCTTCCCGCCCCAGCCGCCGCGCCTCGCGCTCCCCTGCCTCCGCCGGCAAGGCGAGGAGGTCGACGCGCGGCACGGGGACTGCCGCCGCGGGCGCGATCCGCTGCACCGGCCGATCGCCGACCCGGGCGAAGGTGGTGCGCAAAATGGCGTGGCGGCGCACGATCTCGCCGAGGCTCCCCCGGAAGGCCGCGAGGTCGAGGTCGCCGTCGAGCCGGAAGGCGGTGGGAAGGTTGTAGACCGCCGAGGCCGGGTTGAGCTGGTCGAGGAACCACAGCCGCTCCTGGGAGAAGGAGAGGGGCAGATCGCCCTGCCGCGATTCCGGCGCGAGGGGCAGGATCGGCGGGACCGAGAGCCGCGCCTCTCCGGCGAGCGCCTCCTCCACCCCGCGGGCCAGCGCCTCGACCGTCGGCGTCTCGAACAGACGCCGCACCGGCAGCTCGACCTGGAACACCGCCCGCACCCGCGACACCACCTGGGTGGCGAGCAGGGAGTGTCCGCCGAGGGCGAAGAAATCGTCCCGCACCCCGACCCGCTCCCGCCCCAGCACCTCCCGCCAGATTCCCACCAGGATCTCCGCGGTGGGAGCGAGCGGCGCCGCGGTCTCCTCCTCCCCGCCCGGCTCCGCCTCCGGCGCCGGCAGGGCCTGGCGATCCACCTTGCCGCTCGGGGTGAGCGGCAGCGCGGGAAGGAGCACGAACGCCGACGGCACCATGTACTCCGGGAGAGAGCCCTTGAGATGGTCCCGCAGGGCACCGGCGGAAAGCCGGCCCGTTTGGGCGGCAACCACGTAGGCCAGCAGGCGGGCGCCCGCCTGCCCGTTCTGGAGCGGCGGTCGCGCCAGCACGACGCACTCGCGCACCTCCGGATGGGCGGCGAGCACCACTTCGACCTCCCCCGGCTCGACGCGGAAGCCGCGGATCTTGAGCTGCTGGTCGATGCGGCCGAGGAACTCCAGGTTGCCGTCGGCCCGCCAGCGCGCGAGATCGCCGGTGCGGTACAGCCGCTCGCCAGCTTCCCCATAGGGGTCCGGCACGAAACGCTCGGCGGTCAGGTCCGGCCGGGAGAGATAGCCCCGGGCGAGGCCGTCGCCGCCGATCCAGAGCTCCCCCGGCACGCCGGCCGGCACGAGGCCGAACGCCCGGTCGAGCAGGAGGATGCGGGCGTTGGTGACCGGGACGCCGATCGGCGGCAGGGCGGGCCAGCGCCGCGCCGGCCCGACGAGGGCGTGGGCGGTCACCACGTGGGTCTCCGCGGGGCCATACTGGTTGAACAGAGCGCACTCCGGAACCCGATTGAACAGCTCGGCCACCGCCTTGGTGATCTGGAGCTGCTCGCCGGCGGTGACGACCTCGCGCAACGCCCGCGGCCAGACACCCCGCTCGATCGCGACCTCCGCCAGCTGCTGCAGGGCCACGAACGGCAGGAACAGGCGCTCGATCCCCTGATCGCAGAGCGCCGCGAGCAGCGCCGCCGCATCGAGGCGCAGCTCCTCGGAGATCAGCACCAGCGTGCCGCCGGCCGCCCAGGTCGAGAATAGCTCCTGGCAGGAGACGTCGAACGAGAGGGAGGCGAACTGCAGCGTCCTCGCCCCCGGGCCGAGCGCCGAGAGGCAGAGCTGCCAGGCCATCAGGTTCGCCAGCGACCGGTGCGGCATCGCGACGCCCTTGGGTACGCCGGTCGATCCCGAGGTGAAGATGACGTAGGCGAGGTGGTCGGGACGGACCACCTCCGCCAGGGCGGGGGCGGCGATCTCGACCCGCGCCCCGGCGCGGGCATCCCCGTCGTCGAGGCAGAGCACCGCGAAGTCGCCGGCAGGGATCGCCTCCCGCAGCCCGGTCTCGGTCAACAACACGCGGGGCCGGGCGATCGCCAGCATCCTCTCCAGCCGTTCGCGGGGATAGGAGGGGTCGACCGGGACGTAGGCACCGCCGGCGGCGAGCGCGGCGAGCACGGCGAGCGTCATGGCCGGCGAGCGGCGCAGGCAGACGGCGACCGGCACGTCGGGGCCGACGCCCAGGGTGCGCAGGTGGCGGGCCAGCCGGTCGGCCCGGTGGGCGAGCTCCGCGTAGGTGAGCCCTTCCCGCCCCTGCCCGTCGGTGACGGCCAGGGCATCCGGCGTCCGCGCCGCCTGGGCGGTGAAGAGCAGGTGCAGGCAGGCGCCGGGAGAGTCGGCGAAGGTGTCGTTCCACTCGCCGAGCAGCTGCCAGCGCTCGGCGGGCGAGAGGAGCGGCAGGGCCGAGAGGCGCCGCTCCGGGCCGGCCAGCGCTCCCGCGATCAGGCTCACGACGTGAGCGGCCAGGCGGGCGATCGTCGAGGCATCGAAGAGGTCGGTGTTGTACTCCAGCGAGCTGACGAGCTCGGGGCCACCCTCCCAGAAGTAGAGGGAGAGATCGAACTTGGAGATGCTGTTGCCGATCGGCAGCGGGCCTAGGGTCAGCCCGGAGATGCCGAGCTCCGGCATCGGGGCGTTCTGCAGCAGGAACATGACCTGGAAGAGCGGATTGTGCGAGAGCTGGCGCCCGGGCGCCAGCTCCTCCACCAGCTTTTCGAAAGGCAGATCCTGGTGCGCGTAGACGTCGGCCGCCATCGCCTGGACCCGCGCCAGCAGCTCGCGAAACGGCGGGTCTCCGGCGAGGTCGGTCCGCAGCACCAGGGTGTTGACGAAGAAGCCGATCAGCCCTTCGATCTCGGCCCGGCCACGGTTGGCGATGGGCGAGCCGACCACCAGGTCGTCCTGCCGTGTGGTGCGGTGGAGCAGCGCCAGGAAGGCGGCGAGCAGGGTCATGAACGGGGTCGCCCCGGCGCGCCGGGAAAAAGCCTGGACCGCGGCCGTGGTGCCGGGCGGCAGAGCCACCGGCAGGGTGGCGCCGCGGAAGGTCTGGACGCTGGGACGCGGCCGGTCGGTGGGCAGCTCGAGCAGCGGTGGCATGCCCGCGAGCTGCCGTTGCCAATACGCCAGGAGGCGATCGAGCTCCGGGCCGGAGAGGAGCCGCCGCTGCCAGACGGCAAAGTCGGCATACTGGATCGGCAGCGGCGGCAGCGGCGACGGGCGGCCGTGGGCGAAGGCTTCGTAGAGCGTTCCCATCTCGTGCACCAGCACACCCAGCCACCAGCCGTCGCAGACGATGTGGTGCTGGTTGAGGAGCAGCGCCTGCTCGCCCTCGCCCAGCGCGAAGAGGAGCGCGCGCTCGAGCGGCCCGCGTGCCAGAGCGAAGGGACGGCCGGCCTCGGCCCGCGCCAGGCGCAGGAGCTCGGCCTCCCCCACGGCAGGCGGCAGGCCCCGCAGGTCGATTTGCGGCAGGGGCAGACCGGAAGGGGGGCCGACCACTTGGACCGCCGTCTCCTCCTCCGTCCCCTCTCCGGCCAGGGTAAAGGTGGTGCGCAGCGCCTCGTGGCGCCGCTCGACCTCGGCCAGGGCCGCGGCCAGGGCCGCAGCGTCCAGACGACCCCGCAGGCGCAGGGGGATGGGCATGTTGTACCAGGAGCTGCCGGGCTCGAGCTGGTCGAGGAACCAGAGCCGCTGCTGGGCGAAGGAGAGGGGGAAGGCCCGGCCGTCGCGCGGCAGCGCCGGGATGGGCGCGCTCGCCGGCTCGCCGGTCCGCTCGGCCGGACGGGAGAGGGCGGCAGCCAGCCCGGCGATCGTCGGCGCGTCGAAGAAGCGGGCGATGGAAAGCTCGGCCTCGAAGGTGTGGCGGAACCGCGAGGTGATCTGCGTCGCCATCAGCGAGTGCCCGCCAAGCTCGAAGAAGTTGTCGTGGACGCCGAGCCCTTCTATGCCCAGGAACTCCTCCCAGATGCCGGCGATCGTCCGCTCGTCCTCACTCTCGGGAGCCACGTAGGCGGTGCTCAGCGAGGGCCGGCCGTGGGAGGCCGCCAGCCGGGGAGACCGGGCGGCCGTCTCGGCGGCTGTTTCGGCGGCCACGGCCGGGAGGTCCCGCTCGAGCAGAACCGGCAGGGGCCGGGTCGAGACCACCACCCGCGGCAGCCCGCTCGCCAGGACGCGGTCGAAGACCTCCAGCCCCTCCCGGGTCGACATGCCGTGCCGGAGGCTCTCCCGCCGCACCGCCGCGAGATCCGGCGGCAGCTCGCTCTCGGCCACCACGCCGGTCTCGCTCCAGGTATCCCAGCCGAGGGCCACGGTCTGGCCCTCGCGCTGCGCCGCGCGCTCCTGGGCGAAGGCGTCGAGGAAGGCGCTGGCGGCGCAGAAATCCGCCCGCCCGAAGCCGCCGAGAACCGAGTTGACGGCCGAGCAGAGCACGAGGAAGTCGAGCGACTCGTCGGCCAGCGCTGCCGCGAGGGAGAGCGTGCCCTGGACCTTGGGCGCCAGGACCGCCGCCACCGCCTCCGGGGTCTTCAACTGGATCATGCCGCCGCTCGGGAGCCCCGCGGCGTGGATCACCCCGGAGAGCGGCCGGCCGAAGCGCTCGTGCGCCGCGGCGAGGACGGCGCGCATCGCCGCAGAATCGCCGGCGTCGGCACGCGCGATCAAGACCTCCGCCCCCGACTCCTCGAGCGCCTGGAGCCGGCGGATCTTGCGGCTCGTCCGGTCGTCCTCCCCTTGCCGACCGAGCCAGCCGTCCCAGTCCTGCCGCGCCGGGAAGGGGGAGCGGCCGGTCAAGACCAGCCGGGCCTTGGCCGTGCGAGCGAGGTGCTCGGCGAGCGCCAGACCCAGGCCGCCGAGGCCGCCGGTGATCAGATAGACCCCTCCCGGCCGGAGCCCACCGGAGCCCCCTGGCCTGGGGAGCCGCACCGCCTCGAAGCCCTGCACCCAACGGTGGGCGCCGCGGTAGGCGATCACACCCTCGGCGGGGGGCGGCGGCGCGGCGAGGGCCGCCGTCAGCTCGGCGGCGAGCCGGTGGACCCGGGCGCGCTCCCGCTCGACCGGTAGATCGACGTCGATCGAGCGCCAGGCGAGGTGCGGCATCTCCTGCGGGACGACCTTGACGAGGCCCAGGACGAGCGCCTTCTCCGGCTCGATCCGCTCGTCGCCGGTGACGGATTGGACGCCGGTCGAGAGGACCTCGATCCGCACCGGCTGCGGAGCCGGGCGCTCGCCGAGGGCCTGGGCTAGGGCGAGCAGGCTGTAGAACCCCAGGTCGGCAAGCGCCATCCCCTCCGCTGCCGCCCCGACGCACCAGAGGTGCGGGATGGCGTCGGGAGACCGACCGTCCGCCGCGAGGTCGCGGAGCAGGGCCGCGTAGTCGCCGCGCTCCCGTGGGCGTACGGTCCAGGCGTCCTCGCCCAGCCGCGTGAAGGCGTCCCCCGGCGTCACCGCCGCCACCCGATGACCCGCTTCGCGCAACCGCTCGGCGAGCCGCCCGCCCAGGCCCTGCCGGTCGACGAACAGCAGCCAGGAAGCGGCAGCCGGCACGGCGGCATCGGCAGTATCGGCGGCATTCGCCTCCCGGCGCGGCCAGGACGCCTGGCGCCAGGCGGGGACCCAGAACCAGTCGGCGACGTCCGGCTGCTTGGCCGCAGCGACCCGTCGGCCCAGGTCCTCGAAGCTCTGGCGCCGCGGCTCGATCCAATAGAGCTGACGCTCGAACGGATAGGACGGCAGGCGCAGCCGGCGGCGGCGCTCGCCGGCGTAGAAACCGGCCCAGTCGACCGCCGTGCCCGCCAGCCAGAGCTTGCCCAGGACCTGGAGCAGGAACCCGACGTCCGACTGCCGGTCCTGGGGATGGCGCAGCGAATGGAGGACGGTCTGCCCGGCGGGCCGGGCCGGGTGCTGCATCACCAGCGTGCAGAGGGTCTGGCCAGGCCCGACCTCGAGGAAGATCCGCTCCTCCTCGGCGAGGAGCTCGGCGACGCCGTCCGCGAACCGCACCGTCTGGCGCAGGTGGCGCATCCAGTAGCCGGGATCGGCGGCGTCGGCCGGCGTCATCCAGGTGCCGGTGACGTTTGAGATGTAGGGGATGCGGGGTGGTGACAGGGCGAGCGTCGCCACGAAGTCGCCGAACTCGCGGAGGATGGGCTCCACCTCGGCCGAGTGGGCGGCGACGGCGATATGCAGGCGACGGGCCTCGATGCCGCGCCCGGCAAGGGCCTCGCGGGCCCGGGCGATCGCCGCGGCCGGACCCGAGACGACGCAGAAGGCCGGGCTGTTGACGGCTGCGATCGAGAGCTGGCTCTCGGCGTTCGGCAGCAGCTCGCGCAGCAGCGGCAGGACCTCCCCTTCCGCGAGGGGCACGGCGAGCATCCCCCCCGCGGGGAGGGTCTCGAACAGCTGCCCGCGCAGGGCGACCAGGGCCGCGGCGTCGGCGAGCGAGATCACCCCGGCGAGGCAGGCCGCCACGTACTCGCCCAGGCTGTGGCCGATCATCGCCTGCGGGTGGACGCCCCACGACATCCAGAGCTTGGCCTGCGCGTACTCGACCGCGAAGAGGACCGGCAGCGCAATCGACGTCCGCTCGAGCGACCGCGTCGCCTCCTCCACCTCCCCGGGCGCGGGGAAGAGATGGCGCCGCAGGTCGGCGTCGACGTGGGGCGCGAAGAGCCGCAGGCAGAGGTCCACCTGCTCGCAGAACACCGGCTCCGTACGGTAGAGGTCGAGCCCCATGTTGGGGTACTGCGCGCCGCCGCCCGCGAACAGGAAGACGACGGGACGGTCGGCGGCTTCCGCGAGACAGCTCAAGACGCGCTTCGGGTCGCGGGTCGCGAGCAGGGCCGCGGCCTCCTCGACGCCCGCGGCGACGACCGTCCGCCGGTGCCTGAAGACCTTGCGGCCGGTGTGGAGGGTGAACGCCACGTCGGCGAGCGCCACCTCCCGATGTTCCACGAGGTACCGCGCCAGGTTGTCCGTGGCCGTCTCCAGGGCCGTTTCCGTGCGCGCCGAGAGCACCAGGAGCTGGGCGGTGCGGGAGGGACCGGAGGCGGCGGTACCCGCCGGCACCGGTGCCTCCTCCAGGATCACATGGGCATTGGTGCCGCCGATCCCGAAGGCGCTCACCCCGGCGCGCCGGGGGGGACCGTGGCGTGGCCAGGGGGTGAGCCGGTCGACCACGTAGAACGGCGTGTTCGGCAGGTCCAGGGCCGGGTTGGGCCGCTCGAAGTGGAGCGACGGCGGCAGCTCGCCGCGTTCCAGCGCCAGGGCGGCCTTGATCAGCCCGGCGACGCCGGCCGCCGTGTCCAGGTGGCCGAGGTTGCTCTTGATCGCACCGATGCCGCAGAAGCCGTTGCGGTCGGTGCCGGCGCGGAAGGCCGCGGTGAGCGCCCGGACCTCGATCGGGTCGCCGAGGGCGGTGCCGGTGCCGTGCGTCTCGACGTAGCGGATCGTCTCCGGCTCGACGCCGGCCATGGCGAGCGCCTGGGAGATCACCGCCGCCTGGCCCTCGACGCTGGGGGCCGTGTAGCCCACCTTGAGCGAGCCGTCGTTGTTGATCGCCGAGCCTTTGATCACGGCATAGATCGAGTCGCCGTCGGCGAGAGCGTCGGCCAGGCGCTTCAGCACCACCACGGCGGCGCCGTTGCCCACCACGGTGCCCTGGGCGCGCTCGTCGAACGCCCGACAGTGCCCGTCGGGGGCGAGGATCCCGCCCTCCTGGTACACCGCTCCCGCCTTGACCGGACTGTACAGCGTGACCCCGCCGGCGAGCGCCAGATCACACTCGCCGTGCAGCAGGTGCTGGCAGGCCAGGTGAACGGCCACCAGGGAGGTCGAGCAGGCCGTCTGGACGTTGAGGCTCGGCCCCTGCAAGTTCAGCTTGTAGGACACCCGGGTGGGCAGGAAGTCCTTGTCGTTGCTGATCATCGCCTGGAAGCCGCCGACGGCCGCCATGAGCTCGGGGTTGGAGTAGAGATTCACCAGGTAGGTGTTGAGCCCGGCGCCGGCGAACACCCCGATCAGGCCGGGGTGGCGTTCCGGGTCGCAGGCGGCGTCCTCGAGCGCCTCCCAGGCGATCTCGAGAAACATCCGCTGCTGGGGGTCGATGATCTCAGCCTCGCGCGGGGTGTAGCCGAAGAAGCCGGCGTCGAACCATCCGACGCCGTCGGGAATCCCCTTGGCGTTGATGTAGCCGGGAGCGCGGAACAGCGCGGGATCGATGCCGGAGGCGGTCAGCTCCTCTGCGCTGAAGCGGGAGATCGACTCGACACCCTGGCGCAGGTTGCGCCACAACTGCTCGACGTCCGCCGCTCCCGGGAAACGGCCGCTCATGCCGACGATGGCGATCTCCGTCCCCTCCGACGGAGATCGGACGAGCGAGCCCAGGCGGACCTCCGCCCGCAGCCGGCCAGGGTCCGAGGAGATTCTGGCCGCGATCTCGGGCCGCAGGTGCCGCGCCAGGGCCGCGATCGTGGGGTACTGGAACAGCTCCACCATCGTCAGCCGGGAGCCGAGATCGTCCGGCAGGCTCTCGCGCAGCTTGTGGTGCACCTCCGCCAGGAGCAGCGAATGGCCGCCGAGATCGAAGAAATTGTCGTCGACACCCACCCTCTCGACGCCCAGCACCGAGCGCCAGACTGCCGCGAGGGCTCCCTCCAGGCGGCCTTTCGCCACGGTGAACGGTGCCGCGAGGTCCGGCCGTTCGCCCTCCGGAGCGGGCAGCGCCTTCCGGTCGACCTTGCCGTTGGGCAGCAGCGGTAGCTCCGGCAGGACCACGAAGGCCGAGGGGACCATGGACTCGGGGAGCTTCGCCCGCAGATGGCGCCGCAGCTCGCCGCCCGCCGGGACCGGTCCGTCCGCGACCACGTAGGCGGTCAGCCGCTGGTCCCCCTGCACGTCCTCCCGCACCAGGGCCACGGCCGCGCGCACGGCCGGATGCTGCCCAAGGGCGGCCTCGACCTCGCCGAGCTCGATCCGGAAACCCCGCAGCTTCACCTGGCGGTCGAGGCGCCCCAGGAACTCCAGCTCGCCACCGGCCCGCCAGCGGGCGAGGTCGCCCGTGCGGTACAGGCGGGCGCCGGCCGCTCCCGGAGCCGCCGCGAACGGATCGGGCACGAAGCGCTCGGCCGTCAGGTCCGGCCGGCCGAAGTAGCCTCGGGCGAGGCCCGTCCCGCCGATCAACAGCTCGCCCCGGACCCCCAGGGGAACCGGCCGCAGATCCGGATCCACCACGTAGATCTGGGTATTCGCGATCGGCCGGCCGATCGCAACCGGGCCGCGGCCCTCCCCCACCTCTGGCCCGACGCGGCGGGTGGCAGACCAGACCGTGGTCTCGGTCGGGCCGTACAGGTTCCAGAGCGAACCGGCCCGCGCGGCGACCTCCCCCGCCAGCTTCGGCGGCAGGGCCTCGCCGCCGCACAGCGCTTTCAACCCCATGCCGTCCGCCCGGCCCGTCCAGCCGGCATCGAGCAGCAGCCGCCAGGCGGAAGGGGTGGCCTGAAGCACGGTCGCCTCGCGGAGGCGCGAGAGGAGCTGGGGCCCGTCCGCCGCCAGGGCGCGGCCGGCGATCTCGACCCGCGCCCCGGCCACCAGGGGGAGATAGAGTTCCAGGCCCGCGATGTCGAAGGAGACCGAGGTGACGGCGAGCAGGCGGTCCGCGGCGGCGAGACCGGGCCGCTCGCGCATCGACTCCAGGAAGTTGACCAGCGCGCCGTGCGCGATCTGCACGCCCTTGGGTCGCCCCGTCGAGCCCGAGGTGTAGAGGACGTAGGCGAGCGACTCCGGGCTCGCCGGCACCCCGGGCTCCTCTGCGCTCTCGCCCCCCAGGTCCTCCTGGTCGAGGCAGACGGGGAGGGCCGAGCTCGCGGGCACCCCCTTGAGGAGGCTGCCTTGCGTCAGCACGACCGGCGCCGCGGAATCCTCCAGCATGTAGGACAGGCGCTCGGGGGGGTAGGCAGGGTCGAGCGGCACGTAGGCTCCACCCGCCTTCCAGACCGCCAGCAGGGCGACCGGCAGGGCGAGCGAGCGCTCGAGATAGATCCCGACCGGCACCTCGGGCCCCACGCCCAACCGGCGCAGCCGATGGGCCAGGCGGTTGGCGCGGAGGTCGAGCTCGCCGTAGGAGAGCGTCTCGCCGGCAGAGGTCACCGCCGGGGCGTCGGGGGTCCGGGCGGCCTGCGCGGCGACCCGGGCATGGACCGGGCGGTCCAGGGCGAAGTCCCGCGCCGTCTCGGTCCACTCCACCAGGAGCTGGCTGGCTTCCCCGGCGGAGAGCAGGCGCAGGCGGGAGATGGGCTCGGCCGGAGCGTCGGCGGCGGCCGCGAGCAGGTTCGCGAAATGGCCCACCATGCGGCGTACGGTCGTCGCGTCGAACAGGTCGGTGTTGTACTCCAGACTGCCGCCGATCCTGCCGATCCCGCCGCCGACCTCAGTCAAGAAGAGGGTCCACTCGAACCGCGAGGCGCCGCTTTCCGTCGCGAGCGGGGTCAGGGCTAGGCCGGAAGCGGCCGGCGCCGCGACGGTGGGCGTGGGGCTGTTCTCCAGGCCGAGCATCACCTGGAACAGCGGGCTCCGCGCCAGGTCGCGCCCGGGCCGGACCTCCTCGACCAGCTTCTCGAAAGGGAGGTCCTGGTGCGCGTAGGCCCCCACCGTGGTCTCGCGGACCCGGTCCAGGAGCTCCGCGAAGCAAGGGTTTCCCGAGAGATCGGTGCGCAGCACCAGCGTGTTGACGAAGAACCCGATCAGCCCTTCGAGCTCGCTGCGGTTGCGGCCGGCGATCGGCGCGCCCACCAGCAGGTCCTCCTGGCTGGTGTAGCGGCGGAGCAGGGTCTTGAAGGCCGCGAGGAGGAGCATGAAGAGGGTCGCGCCGCGCCCCTGGGAGAGGGCGCGCAGCCGCTCGGCGAGGCCGGCCGGGATCGCCAGGGGGAGCCGCGCGCCGCGGAAGGTCTGCAGCGGCGGTCGCGGGCGGTCGAGCGGCAGCTCCAGCACCGGCAGGGGACCGCTCAGCCGCTCCCGCCAGTAGCCGATCTGGGCGGCCAGGACGTCGCCCGACAGCCAGGCGCGCTGCCAGACCGCGAAGTCGGGATACTGGACCGGCAGCGGCGGCAGCGGCGACTCCTCCCCCCTGGCGAAGGCGGCGTAGAGGACCGTCAGCTCGTGGAGGAGGACGCCGATCGACCAGCCGTCAGAGACGATGTGGTGCATTGTCATCGTCACCACGTGGTCGTCGGCAGCGAGACGCAGGGCGCGCAGGCGCCAGAGCGGCCCCCGTTCGAGGTCGAAGGGGCGCCCCGCTTCCGCCGCCACCAGTCGCTGCACCTCGGCGCCGGCGGCGGGGATCTCCTCGAGGCCGATCACCGGCAGGGTGAACGGCCCGGGAGGAGAGACGACCTGCACCGGCTCGGCGCCGGCCCGGGCGAAGGTGGTGCGCAGGCTCTCGTGCCGGCGGAGGATCTCGGCCGCGGCGCGCGCCAGGACCGGCGGCGCGAGCGGTCCCTGGAAGCGCACGGCGACTGGCATGTTGTACCAGGGGCTCGCAGGCTCGAGCTGGGTCAGGAACCAGAGGCGCTGCTGGGCGAACGACAGGGGGAGGTCGCGGTCCCGGGGAGCCGGCGGGATTGGCCGCACCGCCGCGCCGCCCGCGGCGGCGACGCACCGGGCCAGCCCGGCGATCGTGGGCGCCGCGAAGAAGGCGTCGATGGGCACCTCGATGCCGAAACGGTCGCGCAGGCGGGAGACCAACCGGGTCGCCATGAGCGAGTGCCCACCGAGCTCGAAGAAGTCGTCCCCGGCGCCCACCCGCTCCACCCCGAGGGTCTCCCGCCAGAGCTCGGCGATCTCCCTCTCCGTGGCGTCGAGCGGCTCGGCGTAGCGCGCCGACAGGTCCGGCCGGGGGGCGGGAGTCGGAGCCTCTGCGATCGCGGTCGGCGCCGCGAGCGGTTCCCTCTCCCGCCGGTCGGCACTCGCGGCGGCCGTCGGCCGCGGCGCGATCCAGTACCGCTGGCGCTCGAACGGATAGGTCGGGAGGGGCACCCGGCGGTGGCGCCGGCCGGCGTGCATCGCCTCGGCGTCGAGCTTGACCCCCGCCAACCAGAGCTTGCCGGCGGCGGCCAGGAGGAGGGGGACCTCCGGCTGCGAATCGCGCCGATGCTGCAGGGAGGGCACGACGGCCTGCCCCGGCGCCCGGCCCGGGTGCCGCCCGGCCAGGGCGCTCAGGGTCCTGCCCGGCCCCACCTCGAGCAGCACCCGGTCCGGCTCCCGCAACAGCTCGCCCAACCCCTCGGTGAAGCGCACGGTCTGCCGCAGGTGTTGCGCCCAGTAGCCGGGATCGGTCGCCTCGCCGGCCGTGATCCAGGTCCCGGTGACGTTTGAGAGGTAAGGGATCCGCGGCTTGTGGAGGCTCACCCCCGCCACGATCTCGCGGAAGGGCGCGACGGCCGGCTCCATCATCCGCGAGTGGAAGGCGTGCGAAGTAGGGAGGCGGCGGCAGTCGACGCCCCGCTCCGCCAGGCGGGCGTGGAACTCCTCGACCGCCCCGGCCGGACCGGCGGCCACGCAGTCGGCGGGGGCGTTGACCGCGGCGATCTCCAGACCGTCGCCGAGGAGCGGCCGCAGCTTCTCCTCCGGCAGGGCGACGCCGAGCATGGCCCCTTCGGGCAGGCCCTGCATCAGGCGCCCGCGGGCGGCCACCAGGCGCAGGCCGTCCGCCAACGAGAAGACGCCGGCCAGGCAGGCCGCCACGTACTCGCCGAGCGAGTGGCCGAGCATGGCCTGGGGCCGGACGCCCCAAGCCATCCACAGCCGCGCCAGGGCGTACTCGACGGCGAAGAGCGCCGGCTGGGCGAGGGCCGTGCGCGCGAGCTCTGAGGCGGCCCGGTCGGAACCATCGGCCGGCGCAGAGAGCAGCTCCTTGAGGTCGCACCCCAGCTCCGGCCGGAGCAGCTCGGCGCAGCGATCGAACGCATCACGGAACGCCGGCTCGCTCGCGTGGAGGTCCGCTCCCATGCCCACCGACTGCGCGCCCTGGCCGGGGAACAGGAAGACGACCGGCCGCGTCCCGCCCTTGTACGTCCGGGTGAAGACCCGCTCCGGAGCGAGCGTCGAGAGGGCGGTCGCGGCGTCGGCGCGATCGCCACACACCAGCATCCGCCGGTGCTCCAGGCCGCGGCGACCGACCTGCAGGGTGTAGGCCACGTCCGCCATCTCCATTGTGTCCCCGGCCGCCGCGAGGTGCCCGGCCAGGTTGGCGGTCGCGGTGTCGAGAGCCGTAGCGGTCTTGGCCGAGAGCAGGAGCAGGTGCCAGGGCCGGGGCGGCGGCGTTGCCTCGGCCTCGGGCAGGGCCGGCGCCTGTTCGAGGATGGCGTGGGCGTTGGTGCCGCCGATACCGAAGGAGCTCACCCCGGCTCGGCGCGGCGCGCCGTCGGACCGCCACGCGGCAAGCCGCGTGTTGACGCGGAAGGGGCTCGACGCGAAATCGATTGCGGGATTCGGCTGCCGGTAATGCAGGCTGGGCGGGATCAGCCCGTGCTTGACCGCCAGCACGGCCTTGATCAATCCGGTCACGCCGGCCGCCGCATCCAGGTGCCCGAGGTTGGTCTTGACCGAGCCGATGGCGCAAAAACCTCGCTCTCCGGTACTCGCGCGGAACGCCTGGGTGAGCGCCGCGATCTCGATCGGGTCGCCGAGCGCCGTGCCCGTGCCGTGCGCCTCGACGTAGCCGATGCTTCCGGGGTCGACGCCCGCCGCCGCCTGGGCCGCGGCGATCACTGCGGCCTGGCCGTCGACGCTCGGAGCGGTGAAGCCCACCTTGAGCGCGCCGTCGTTGTTGATCGCCGAGCCGCGGAGGACGGCGTCGATGCGATCGCCGTCGGCCACGGCATCGGCCAGCCGCTTGAGCACGACCAGGGCGGCGCCGTTGCCGGCCACCGTGCCCCGCGCGCCGGCGTCGAAGGCACGGCAGTGGCCGTCCGGCGAGGCGATCCCTCCCGCCTCGTAGAGGTAACCGACGCCATGGATGGAGGTGACCGAGACGCCGCCGGCCAACACCAGGTCGCACTCGTCCGCCAGCAGGCTGCGGCAGGCCATGTGGACGGCAACCAGCGAGGTCGAGCAGGCGGTCTGGACGTTGACGCTCGGGCCCTTCAGGTCGAGCTTGTAGGAGATGCGGCTCGCCAGGTAGTCGTTGCGGTTGCCGACCGAGACCTGATAGGGGCCGACCGCCTCCATCAGCTCACGGCTGGCGTAGACGTTCTGGACGTGGACGTTCTCGCTGGCACCGGCGAAGACGCCGATCCGGCCCGGCCAGGTCGCGGCGTCATAGCCGGCGTCTTCGAGCGCCTGCCAGGCGGTCTCCAGCAGGATCCGCTGCTGCGGGTCCATGACCTGCGCCTCGCGCGGCGAGAGATCGAAGAACGCGGCGTCGAAAAGCTCCGGCCCCGCAAGGACACCGCGCGCCTGGACGTACCGCGGATCGCGGACGACTTCGGGAGGGAGGCCGGCGGCGAGCCCCTCCTCGGCCGAGAAAAAGGTGATCAGCTCGTCGCCCGCGCAGAGCTTCCGCCACAGCTCAGCAACGCTCTCCGCCTGGGGGAATCGGCCGGCCATGCCGACCACCGCGATCTCCGGCACCGCGGTGGCGATCGGGCGCGGGGCGGCCGGCGCCTCCCGGTCGGCGCTCAGGTGGCCGGCGAGCGCGCCAACCGTGGGGTGGCGGAAGAGCTCGACCAGCGGCAGGTCGCGGTCCAGGAGCTCGCGCAGCCGGCGCTGCACGCGCACGAGGAGGAGCGAGTGGCCACCGAGATCGAAGAAGTTGTCGTCGATTCCGACCTCCGGCCGTCCGAGGACCTCCCGCCATATCCCGGCGATCGCCCGCTCCGCCTCCGTCCGGGGTAGGGCGATGGGGGCGCTCTGCGCCGCCGCGCCGCCCGCTTCCGGGCGGGGCAGCGCCACGCGGTCCAGCTTGCCGTTGGGCAGAAGCGGCAGCGCCGGAAGCGGCACGAAGGCAGCGGGCACCATGAAGTCGGGCAGCTTCGCCTTGAGCGCCGCGCGCAGCTCGGCGGTCCACGTGGCCGGCACCTGCGGTGCCGCCGCCACGACGTAAGCGACGAGGCGCTGGTCGCCGGGGCTGTCGCGGCGGGCCAGGGTCACGGCGTCGCGCACCCCGGGGTGGGCAGAGAGCGCAGCGTCGATCTCCCCCAGCTCGATACGGCAGCCTCGCACCTTGACCTGGTGGTCGCCGCGCCCCAGGTACTCGACCTCGCCGTCGGCCAGCCGGCGCGCCAGATCGCCCGTCCGGTAGAGGCGCGCGCCCCGTTCCCCGAAGGGGTCGGGCACGAACCGCTCCGCCGTCAGCTCGGGCCGGCGAAGATAACCCCGGCCCACCTGGACGCCGCCGATGTGGAGCTCCCCCGGCACGCCCATCGCCACCGGCCCGCCATGCCGGTCCAGGAGGTGGATGCGGGTGTTGGCGACCGGCCGGCCGATCGGCAGGCGCTCCTCTCCCGGGCGGCAGGGGTGGAAGGTCACGTCCACGGCCGCCTCGGTCGGCCCATAAAGGTTGTGCAGCTCGACTCCGAAGGGCGCGGTGAGCCGGGCGAAGAAACGCCGCGCCAGCTCCGGCGGCAGCGCCTCGCCGCTGGCGAAGACCCGCCGCAGCCCGGTACAGCCCGCGAGGTCCTCCTCCAGGAAGAGCTGGAGCATCGAGGGCACGAAGTGCAGGGTGGTGATCCCCTGTTCGGCGATCGTCGCGGCCAGATAGGCCGGGTCCTGATGGCCGCCCGGGCGGGCGATCACCAGCCGCGTCCCGGTGATCAACGGCCAGAAGAATTCCCACACCGAGACGTCGAAGCTGAACGGGGTCTTCTGGAGGACGCCGTCCGCCGCCGTGAGCCCGTAGGCTTCCTGCATCCAGAGCAGGCGGTTGACGATCGCCCGGTGGGTGTTGACCGCCGCCTTGGGGCGTCCGGTCGAGCCGGAGGTGAAGATTGCGTAGGCCGCGTGATCGGACGACGCTCCCGTCTCCGGTCTTCCCTCCGGTTGGCCCGCGACAGCCGGGCCGCCGTCGAGGCAGAGGGCGCGTACCCCCCGCTCCTCGCTATCTGGCGGCAGCCGGGCGAGCAGCCGCTCCTCGGTGAGCAAGACGGTGACGCCAGAGTCCTCCAGCATGAACCGCAGCCGCTCCTCGGGGTACTCGGGATCGAGCGGCACATAGGCGCCACCCGCCTTGAGCACCCCGAGGAGTGCCACCACCAGATCGAACGAGCGTGCCAGCGCGACACCGACCCGGATCTCCGGCCCCACCCCCATGCCGCAGAGGGAGCGCGCCAGCCGGTCGGCCCGGCCGTCGAGCTCCCTGTAGGTCAGCCGCGCACCTTCGAAGACCAGCGCCACGCCGTCGGGCAAGCGCGCCGCCTGCGCCTCGAACAGCCGGTGCAGACAGGTCTCCGCGTCAGGCCAAGCCGCACCTGTATCGCTCCACTCCAGCAGTTGCTGGCGCTCCGGCGCGGTGAGCAGCGGCAGGCTGGAGAGCTGCTGCCCGGGCTCGCTCACCGCCGCCTGCAGCAGGACCGCAAAGTGGCCGAGCAGGCGCCGGGCGGTCGTGCGGTCGAACAGAGCGGTCCGGTACTCGAGCTGCGCAGAGAGGCCCCGCTCCTCGGCCAGCGACAGCGTCAGGTCGAACTTGGCCGTCCCGCTCTCCACCGGCATCTGGACGAGGTTCAGCTCGTCCCTCGCCACGGCCCCGGTCGGCGCGTTCTGGAGGATCATCATGACCTGGAAGAGCGGCGTGTGCGCCAGGTTCCGTTCTGGCCGCAGCTCTAGGACCAGCTTCTCGAACGGCACGTCCTGATGGGCGAACGCCGCGAGCGCCACCTCGCGGACGCGGCCCAAGAGAGCGCGGAAAGGGGGGTCTCCGGAGGCATCCGTGCGCAGCACCAGGGTGTTGACGAAGAGACCGATCAGGCGCTCCGTCTCGACCCGCCCCCGGCCGGCGACGGGAGTGCCCACCGGCAGATCCTCCTCGCCGGTGAGGCGGCAGAGCAGCGCCTGGAAGGCCGCCAGCAGGGTCATGAAGGGGCTCGCCCCCTCCTGCCGGGAGAGCGCCGCCACGGCCATCGCCAGGCTCGGGGAGAGGCGCATCCTCTGGCGTTCGCCGGCGAAGCCCTGGAGCGCCGGCCGCGGACGATCGGTGGGCAGCGGGAGGACGGCGGGAGCGCCGGCGAGCTGCCGGCGCCAGTAGGCGAGCTGCCCCGCCAGCACCTCGCCGCGCAGCCAGTCGCGCTGCCAGGCCGCGAAGTCCGGATACTGGATGGAGAGCGCGGGCAGCGGCGAGGGCCGGCCGGCCGCGAAGGCACCGTAAAGCGCCGTCAGCTCTTCGCACAGCAGGCCCTGCGACCAGCCGTCCGAAACGATGTGATGGAGGGTCGCCAGAAGGACGTGCTCCTCCTCCTCACCTTCTCCGGCTCCCTCCAGCCGCAGCAGGCAGGCGCGCAGGAGAGGTCCCCGCTCGAGATCGAACGGCCGCCGCGCTTCGAAAGCGGCCAGACGCTCGCGCTCGGCGGTCCGATCTGCCGCGCCGAGAACCGTGAGATCGATCCAAGGCAGGGGCAGCACGAGCCTCGATGCCACCCTCTGCACCACTCTCCCCTCCCCTCCGTCGGCCGCCGCGAAGGTGGTGCGTAGGGCCTCGTGCCGGCGCACGATCTCGTTCAAGGCCGCGGCGAGCACCGGCACCCGCAGACCGCCGCGCCAGCGCACGACCGCCGGGATGTTGTACGCGGCACTGCCAGGCTCCAGCCGGTCGAGGAACCAGAGCCGCTCCTGGGCGTACGAGACCGGCGTGGGCCCTACCTGCCCGCGGCGGGGAATGGCATCTGAGGGAGTCGCACCGGCCGCCTTGCGTTGGAGCCGTTTCTGGAGCAGCGCCTGGGCCGCAGCCGAACGCTCCGGGGAGCGCCCACCGGAGGGTCGAAGGTCGCTGGCGTCGCTCATGAGCCTGGCGCGTCCTCCTTTTCCTCGGCGAACAGCAGATCCTCGAGCGCGATGGCGAGCCCCTCGATCGTGGGGTACTGGAACAGGCTGCGCACGGGCAGCTCGAGCTGCGCCGCCTCGCGTACGCGGGAGGTCACCTGGGCGGCCAGGAGGGAATGTCCTCCCAGGTCGAAAAAGTTGTCGTGCGCCCCCACCCGCTCCACCTTCAGCACCTCGGCCCAGATGCCGGCGAGCAGCTCCTCCGTCAGGGTGCGCGGCACCACGTAGGTCTGGCGCTCGGCGCCGGCCGTCCCGAGCCTCGACAGGGCCCGCCGGTCCACCTTGCCGTTTGGGGTGCGGGGCAGGGTCTCCAATCGCACGCACCCGGACGGCACCATGTGCTCCGGCAGTCTCCGTCGCAGCCAGCTCCGCGGCTCCACACCCTCTTCCCCCACCCAGAAGGCGACCAGCCGGACGTCCTCCCCGCAGGGGAGCGCCAGCACCGCCGCCTCGGCCACCGCCGGATGGGCCGCGAGGGCCGCCTCGATCTCACCCAGCTCGATGCGGAAGCCACGGAGCTTGACCTGGAAATCGCGGCGCCCCAGGAACTCCAGCTCGCCGTCCACCCGGAAGCGAGCGAGGTCGCCGGTCCGGTAGAGGCGGGCGCCCGGCAACCCGAACGGGTCGGGCACGAACCGCTCCGCCGTCCGCTCGGGCCGGCCAAGATAGCCGCGGGCAAGACCGCGGCCGCCCAGGTAGAGCTCGCCCGCCACCCCGGCCGGCGCCGGCCCCAGCCGCTCGTCCAGCACATAGGCTTCGGAACCGGCGACCGGCCTACCGATGGTTGGGGCCTCAAGGGTGCCCCGGGGAACGCGTCCGCAGGTCGAGTAGGTGGTGTCCTCGGACGGGCCGTAGAGGTTGAGCACCCGCTCGACCCCAAGCACGCCGTAGATCCGGTCGGCGAGCGGGCGCTGGAGCGGCTCGCCCGCCAGGTTGACGGTGCGCACCGAGGCGGGCAGGGCCGCGACACGCACCAGCTCGGCGATGGCGGAGGGCACGGTGTTGACCAGGGTGATCTCGACGCCCGCGGCACGCGCCGCCGCCGCCGCGGCCGGCAGGGCCAGCGCGTCCTCCGCCAAGACCACCGTCCCGCCACAGCTCAGGGGGGCGAAAAGCTCGAAGATCGACAGATCGAAGGCGATCGAGGTCGAGGCGAGCACCCCTGCAAGGTCGGCGGGCGGGAAGGTCGCGAGCGCCCAGCACACCAGGGCGACGGCGCTCCGGTGCTCGATGGCAACCCCCTTCGGCACGCCCGTCGAGCCCGAGGTGTAGATGAGGTAGGCGAGGTTCCCCGGTCTCGCCGGTCGCCCGCGGGTGCCCTCCTCCCCCTTGCCACCGCTCTCCTCGCCGGGCTCGTCGACCGGGCTTAGCGCTGGGCCCTCCCAGCCGAGCCCCGGCAGGTTGGTGAGCAACTCGGGCCGGGCCACCAGGACGGTGACTGCCGAGTCGGACACCAGGAAGGCCAGGCGCTCCACCGGGTACGCCGGGTCGAGGGGCACGTAGGCGCTCCCCGACTTGAGCACGGCGAGGAGCGCGACCACCAGGTCGGCCGAGCGGTGCAGGCAGACGCCGACCGGCCGTTCCGGTCCGGCTCCCAGCGCCTGCAGGCGGCGGGCCAGCCGACCGGCGCGACGGTCGAGCTCGCGGTAGGTCAGGCGCTCCGCGCCGGCCACCAGGGCGAAGGCTCCGGGAGTCCGCAGCGCCTGCGCCTCGAACAGCTCGTGCAGGCAGGCATCGTCGCCCTCCCCGACACCGTCACCCGTGGCCCACTCCAGCGCGGTCTGCTGATGCTCGGCCGGGGAGAGCAGAGGCAGGTCTCCCAGCGGCCTCTCGGGGTCCGCCGCCACCGCCGCGAGCAGAATCGCGAGCTGGCCCAGGAGGCGCTGCATCGTCGTCGGATCGAAGAGCTCGGCGCTGTACTCGAGCCCTCCGGCCAGGTGCCACGATTCCGCTTCCCCTGCTTCGGCGACCGCCAGGGTGAGCTCGAGCTTGGAGGTGCCGCTCGCCGCTCGGAGCGGGCAGACCGCCAACCCGGAGAGCGCCAGCGCGCCACCGAAAGGGACGTTCTGGTACGCCAGCATCGCCTGGAACAGGGGCGGGCGCGACAGATCGCGCGGCGGCCGCAGCTCTTCGACCAGACGCTCGAACGGCACCTCCGCGTGCGCCAAGGCGCCGAGAGTCGCCTGGCGCGAGCGGGCGAGCAACTGGCGGAAGGCCCCGTCGCCGGTCAGGTCGCCAGCGAACACCAGGGTATTGATGAAGCAGCCGATGAGCCCCTCGATCTCGCGGTGCGTGCGGTTGGCCACCGGCGAGCCCACCAGCACCCTCGACTGGCCCGCGAGGCGGCCGAGGAGAGCCTGGAAGGCGGCGAGCAGGGTCATGAAGAGGGTGGCGCCCTCGCGCCGGGAAAGCTCGCGCAGCCGCTGCGACAGCTCCGGCGGCAGGGCGAAGGAGCGCTCGCCGCCGCGCAGGATCTGGATGGGTGGGCGCGGCCGGTCGGTCGGCAGCTCCAGGGCGGAGAGGGTCTCCGGACCGCCGAGTTGCTCGCGCCACCAGGCGAGCTGCGACTCGAGCCTCCCGCCGGCCAGCCTGCCGCGCTGCCAGGCGGCATAGTCGGCGTACTGGACCGGCGGCTCCGGTAGGGGCGACGGCTTCCCTTCCACGCCGGCGGTGTAGAGGGATGCCAGCTCGCGGATGAAGAGGCCCATCGACCAGCCGTCGGCGACGATGTGGTGCAGGGTGAGGAGGATCACCCACTCTTCGCTCCCCAGCCTCAGGAGGGTGCGGCGGACGAGCGGGCCGGCGACGAGGTCGAACGGCCGCGCGGTCTCAAACCGGCCCAGCCGCTCCGCCACGGTCAGGCGCGCCCCTGCCGGCAGGCCGGTCAGGTCGATCAGCGGCAGCGGCACGGGCAAGGGCGGCGCGACGACCTGGACCGGCCGCCCGTCGCGCTGGGCGAAGGTGGTGCGCAGGGTCTCGTGGCGGCGCGCCATCTCGACCGCGCTCGCCGCCAGCGCCGGCACGGAGAGGCGCCCCGCCAGACGGAAGGCGGCCGGGATGTTGTAGGCCGCGCCGCCCGGGTCGAGCTGATCGAGGAACCAGAGCCGCTC
The DNA here is from genome assembly GCA_035644215.1 of Thermoanaerobaculia bacterium. GTDB lineage: Bacteria > Acidobacteriota > Thermoanaerobaculia > Multivoradales > UBA5704 > DASQPA01. Next base: position 23,579 of record DASQPA010000561.1, read on the forward strand.
CTGGACGAAGGAGAGGGGGAATGGCTCGCCGGGCCGCCGGGGGAGCCGCGGGATCGGCGCACTCACCTGCGGCTCGGCCTCAAACCCGAGCGCAGCGGCGAGGGCGCGCGCGGGCGCGCTGAGGAAGTCCTCCGTCAGCTCCTCCCGCCAGCGCTCGGCGACGCCAGCGTCGACCCGGCCGTGGCGGTGGAACTTGACGTCGCCCAGCATGCGCGACTCGGCGTGAACGCCGTCGGTCATCCGCGCCTGGCGGTCCTGGTAGGGCTCGGCCATGTCCGGGTGGTAGTCGATCCCCAGGAAGGCGCAGATCGCCGCCAGCTCGCTCACCGGGTCGCGCACCAGGTCCTCGAAGCGCACCCGGTGCCAGCGACCGGCAGGTACTCCGGCGAGGAACCGTGTGACGTTATCGTGGCTCACCAGCCAAACCAGCTCCGCCAGCTCGCGCCGCGAGAACGGATGGCGGTGACGGAAGAAGACCTGCTCGAGCCGGGCTTCCTCGAAGGAGCGGATCATGCCGTAGGGATGGCGGACCAGGTGGAGGTACCGGGGCTCCTCGAAGGTTTCCTCGAGGCGTCTGAGGAGAGCCGGATCGAGGGCGTAGGACGGGGTCTTGTCCACCAGCAGGCGCGCGCCGAGCCAGCCCTGGAGCCGTCGGCAGAGCTCCTGGGTCGGCAGGGCCTCCGCTTCGCTGACGGCGAGGATCTCCGCCGCTTCCTCCGGGCCGCACTGCCGCAATGCCATGACCGCCCGCAGGAGCCCTTCGAGCCAGAAGCTGTCGCGCCCTGAGAAGGCCGCCTTGCGCGCGGCCATGTCGGCGAAGGTCAGCAGCTCGAGCTCCGGCGGCGCGAACAGCCGCGGATGCCCGGCGAGCATCACCCGCAGGAGGGTCGAGCCGGAGCGCGGTGGCGACAGCACGAAGACCGCCGGCGGGTTCTTCGGGGTCGCCGGCCGCCAGGCGACGGGGGTGACGATCCGGCGCAGGAGCGCGATCTGCTCGTCGCCGACCCGACTGCTCCGGCCAGCGGCGGTATCGGCGGCATGGGCGGCATGGACGGCATCGGCGGCATCCCGCTCGCCCAGCGCCGCCGCGCCCCAGACCCGCGCCACCGCCTCCGGGTAGTCGCGCGCCAGGTAGGCCGCGAAGCCGGCCACCGTCGGATGGTCGAAGATCGCCACCACGTGCACGATCTCGCCGAGCTTCTCCTGCAGCCGGTTGACCAGGATGGCTCCCGAGATCGAGCTGCCGCCCAGCGCGAAGAACGAGTCGTCGATCCCCGCCCGCTCCGCGCCCACGGCCTCCTGCCAGAGCCCGGCCAGATACCGCTCGAGCGCCGTGCGCGGCGCGGCCTGGCCCCGCCCGATCCCGCCGGCCTCGGGCTCCGGCTTGAGCCGCGCCAACGCCTGCCGGTCCGCCTTGCCGTTGGGCGACAGCGGCAGGCGGTCGAGCCGCAGGAACGCTCCGGGGACCATGGGCTCGGGCAGGCGCGCCAGCAGGGCGGCCCGCAGGGCGGCCGGGGAGAGGTCCGCCGGCGCCACGTAGGCGACCAGCCGCCGGTCCCCCGCCGCCCCCCCTGCCGGCACGGCGGCGAGCGGCAGCACCACCGCCTCGCGCACGCCGGGCAGGTCGGCGAGCGCCGCCTCGATCTCCCCCAGCTCGACGCGGAAGCCGCGGATCTTCACCTGGTGATCGAGGCGGCCCAGGTACTCGACGGTCGCGTCCGGCGCGCAGCGGGCCAGGTCGCCGGTGCGATAGAGACGGGCTCCCGGCACCGGCGAGAACGGATCGGGTACGAACCGCTCCGCCGTCAGCTCCGGCCGCTGCCAGTAGCCGCGCCCCACCTGCACGCCGCCGATGAACAGCTCTCCCGTGACCCCCACCGGCACCGGCCGCAGGGCGCGATCGAGCAGGTGGATGGCCGTGTTCGCCACCGGCCGGCCGATGGGCACCGTGCGCCGCGGCCCGCGCTCACAGGCCCAGTACGTCACGTCGACCGCCGCCTCCGTCGGACCGTACAGGTTGTGGAGGGAGGCGCCGGAGCGCGCCAGGAACCGGTCCTGGAGGTCGCGGGGCAGCGCCTCGCCGCTCGCGATCACCCGCGCCAGCGAGCCGCACCGCTCGACGCCCGGCGCCGCGGCGAAGACCTGCAGCATCGACGGCACGAAATGCAGCGTGGTGATGCCGAAGGCGGCGATCGTCTCGACCAGGTAGGCGCTGTCGCCCTGGTGGCCCGGCCGCGCCAGCACCAGCCGCGCCCCGGCGAGGAGCGGCCAGAACAGCTCCCACACCGAGACGTCGAAGCTCACCGGCGTCTTCTGCAGCACGCGGTCGGCCGGCGCGAGGCCGTAGCGCTCCTGCATCCACAGCAGGCGGTTGACGATCCCTCGGTGGGTGTTCATCGCCCCCTTGGGCTTACCCGTAGAGCCCGAGGTGTAGATGACGTAGGCCAGGTTGTCCGGCCCGGCGCCGCCGGCCGGGGGGCGCTCCCCGGCAGCGGCATCCCCGCCCGCCGCGCCGTCCAGAAGCAACACCCGGGCGCCATGGGCCGGCAGGGTCTCCGCCAGCCCCTCCGCGGTGAGCAACACCGAGACCCGCGAGTCCGCGAGCAGCCAGGCCAGGCGCTCCCGCGGGTAGGCGGGATCGAGCGGCACGTAGGCGCCGCCGGCCTTGAGGATGGCGAGCAGGCCGACGACAACCTGGAGCGACCGCTCGGCCGCGATCCCCACCCGCGCCTCCGGGCCGACGCCCAGCGCGCGCAGGCGCCATGCCAGGGCGTTCGCCAGGTGGTCGAGGCGGCGATAGCTGAGCGACTCGCCCGCAGAGGAGACGGCGACCGCGTCGGGCGTGCAGGCGGCCTGCTCCGCGATCAGCTCGTGCAGGCAGACCCCGCCGGGGTACGCCGTCGCCGTCGCGTTCCACTCCCGGAGCTGCTGCTCCTCGGCCGCGGAGAGGAGCGGCAGCTCCGAGAGTCGCCGTCCGGGTGACGCCGCGAGGGCTTCGATCAGGGTCCGGAAGTGGCCCGCGATGCGCACCGCCGTGGCGCGGTCGAAGAGGTCGGTCTTGTAGAGCCAGCGGCCGGCGAGCCCGCGGTCGGTCTCGGTCAGGTTCAGAACCAGGTCGAGCTTGGCGCTGTCGCTGTCCACCGCGACCTGCTCCAGGGTGAGGCCAGGCAGCTCGAACGCCGGCAGCGGCACGTTCTGCAACGCGAAGAGGACCTGGAAGACGGGGGCGTGGGCGAGGTTCCTCTCTGGCGCCAGCTCGGTCACCAGTTTTTCGAAGGGCAGGTCCTGGTGGGCGTAGGCGCCGAGAGCCGTCTCGCGCACCTGGCCGAGGAAGTCGGGGAAGCTCGGATCGCCGCCGAGATCGCCAGCCAGCGGCAGGGTGTTGAGGAAAAAACCGATCAGCCCCTCGGTCTCCACCCGGGAGCGGTTGGCCACCGGCGCCCCGACCACCAGGCGCTCCTCGCCGGAGAGCCGCGCGAGCAGCACCTGAAAGGCGGCGAGCAGGGTCATGAACAGGGTGGCCCCGTGCCGCCGGCCGAGCGCCGCGAGCGCCCGAGAGAGCTCCCCGGCATACGCCACCCGCAGACTCGCGCCGCGCATGCTCCCCACCGCCGGCCGCGGCCGGTCGGTCGGCAGGGCGAGCGCGGCAGGCGCCCCCTCCGGCCCACCCAGCCTCTCGCGCCACCAGGCGAGGTGATGGGCGAGCGCCTCTCCCTGCAGCCAATCGCGCTGCCAGGCGGCATAGTCGGCGTACTGGATGGGCAGCTCGGGGAGCGCGGGCTCCCCACCTGTCACCAGGGCGCCGTAGAAAGCCGTGAGCTCGCCGAGCAGCACGCCGATCGACCAGCCGTCCGCCACGGCATGATGCAGGGTGAGGAGCGCGACGTGCTCCTCCCGGCCCAGGCGCAGCAGCCCGCCGCGCAGCAGCGGACCGCGAGCGAGATCGAACGGCGCCGTCGCCGCCGCGGCGGCCAGACGCTCCGCCGCGGCGGAGCGCGGGCCCTCCGGCAAGGCCGAAAGATCGATCGCCGGCAGCGTGAGCCGGCCGGCCGGGTTGATCACCTGAACCGGCCGCCCCGCGGCCATGCCGAAGGTGGTGCGCAGGGCCTCGTGGCGGCGGACGATGCCGGTCAGGCTCCGCTCGAAGACCTCGGCCACGAAACGTCCGGTCAGCCGCACGGCCACCGGAATGTTGAAGGCCCCGCTGCCGGGCTCCAGCCGGTCGAGGAACCAGAGCCGCTCCTGGGCGAAGGAGAGCGGGGGCTCCGCGCTGCGCGGAGTGGACACGAGGAGCGGCGCCGCCGGACCGACCGCCTGCTGGCGGGCCGCCGCGATCAGCGCCGCGAGGCCGGCGACCGTCGGCGCTGTGAAGAGGCTGCGCACCGGCAGCTCCACGCCCCAGGCGCTCCGCACCCGGGCGGCGACCCGGGCGGCGAGCAGTGAGTGCCCGCCGAGGGCGAAGAAATCGTCCTCGACCCCCACCGGCTCGACGCCCAGGAGCTCGCTCCAGAGCCCGGCCAGCAGCTCCTCCTCCGGCGTGCGCGGCGCGACGAAGCCGCGCCCGGAGCTGCGGGCCTCGTCGGGGGCGGGCAGGGCCTTTCTGTCCACCTTGCCGTTGGCGGTGAGCGGCAGGGTGGCGAGCGCTACGAACGCCTGGGGGATCATGAAGTCCGGGAGCCGGGCCGCGAGGAAACGGCGCAGCTCGGCGGCCGGCGCCGCCTCGCCTGCGGGCATCACGTAGGCGACCAGGGCACGCTCGCCCTTCCCGTGCCCGGGGGCCGGATCGCGGGCCAGGACGACCGCTCGCGCTACCGCCTTGTGGGCGCCCAGGGTCGCCTCGATCTCGCCCAGCTCGATGCGGAAGCCGCGCACCTTGACCTGGTGGTCGATCCGCCCCAGGAACTCGAGCTCGCCCGACGGCAGCCGGCGGGCGAGGTCACCCGTGCGGTAGAGCCGGGAACCGGGAGGGCCGAGCGGATCGGGAACGAACCTCTCGGCCGTGAGCGCCAGGTGGTGGAGATAGCCGCGGGCGAGGCCGGCGCCGCCCAGGCAGAGCTCCCCCGGCACCCCTACCGGCAGCGGCTGGAGCCGCCGGTCGAGCACCTGGGCGCGCGTGCCGGTCACCGGCCGGCCGATCGTCGGGACGGCTCCGGGCGGGACCTCCGTGAAGGTCGAGTAGGTGGTGGCCTCCGAGGGGCCGTAGAGGTTGAAGACCCGCCGCACCCCCGGGACCCCATGGACGCGGCGGACCAGGTCGCGCTCCAGCGGCTCGCCGGCCAGGTTGACCGTGCGGACCGCGACCGGGAGGCCGCCGCGCATCAGCTCCTCGATCGCCGAGGGCACGGTGTTGATCAGGGTCACTTCGTCACGTGCGGCGAGCCGCGGCAGCTCGAGGGCGTCGGCCGCCAGCACGACCTTGCCGCCCACGGCGAGCGGCACGAAGAGCTCGAAGACCGACAGGTCGAAACAGATCGAGGTGCAGGCGAGCACCACGGCGAGCTCTTCGACCGAGAAGACCTGGCGCGCCCAGCGGACGAAGGCCGTGGCGCTCGCATGCTCGATGGCCACCCCCTTGGGCCGGCCCGTCGAGCCCGAGGTGTAAATCAGGTAGGCCAGGTTCCCGGGACCGACGCCGGACGCCGGCGGCGGATGGGCGGCGGGCTCCCCCTCGTCCGCTGCATCCAGGCAGAGCGCCCGCCCGACGAAATCGGGCACGCCCGCGAGCAGCTCCCGCACGGTCACCAGCACCGGCGAGGCGGTGCCGCGCTGGGCATCCTCCAGAATGAAGGCCTGGCGTTGCCGCGGGTAGGCCGGATCGACCGGCACGTACACCCCCCCGGCCTTGAGGACGCCGAGCAGGCCGACGACCATGTCCGGGGTGCGCGGGAGGAGGATCCCCACCCGCTCCTCGGGCCCCACCCCCAGGGCCCGCAGGCGCCCGGCCAGGCGGTCGGCGAGCCGGTTCAGCTCGCGGTAGGTCAGCGTCCGCTCGCCATGGACGAGGGCCGGAGCCCGGGGGCTCTGCTCCACCTGGGCCTCGAAGAGCTGGTGGAGGCAGGCGGGCTCGCCGGCGGCGGCCGAGGCGGCCGGAGCGGCGGTCCAGGCGACGAGCTGCTGGATCTCCTCCGGCGCCAGCAACGGCAGCTCCCAGACAGAGCAGGTGGGGGCGGCGGCGGCGGCGGCGAGCAGGTTGTCGAAGCACGCGAGGAGGCGAAGGACCGTCGACCGGTCGAACAGATCGACGTTGTACTCCAGCACCCCGAGGAGCCCCGGCCCGGACTCCACCAGGGCCAGGGTCAGCTCGAGCTTGGACGTGCCGTTTGCCAGGGGCACCACCTGCGCCGTGCATCCGGGGAGAACGAGAGCGGGCGCCGTGCCCTGGTAGACGAGCATCGCCTGGAACAGGGGCGACCGGGCAAGATCGCGCTCCGGCCGCAGCTCCTCGACCAGCCGCTCGAAGGGGAGGCCCTGGTGGTCGTACGCGCCGAGGCTCGCCTCCCGCTCGCGCGCCAGCAGCTCGCCGAGGCCCGGGTCTCCCGACAGGTCACCGCGCAACACCAGAACGTTGACGAAGAGGCCGATCAGCCCTTCGATCTCGCGGTGTGTCCGGTTGGCCACCGGCGAGCCCACGAGGACGTCGTCCTGCCCCGCGAGGCGGCCGAGCAGGGCGTGGAAGCCGGCCAGCAGGGTCATGAACAGCGTCGTCCCCTGGCGGCGGGAGAGCGCCCGCAGCTCCAGGACCAGGCTCTCCGGGAGGCCCAGCTCCACCTGGTCGCCGCGGAAGCCCTGCACGGTCGGACGCCTCTGGTCCAGGGGCAGGTCGAGCCGGGCGGGCGCCCCGTCCAGCCGCTCGCGCCACCAGGCGAGCTGCGATTCGAGGACGCCCGGAGTCCCCAGCCAGGCGCGCTGCCAGAGCGCATAGTCGGCGTACTGGACGGGCAGGGCCGGAGACGGCGGGCCCCCGGCGGCCGCGCCGGCACCGGAGAACGCGGCCAGCTCGCGCAGGAAGACCCCGATCGACCCGCCGTCGGAGACGGTGTGGTGCAGGTTGATCAGGAGCAGGCGCCGCTCCGGCACGGCGCGGTCCAGCTCGATCAGCTGGAACCGGTAGAGGGGGCCCCGGGCGAGGTCGAACGGTCGCCGCGCCTCCGCCCTGGCGAGGCGCTCCGCCTCCGCCCCGCCCAGCGCTTCCGGCACGGCAGCGAGATCGATCGCCGGCAGGGTGGCCGGCGCGCCGGCGGCGATCACCTGCATGGGCCGCGCGCTCTCCGGGCTCAGGGCGAAGGTGGTGCGCAGCACCTCGTGGCGGCGCACGATCTCCGCCAGCGCCGCGCGCAGCGCCGGGACGCGGAGAGGGCCGTCGAGGCGCAGCGCGAACGGCACGTTGTAGACCGGGCTCCCGGGGTCCAGCTGGTCGAGGAACCACAGCCGCTCCTGGGCGAAGGAGAGTGGGAGCTCCCCGCCCCGCCCGCGTGCCAGGAGCGGCGGAGCCGAGGGCGCCGAGCTCCGCTCCCGCTCGATACGGACGGCGAGAGAGGCGATGCTCCTGGCCTCGAACAGGGCGCGCACCGGCAGCTCGACGCCGAAGGCCTCCCGCACCCGCGAGATCACGCGGGTGGCGAGCAGAGAATGGCCCCCCAGGTCGAAGAAGTCGTCCTCGACGCCGACCTGCTCGCGAGCGAGGATCTGCGCCCAGAACGCCGCCAGCAGCTCCTCGGTCGGAGTGCGCGGCAGGGTGCCGGTCGCTGCCACGCGCGGCTCCCCCGCCGGGATGCCGATCCGGGCGAGGGCCTTGCGGTCCACCTTGCCGTTGGGCGTAAGCGGCAGGGCCGGGAGCGGTACCCAGGCGGCGGGGAGCATGAACTCGGGGAGCCGCTTCTCAAGCCAGCCGCGCAGCTCGGCGGCCGGCGGCATCTCCCCGGCGGGGACGACGAAGGCGACCAGGCGGTGGTCTCCGGGGCCACCGGCGTCTCTCGCATCGCCGGCGACGATCGCCGACCGCGCAACCGCCGGGTGGCCGTCGAGAGCCGCCTCGATCTCCCCCGGCTCGATGCGGAAACCGCGCACCTTGACCTGATGGTCGATCCGCCCCAGGAACTCCAGCTCTCCGGTGGGACGGTAGCGGACCCGATCGCCGGTCCGGTAGAGGCGAGCACCGGCGCCGCTCCACGAATCGGGGACGAAGCGCTCGGCGGTCAGCGCCGGCCGGCCGAGATATCCCCGGGCGAGGCCGGCCCCGCCCAGACAGAGCTCGCCAGGGATCCCCGGGGGTACCGGCTGGCCCCCCCGGTCCAGGACGCGGGCACGGCTGCCCGCGATCGGCCGGCCGATCGTGGGCTCGCGGTCGGCGCCGGAGGCGACCGCGGTGAAGGTCGAGTAGGTGGTGTCCTCGGACGGGCCGTAGAGGTTGAGCACCCGTAGGACACCGCCGGCGTGGATCGCTGCCGCCAACGCTCGTGGCAGCGGCTCGCCAGCCAGGTTGACCGTGCGTACCGAGCCGGGGATGCCCCCCGACCGCACCAGCTCGGCAGCGGCCGAGGGGACGGTGTTGAGCAGGGTGACCTCGGAAGCGGCTGGATGGTCAGGCAGAGAGAGGGCGTTCTCCCCCAGGACGATCCTGCCGCCCCAGGCGAGCGGCGCGAACAGCTCGAAAACCGAGAGATCGAAGCAGATCGAGGTGGCGGCGAAGACCCCGCGCAGCTCCGCCGGCGAAAAGACCGCGCGCGCCCAGTGCAGAAGGGCCACGGCGCTACGGTGGGTGATGGCGACTCCCTTCGGCCTGCCGGTCGAGCCGGAGGTATAGATGAGGTAGGCGAGGTTGTCGGGAGAGGGGCGCGAATCGCCCAACCCGGTGCCGGGCGAGCCCCAAGCGGCCGCTCCCCCCTCTCCGATCCACACCGCCGCTCCCGAGTCCTCCAGCATGTACCGCCGCCGCTCCTCCGGATAGGCCGGGTCGAGCGGTACGTAGGCCCCGCCCGCCTTGAGCACCGCGAGCAGGGCGACCACCAGCTCCGCCGTACGGGGCAGGCAGACCGCCACGCGCGTCTCGGGGCCGACGCCGAGGTCGCGCAGGCGGCGGGCAAGGTCCTCGGCCCGGTCGTGGAGCTCGCGGTAGGTGAGGCGCCCCTCCGCGGTGGCCGTCACCAGCGCGGTCGCTTCCGGGGTTTGCGCCGCCTGTGCCGCGAGCAGCTCGTGGACACAAAGGTCTGCCGACAGGTCGTTCTCCGTCTGGCCCCACTCGCGCAGGAGCTGATGCCGCTCGACGTCGGCGAGCCACGGCAGCTCCGCGAGGCGCACGGCGGGCTCCGCCAGCGCCCCGGCGAGCAGCCTCTCGAAGCGCTGGCTCAGCCGGGCCACCGTCACCTCGTCGAACAGGGCCGCGGCGTATTCGAGATACCCGCCGAGCTCGCCGCCGCTCTCCTCCGCGAGCGACAGGGTGAGGTCGAACTTGCTGGTGCCCGTCGGCACCGGCCGCGCTGTCAGCCGCAGGCCCGGGATCTCCCGGCCCGGCGCGGCGCCGGCAGGGGCCGACCGATGCGCCAGCAGGGCCTGGAAGAGCGGCGGCCGGGAGAGGTCCCGCTGCGGTCGCAGCTCCTCGACCAGCCGCTCGAAGGGGAGATCCGGGTGGGCGTAAGCCTCCAGGCACACCTCGCGCGTGCGGACGAGCAGCTCGGCGAAGTTGGGGGCGCCGGCGAGATCGCCGCGGAGCACCAGAGTGTTGACGAAGCAGCCGACGAGGCCCTCGATCTCCGCCTGCCCGCGGTTGGCGACCGGAGAGCCGACCAGGACGTCCTCCTGGTCGGAGAGGCGGCCGAGCAATCCCTGGAAGGCGGCGAGCAGGGTCATGAACGGAGTCGCCCCGTGCCGGCGGGAGAAGGCCGTGAGCGCGCGCGACAGGTCGGGGGCGAGGGCCACCGGCAGCTGGCCGCCGGGCAGGCTCTGGACGGCCGGCCGCGGGCGGTCGGTGGGGAGGTCCAGCCCCTCTGGTGCGCCGGCCAGCCGCGCGCGCCAGGCGGCGAGCTGTCGCGTGAGCGCCTCGCCCGCGAGCCGTGCGCGCTGCCAGACCGCATAGTCGGCGTACTGGATCGCCGGTTCGGGGAGCGGCGGGTCGCCGCCCGCGGAGAAAGCCCGGTAGAGGGCCGCCAGCTCCCCCAGGAGCACCTCCATCGACCCGCCGTCGGCCGCGATGTGGTGCAGGCTGAGGAGCGCCGTCCAGCGCGCGGGGCCGAACCGCAACAGGGTCATCCGCAACAGGGGACCACGGGCGAGGTCGAACGCCCGGCGGGCCTCGGCGCGGGCGAGCCGCGCCCCTTCCCGCGAGCGCTCTTCCAGGCCGCTCAGGTCGACCATGGGCAGGGCGAGGGGCGACGGGGCGGCGACCGTCTGGACCGGAGAGCCCGCGCGGGCGGCGAAGACGGTCCGCAGGGCTTCGTGGCGGCGCACGATCACGCTCATGCTGCGGCGCAGGACCCCTGGGTCGAGCTCCCCGGCGAAGTCGACGGCGACCGCGATGTTGTACGCCGGGCTGCCCGGCTCCAGGCGGTCGAGGAACCAGATCCTCTCCTGGGAAAACGAGAGCGGCAGCTCGCGGTCGCGCGGTACGGGTACGAGGGGAGGGGGCGGCGGCTCGATCGCCGCACCGGGCTCACGCCGCCGGGCGCTCTCGACCGCCGCCGCCAGCGCGCGGACGGTGGGGGAAGCGAAGAGCGCTTGCAGGGGGATCTCGACGCCGCAGACCCGGCTCACCTGCGCGGCGAGCCGCACGGCCAAGAGGGAATGGCCGCCGAGGGCGAAGAAGTCGTCGTCCACCCCGACCACTGGGACGTCCAGCAGCTCCGCCCAGAGCCCGGCGAGCAGCTCTTCGACCGGCGTGCGGGGAATCGCCGTTGCGCCGTCCGCGCTCCCCGGCGGCGCCGCGATCTGCGCCAGGGCCCGGCGGTCGACCTTGCCGTTGGCGGTGAGCGGCAGCGCGGCGAGGACGATGAAGACCGACGGCACCATGTAGGCGGGGAGCTTCCCCTGCAGGAAGGCCCTGAGCTCGCCCGCCGACGGCGGCGCGAGCCCGGCCGTCCCGTGCGGCGCCGCGTAGGCGACGAGGCGCCTGTCCCCCGCCGTTTCCTGCACCAGGACCGCTGCGGCCGCCACCGCCGGGTGGGCGGCCAGGACCGCCTCGATCTCCGCCGACTCGACCCGATACCCGCGCAGCTTCACCTGCGTGTCGGTCCGGCCGAGGAACTCCAGCAGCCCGTCCGGCCGCCAGCGCATGCGGTCTCCCGTGCGATAGAGCCGCGCGCCGGAGCAGCCGCCGAACGGATCGGGGACGAAGCGGGCGGCGGTCAGCGCTGGATCTCCGGCATAGCCGCGCGCCAGGCCGTCGCCGCCCGCGTACAGCTCCCCCGGCACCCCGCCGGGCACCGGCTGGAGGGCTCGGTCCAAGACATACACCGCGGTGTTGGCGATGGGACGGCCGAGCGGCACGGAACGGCCCAGCGTGGCCGCGGTGACGGTATGGCAGCAGGTGAAGGTGGTGTTCTCGGTGGGGCCGTAGCCGTTGATCAGCCGGCACCCGGCGAGCTCCGCGAGCGCCCGCCGCACGTGCGGCACGGAGAGCGCGTCGCCCCCCGCCAGCAGCTGGCGGAGGCCGCGCAGGCCGGCGAGCGGCCCCTCAACCATCTGGTGGAACAGCCCGGCGGTGAGCCAGAGGACGGTGACGCCGTCGCGCTCGACGATCTGACCGAGCTCGGCGAGCGACGGGGTGCCCGGGGGAAAGATGGCCAGCAGCGCCCCGTTGAGCAGGGCGCCCCAGATCTCGAACGTCGAGGCGTCGAAGGTGGTCGGCGCGAGCTGCAGGAAGACCTCGTCATCGGCGAAGCGCGCGTAGCCGGTCTCGCGCACCAGGCGGACGATGGCCCGGTGCGGCACCGCCACCCCCTTGGGGCGTCCCGTCGAGCCCGAGGTGTACATCACGTAGGCCAGGCCCTGCGCCCGCCCGCCGTCCGGCTGCAGTGGCCGATCCGTGGGCCGCCGGGCGATCGACCCGGCGTCGGCGTCCAGGAGGACGACCGCCGCGGCCGTTCGCACTGGCAGGACGGGGAGAAATCGCTCGGCAGTGACCAGCACACCCGCGCCGCTGTCCGCCAGCATGAGCTCCAGCCGTTCCCGCGGATAGGCTGGATCGAGCGGCACGTAGGCGCCCCCCACCTTGAGGATGCCGAGGATCGCCGCCACCAGCTCCGGCGACCGCTCGAGACAGAGCCCGACCCGCGCCTCGGGCGCGACGCCCAGGGCCTGCAGGTGGTGGGCGAGCCGGTTGGCCCGCGCCTCGAGCTCGCCGTAGGTCCAAATCGTGCCGGCAAAGCGGAGCGCCGACCGCTCGGGAGTCTGCGCGGCCTGCTGCTCGAAGAGCCCATGGACCGTGGCGGCGCGCGGGAACGGGGTCGCCGTGTCGTTCCATTCGCCGAGGAGCTGTGCGTATTCCCCGGCGGCGAGGAGAGGCAGGGTCGAGAGCCGCGCCGCAGGTTCCCGGGAGGCCGCCGCGACCAGTCGCACGAAGCCGTTGGCGAGGCGCTCCGCGGTGGTGGAATCGAAGAGGTCGGCGCTGGATTCGAGCCAGCCCTCCATTCTCTCCCCGCGCTCCCTGAGCGACAGCGTGAGCTCGAACTTCGCCGTGCCGGTCTCGATCTCGAACGGGGTGAGGGTCAACCCCGGGAGGTCCAGTGCCGGCAAGGGTGCGTTCTGCAGGACGAAGACGACCTGGAACAGGGGCAGCCGCGCGCGGCTGCGCTCCGGCCGCAGCTCCTCGACCAGCCGCTCGAACGGCACCTCCTGATGGGCGTAGGCGCCCAGGGCGGTCGTCCGTACCCGTGCCAGGAGCCCGGCGAAGCTCGGGTCTTCCGTCAGGTCGCCACGCAGCACCAGGTCGTTGACGAAGCAACCGATCAGCGGCTCGAGCTCGCTCCGACCACGGCCCGCGACCGGCGAGCCCACCAGCAGCTCGTCCTGTCCCGACCACCGCGCGAGGAGAACCTGGAACACGGCCAGCAGCGTCATGTAGAGGGTCGTCCCGTGCCGGCGGCCGAGCGTTTGGAGATCCTGAGTGAGACCGCCCGAAAGCCGAACGGGCCGTTTTCCGCCGCGGAAGCTCTGGACGAGGGGCCGCGGCCGGTCGGTTGGCAACTCCAGGGCTGGCGGCGCTCCCGCGAGATGGTCGCGCCACCAGGCGAGTTGCGGCGCGAGCGCTCCGCTCTCCATCCAGGCGCGCTGCCACACCGCGTAGTCGGCGTACTGGACGGGGAGCTCCGGCAGGGGGGAGGGGCGGCCGGCCGCAAAGGCCCTGTAGAGCGCCGCCAGCTCGCCCAGCAAGACGCCCATGGACCAGCCGTCGGCGGCGATGTGATGCTGGGTGAGGAGCGCCAGGTTCCGCTCCGGCGGCCCCGCCGCCAGGTGCAACAGGACGGCGCGCACCAGAGGTCCCCGCGCCAAATCCAGGGGGTGGCGCGCCGCCTCGGCGAGCAGCCGTTCCGACTCCACCTCCGGCAAAGGCAGCCCGGAGAGGTCGATCACCGGCAGCGGGAGGGGCGCGGGGGGAGCGATCACCTGGACCGGCCGGCCGCCCGCAACGGTGGGGAAGGTCGTGAACGTCGTGCGCAGGGCCTCGTGGCGCCGGACGATCTCGCCCAGGGCGCGGCCGAGGGCGAGCGGAGCG
>DASQPA010000562.1:0-20290 GCA_035644215.1 Thermoanaerobaculia bacterium
GGAGTTGCCGCGGTAGAGGGCCGACAGCTCGCGGAAGAAGACGCCGAACGACCCGCCGTCGAAGACGATGTGGTGAAACGTCGCGAGCAGCCGGTGGCGTTCGGCTGCCAGCCGCAGGAGCCGCAGGCGGAGCAGCGGTCCGCGGGTGAGGTCGAAGGGCAGCACGGCCGCCTGGCGGGAGAGAGCGGCGGCGGTCTCCTGCCGCCGCTCGGGAGGGAGGCCCGAGAGGTCGATCAGGGGTAGATTCAGGGCGAGCTGGGGAGCGACGACCTGGAGCGGTCTTTCGGTGTCGGCGCGGTCGGCGCGGAAGGTCGTCCGCAGCGCCTCGTGGCGGCGGACGACACCCGCAGCGGCGCGCGCCAGGGTCGCGAAGTCGAGCGGACCGTCGAGCGCGATCGCCCGCGTGATGTTGTACACCGAGCTGCCGGGCACCAGCTGGTCGAGGAACCAGAGGCGCTCCTGGGCAAAGGAGAGCGACGCGGTCTTCGGCTGCTCCATTTTCTGGCGCAGCAGCCGCTCCAGGATCGCCCGTTTCTCCGCCAGCGCGGTCACCGCTCCTCCTCTCCTTCCAACACCAGGCGCTCCATCAGGGCGTCCATCTCGTCCGCCGAGAGATCGTCGAGGCGGGCGAGTAGATCGGCGGCGTCGATCTCCTCGGCCGTCTCCCGCAGCGGCCTGTCCACGGGCCGCCGCGGCTCCTGCCGGCACCGCTCGATCTCGGCCGCCAGGCCCTCGACGGTGGGCGCCTCGAACAGGACGCGCATCGGGATCTCGATCTCGTACTCGCGGCAGAGGCGCGACAGCACCTGGGTGACGAGGAGCGAATGGCCGCCCAGGGCGAAGAAGTCGTCGCGCACCCCCACCCGATCGAGCCGCAGCAGCTCCGCCCAAAGCGCCGCCACCCGCGCCTCGACCGGCGTGCGCGGCGCGACGAAGCTCTCGGGAGCGGCCTGCCGCGCCCCCTCAGGGGAGGGCAGCGCCGCGCGGTCCAGCTTGCCGTTGGCGTTGACCGGCAGGGCGGGCAGGCTGGCGAAGGCGGCGGGGATCATCGGCTCCGGCAGCAGGGGCTTCAGGAAGGCCCGGAGGCCGGCGAGGATCTCGCGCTGGCGCTCCTCCCCTCTCTCTTCCCCCAGCGCCGGTGCCGCCAACACCACGTACCCCACCAGGCGACGCTCTGCGCCCTCCCCGCGGAGCGCCGCCGCGGCCTCGGCGACCGCCGGATGGCGCCGCAGGGCCGCCTCCACCTCCCCCAACTCGACTCGAAAGCCGCGGATCTTGACCTGGCCGTCCAGCCGGCCGAGGAGATCGAGCACCCCGTCGGGCAGGACCCGCACCCGGTCGCCGGTGCGGTAGAGCCGGTCCCCCGGCTGGTCCGCCAGGGGGTGCGGCACGAAGCGCTCGGCCGTCCGCTCCGGCCGGCCGAGATAGCCGCGGGCAAGCCCCTCTCCCCCCAGGCAGAGCTCCCCGGGCACGCCGATCGGCTGCGGCCGGAGCCGGCGGTCGAGCACGTGGGCCTGGGTGTTGCCGATCGGCCGGCCGATCGGCACGGTCGCCGCGTCCGGTGGGAGGGGCGAGAGGGGGTCCACCTGGTGGACGACGGCGAAGGTCGTGCTCTCGGTCGGTCCATAGCCGTTGAGCAGCTTCCCGGGGGGCGCGGACGACCCGGCCACCGCCCGTACCCAGGCCGGATCGGCCGCCTCGCCGCCGAAGAGCAGGGCGGAGAGCGGCCCGAACGCCTGCGGGTCCTCCCTCGCCACCTGATGGAAGAGCGTCGCGGTGAGAAACAGGACGTCCACCCGGCCGGCGGCGAAGGCCTCGGCCAGGCCGCGCGGGGTCAGGGCCTCCTCGCGCGACAGCCCGGAGAGGGTGGCCCCGGTCAAGAGCGCCCCCCAGATCTCGAAGGTCGCGGCGTCGAAAGCGGTGTTCGAGACATGCCCCACCCGGTCGCCGGGACCCAGCTTGACGAAGCCGCCGAACACCAACCGCAGGACCGCCCGGTGAGAGACCGCCACCCCCTTCGGCCGGCCGGTCGAGCCGGAGGTATAGATGACGTAACAGAGCCGGTCCCCGCCACCGCCGGTGGGCAGGAGGGGTGTAAGTCCGTGTGCGATCTTCCCCCCCGCCCCCCCGTCCAGGCAAAGCGTCCGTGTCCCGTCCGGCAGACCCGCAGCCAGCCGATCGAGCGTCAGGACCAGCGGCTCCCCCATTTCTTCGAGCAGCCGGCGCTGCCGCTCCGCCGGATGGGAAGGATCGAGGGGGACGTAGCAGCCACCCGCCTTGAGCACCGCCAGGGTGGCGACGACCAACTCCGGCGAGCGCGGCAGGAAGAGGGCGACCGGCACCTCCAGCCCTACCTTGCGCGCCAGCAGCGCGTGCCCCAACCGGTTCGAGCGCGCCTCCAATTCGCCGTAGGACAGGTGCTCAGCGCCGAAGACCGTGGCGGTGCGGTCGGCCCCGGCCGCCACCACCGCCGCGAAGACCCCATGGACAGCGGCCTCGCGCGGAAAGGGGACGGCGCGGTCGTTCCACTCGACCGCCAGCTGGTGCCGCGCCGCTGCGTCGAGGAGCGGCAGGGCGGAGAGCGGAAGCTCCGGGTCAGCGATCACCGCGGCAAGGAGAGTGAGGTAACTCGCGAGCATCCGCGCCGCCGTCGTCCGGTCGAAGAGGTCCGAGCTGTACTCCCAGACGATCTCCAGGTCCTCGTCCCCGGTGAGGTCCCCCGCTCCCGCTCGCTGCTCGGCCCGCGGCAGGACGACGACGTTCAGGTCCGCCTTGGCCGAACCGTTGGGGCGCGGCGCGAAGCGGCCGGTCAGGCCGCCGAAGGACAATTCCGGCATCGCCGAATCGTGGAAGCTGAAAAGCATCTGGAAGAGCGGGTTGACGGCCAGCCGCCGCTCCGGGCGCAGCGCCTCGACCAGCTTCTCGAACGGCAGGTCCTGGTGGGCCTGCGCCCCGAGCACCCCTTCCCGCACCCGGGCGAGCAGGCCGGCAAAAGTGGGATCGCCGGAGAGATCGGTGCGCAGGACCACGGTGTTGACCACCATCCCGAGCATCCGCTCGCTCTCGGCGAGACGGCGGTTGGCGACGCCGCTCCCCACCGCCAGGTCCTCCTGGCCGGAGAGCCGGGAGAAGAGCGCCGCGAAGCCCGCGAACATGGTCATGAAGAGAGTCGTGCCGGAACGGCGGGCGTGCCGGCGAAGCTCCTGGTAGAGCGGGCGGGGCACGGTGGCGACGAGCGCGTCGCCGCGGAAGCTGTGGGCGCTCGGGCGCGGCCGGTCGGCCGGCAGGGTGAGGACCGGCGGGCTGCCGGTGAGCCGCTCCCGCCACCAGGCGAGCTGGTCCGCCAGGGCCTGCCCCGAGAGGTAGGCGCGCTGCCAGAGGGCGAAATCGGCGTACTGGAGCGAGGGGGCGGGGAGCGGCGAGGGACGCCCGGCGACGAACGCCGCGTAGAGGGCGGTCATCTCCGCGCTCAGCAGGGAGAACGACCAGCCGTCGTGGAGGAGGTGGTGCTCGACCTGGAGCAGGACGTGCTCGTCCGCCGCCAGGCGCAGCAGGCGCCAGCGGACGAGCGGCAGGCGATCGAGCGCGAAGGGACGGCGGACCTCCGCCGCCACGAGACCGGCGGCGGCCCGCTCCCGAATCGCCACGGACAAGCCCGTAAGGTCCCAAAGCGGCAGGGGGACCTCCCACGGCGCCTCGACGATCTGGACCGGGCGACCGATCTCGCCGTCCTCCGCGGCGGGGAAGCGGGTGCGGAGGACCTCGTGCCGGCGCACCACCTCGGAGAGGGCACGCGCCAGGGCCGCCGGCACCAGCGGCCCGCGCAGGCGGAACTCGGCCTGGACGTTGTAGGCCACGTTGCCGGGGGCCAGGCGGTCCAAGAACCAGACCCGCTCCTGGGGGAAAGAGAGCGGCAGGCGTGCCGGACGGGGGCCGGGGACGAGCGGCGGCAGTGGCGCCCCTTCCGGCGTGCCGGCCCGCGCGGCCAGGGCGCGCGCCAGCTCCCGCACCGTGGGATGGGCGACGAGGAGAGCCATGGGCAGCTCGACCGCGAGATCGCGCCGCACTCGCGCGGCGAGCCGTGCGGCGAGGAGCGAGTGGCCACCGAGGGCGAAGAAGTCGTCCTCCGCGCCGATCCACGGCAGCCCGAGGACCTCGCGGAAGAGGGCGGCCAGGGTCTCCTCGGCAGCGCCTTCCGGCGCCGCCTCCCTCTCCCCCTCGGGGGCGTCCGGCGGCTCCGGCAGGGCTCGCCGGTCGACCTTGCCGCTCGCCGAGAGCGGCAGGTGATCGAGGAGCACGAAGGCCGAGGGGACTAGGACGGCGGCCAGCTCGCGCGCCAGTGCCGCCTGCAGTTCGCGAGGCGAGAGCGGCTCACCGGGGCGCGCCACCAGGTAGGCGACCAGGCGCCGGCCGCCCGGCCGGTCCTCGCGCGCCACGACCACCGCCTCGGCGATCCCGGGCTGCCTTAGGAGGGCGGCCTCGACCTCCCCGGGCTCGACGCGCACGCCGCGGATCTTGACCTGTCGGTCGGCGCGGCCGACGAACTCCAGGTCCCCCTCCGGGAGAAGCCGGGCGAGGTCGCCGGTGCGGTAGAGGCGCTCGCCCGGGGTCCCCGCGGCGGGATCGGGCACGAAGCGCTCGGCGGTCAGGTCGGGCCGGCCGAGATAGCCGCGCGCGATCCCCACTCCGCCGAGGGTGAGCTCGCCGACCTCCCCGGGCGGTACCGGGGCAAGGCCGACGGCGGGGTCGACGAGCTGGACCCGGGCATTGGCGATCGGCCGCCCGATGGGCGGGGAACGATCGAAATCCACCGGCCCCGAGGGCGCGCTCCAGCCGGTGGCGAAGATCGTCGCCTCCGTCGGGCCATAGAGGTTGTGGAAATGGCGACCCGCCGCCCAGCGCTCCGCCGTGGCCGCCGGGCAGCTGTCCCCGGCCACCACCAGGGTGCGGACGTCCGGCAGCTCGCCGGGTTCCAGCGTTTCGAGCACGGGCGGCGGCAGGAAGAGGGTGGTCACCCGTTCCTCGCCGAGGCGCCGGGCCAGCTCGGGACCGACGAGCGAGGTTTCGTCACGGCCGAGGACCAGGCAGCCGCCGGCGGCGAGCAGCGGGAAGATCTCGAACACCGAGGCGTCGAAGCCGGGCGACGCCCCCTGGAACATGCGGGTCGCGGTGTCATGCCGCAGGATGCGGACGGTCTCGCGCACCATGTTGACCGCCCCGCCGTGCGTCACCAGCACCCCCTTGGGACGGCCGGTCGAGCCCGAGGTGTAGATCACATAGGCGAGGCTCGACGGCCCGGTTTCGGCCGGCGGCGGGGCCGGGCTCCGGGCCGCCAGGGCCGCGCCCTCGCGGTCGAGGCCGCGGTCGAGATAGACGGCGGGGAGCGTGGGGGGGAGGCGGGAGGCGAAGCGCGACTCGGCGACTACCAGCGGCGCGCCGCAATCGGCGAGCAGGAAGGCCAGCCGCTCGGCGGGATCGCCCGGGTCCAGGGGGACGAAGGCGCCGCCCGCCTTCAGGATGGCGAGGAGCCCCACCACCCGTGCCGGCGCACCGCCCAGGCAGAGGCCGACGGGCACCTCGGGGCCGACCCCGCGAGCGCTGAGGAGATGGGCCAGCCGCTCGGCGCGAACCTCGAGCTCCCCGTAGGTCAGCGCCTGCCTCTCCCCGACCACCGCCACCGCCTCGGGGGCACACGCCGCCCATGCCGCGACGAGCCCGTGCAGGGACGCCTCCGCCGTCGGCTCGCAAGGTCCCTCCATCCAGTCCCGCGAGCTGCTTACCATTTCGAGATTTAAAACATTCATCCTTGCCGTGATTTACGCGAGAAACTCCCCCTGTTAGGTGCAGAGAGACGGCCGAAGGGGGACCGGCTCCCGCCCCGCCTAGGCCGGCGACACGACCGGCGGGCGCTCCTCGGCCGTCAGCTCTGCCGCCATCGCGAGGATGAGACCGGCGACCGTGGGCTGCTCGAAGAAGTTGCGCAAGGAGAGCTCCACTCCGAAGATGCGCAGGAGCCGGGAGAGCACCTGGGTGGCGAGGAGCGAGTGCCCGCCGAGCTCCCAGAAGCTGTCGTGGAGGCCCACCCTCTCCACCCCCAGGACCTCCGCCCAGATCGCCGCCATCTCCTCTTCGAGCGGAGTGCTCGGCGCGACGTAGCCCGCGTCCTCCAGTCGCTCGGGCAGGGGCAGGGCGCGGCGGTCCACTTTGCCGGTGGCGGCGATGGGCAGGGCGGCCAGGACCACGAAGTGGGACGGAACCATGTAGGCGGGGAGCCGCTCGGCGAGGAAACGGCGCAGCCCGGCGCCCAGCGGATCGGTGGTCTCCGGGACCTCCGGGTTGGCGGGGACGACATAGGCCACCAGCCGGCGCAGGCCGGCGATCTCCGGCGCCTCGACGACGACCGCCCCCACCGCCTCGTGCGCCGCGAGGACGGCCTCGATCTCCCCGAGCTCGATGCGGAAGCCCCGCACCTTGACCTGGAGGTCGACGCGGCCGAGGAATTCGAGATCGCCACCCGGCAGGACGCGCGCCAGGTCGCCGGTACGGTAGAGGCGCCCGCCCGGTTCGCCGGGGACGGCAGCCAGGGGATCGGGGAGGAAGCGCTCGGCCGTGACGTCGGGCCGGCCGAGATAGCCCCGGGCGAGCTGGGTGCCGCCGACGTAGACCTCGCCCGGCACGCCGATGGGGACGGGTTCGAGTCGCGCGTCCAAGGCATGGACCCGGGTGCGGCGCACCGGACGGCCGACCGGCGGCAGCGCCGCCCAGTCGGCGGGAGGGCCTGCCAGGGGGAAGGTGGTGACCACGTGGGCTTCGGAAGGGCCGTACTGGTTCTCCAGTCGGCAGTGGGCCATCCGGCCGAACCAGGCGGCGAGCCGATCGGTGACCCGGAGCTGCTCGCCGGCGGTGACCACCTCCTCCAGGGCCGCGGGGGTGGTGCTCTGCTGCTCGGCCATCTCGATCAGGTTCATCAGGGCGACAAAGGGCAGGAAGAGGCGCCGCACCGCGTGCCGTTCGAGCACCGCGAGCAGGGCCAGGGCGTCGCGGCGGTCCGCATCGGAGAGGAGGAAGACCGTGCCCCCCACCGCCCAGGTGGAGAAGAATTCCTGGAAGCAGACGTCGAAGGAGAGGGGCGAGAACTGCAGGGTGCGCGCCGCCGCCGCCCCCGAGCGCCGGTGCTGGTACTCGATGATATTGACGATCGCCCGGTGCGGCATGGCGATCCCCTTCGGCGTACCCGTCGAGCCCGAGGTGTAGATGATGTAGGCGAGGTTCTCGGCCCGGGGACCGGCCGGAGGCTCCGCCGGCTCCCCGGCGAGGACGGCCGGAAGGCCGGGATCGTCGAGGCAGAGAAGCGTACCGCCAAAAGGCGGCAGGAGGGCGAGCGAGCCGGCGTCGGCCAAAAGCACGGGGGCATCCGTGTCGGCGAGCATGAAGGCCAGCCGCTCGGCCGGGTAGGTCGGATCGAGGGGCACGGCGTAACCGCCGGCCCGGAAGATGGCGAGCAGCCCTTCGACCATGGCGAACGAGCGCACGACCGAGATCCCCACCGGTACCTCGGGCCCCACCCCGCGGCGGCGGAGGGCGTTGGCCAGACGGCTCGTCCGCACCGCGAGCGCGCCGTAGGTCAGCTGCTCGGCACCGAAGGCGAGGGCCACCCGATCCGGGGTCCTTCCAGCCTCTCGGAGGAAAAAGTCGTGGAGGCGATCGACGGGGGCACGGGGCGCCTCTGTATCGTTCCACTCGGCGAGGAGCTGGGTGCGCTCCGCGGGGGCGAGGAGGCCGAGCGCGCCGATCGGGGTCTCCGGGGCCGCCAGGCCGGCCGCCAGCAGCCGATCGAAGTGGCGCAGAAGGCGCTCCGCGGTCGTGCGGTCGAACAGGTCGGCGCTGTACTCGATGGCCCCGCCGAGCCCCTCTCCCACCGCCCAGAGGCCCAGGAGGAGGTCGAATTTCGCGGTCCGGCGCTCGACCTCGAAGGGGGCCACGGAGAGCCCCGGCAGCCGGTAGTCGACGGACAAGTTCTGGAGGATGAACATGGCCTGGAAGAGCGGCGTGTGGCTCAAGGAACGCTCCGGCTCCAGCGCCTCGACCAGCCGCTCGAACGGCACGTCCTGGTGCGTGTGGGCCAGGAGGGCGACCTCGCGCACTCGGCCGACCAGCGTGCTGAAGGAGGGATCGCCCGACAGGTCCGTGCGGAGCACCAGGGTGTTGACGAAGAAGCCGATCAGATCTTCCAGCTCGCGATGGGTGCGATGGGCGATCGGCGAGCCGACGCTCACGTCCACCTGGCGGGTAAGCCGACCGAGGAGGGTCTGGAAGGCCGCCAGGAGCACCATGAACGGGGTCGCGGCGAGCTCCCGCGCGAGCGCCGTTACCGCCACCGCGCGAGCGGGTGGGAAGCGCGCCGGCAGCGTGGCGCCGCGGAAGCTCTGCACCGCCGGGCGCGGCCGGTCGGTCGGGAGCTCCAGGGCCGGCGGCGCGCCGGAGAGGCGCCGGCGCCAGTGGTCGATCTCGGCTTCGAGCCGTGGGCCGTGGAGCCAGCCGCGCTGCCAGAGGGCGAAGTCGGCGTACTGCAGGGGGAGCTCGGGAAGCGGCGAGGAGCGTCCGGCGCGGGCGGCGGCATAAAGCTCCGACAGCTCGCGCAGCAGGACGCCCATCGACCAGCCATCCGCGACGATGTGGTGGAGGCAGAGGAAGAGGACGTGCTCTGCCGCGGCGAGCCGCACCAGCGTCAGGCGCAGGAGCGGCCCCTGGATCAGGTCGAACGGACGCTCCGCCTCGGCCGCGGCGAGGCGCCGGAGCTCCGCGTCGCGAAGCGCCTGCGGCAGCGCCGCGAGGTCGACCTGCCGGAGCCGGTCCTGCCGGTCCAGGTCGGCGACAACCTGGACCGGCTCATCTTCGCTTTCGGCGAGGGAGGCGAAGGTGGTGCGGAGCGCCTCGTGACGCCGCACGATTTCCGCCAGGGCGCCTCCCAGGGCGCCGACGTCGAGGTCGCCCGCAAGCGTCAAGGCCGCCGGCACGTTGTAGAGCGGCGAGCCGGGCTCCAGGCGGTCGATGAACCAGAGCCGCTGCTGGGCGAAGGAGAGCGGGAGGCGTGCCCCCGGCCCGCGCTCGCTACGGCCGAGGGGCGGCGCCGGCAGGCCCCCTTCCGGCCGCCGGTCCGCCTCGATCCGCCCGGCGAGGCCGGCGACCGTGGGCTCCTCGAACAGCGCGCGCACCCCGAGCTCGACCGCCAGAGCCTGGCGCACCCGCGACACCACCTGGGTGGCGGAGATCGAGTGCCCGCCCAGGGCGAAGAAGTCGTCCTCGATGCCCACCCGTTCGCGCTTCAGCACCTGACAGAAGATCCCGGCGAGCACCTCTTCCAGGGGGGTCCTGGGCGCGGTTCCACCGGCCGCCCGGGGCGCGGGAGCGGGGAGCGCCCGGAGATCCACCTTGCCGTTCCCGGTCAGGGGCAGCGCGGGGAGCACCACCCAGTCCTGGGGCACCATGTGAGCCGGCAGGAGCCGCGCGAGGAAGGCGGCGATCTCGCCGATCGGAGGGCCGGGCTCGGCGGCCGGCGGGGCCGGCACCACATAGGCGGCGAGACGGCGGTCGCCGGGCCGGTCCTCGCGCACCGCGACCGCCGCCGCGCGCACGCCGGGATGGCGGGCGAGGGTCGCCTCGATCTCCCCCAGCTCCACCCGCATGCCGCGCAGCTTGACCTGGTGGTCGGCGCGGCCCACGAAGTCGAGGTCGCCATCCGGCAGCCGGCGGACGAGGTCGCCCGTGCGGTACATCCGCCCCCCGGGCTCGCCGTGGAGGGCGCCCCAGGGATCGGGGAGGAAGCGCTCTGCCGTCAGGTCGGGGCGCTTCAGATAGCCGCGGGCGAGCCCGGCGCCGGAGATGCAGAGCTCTCCGAGCGCTCCCGCGGGAAGGGGCGTCAGGTGGGCATCGACGACGTAGAGGCGGGTGTTCGCGATCGCCGGCCCGAGCGGCGGGGCGCCGCGCCGCGTCGCCGCGCCGGCGGGCGCCACCTCTGCCACGGTGGTCACGACGCTGTACTCCGCCGGACCGTAGTGGTTGCGGAGGCGGAAGCCCAGGGCCGGGTCCGGCCGCCGGTGCAGCCGGTCGCCGCCGGTGCACAGATGGCGCACCGCGAGCCCGAGCCCCGGCGGGACCCCCTCCTCCAGGAGCTCCTCGACCAGGGCGGTGGGCAGCAAGGGAAGGGTGATCCCCTCCGCCGCCCAGAAGCGCAGGGAGTGCCGCCAGGAGAGGCGCGTCTCCTCGTCCGACAGATGGACGGAGCCGCCCGCCGCGAGCAGCAGCCAGAGCTCCCAGACGGAGGCGTCGAAGGCCGGGCTCGCCACCTGCGTGCCGCGGTCCTCCGCGGTCAGCGCGAAGGCGTCCTGCTGCCAGCGCACGAAGTTCGCGAGGCCGGCGTGCGGCACCGCGACCCCCTTGGGCCGCCCGGTCGACCCGGAGGTGTAGATGACGTACGCGAGGCTCGCCGGGGTCAGGAAGCTCGCCGGCGGCCGCGCGGCGCCCATGCCGTCGACATCCGCCAGCCGGCCGAGGTCCCGGTCGAGGAGGATCACCGTGACGCCCGCGGCGGGGAGGTGATCGGCGAAGCGCTCCTCGGAGAGCACCACCGGCGCCCCGACCTCCGCCAGCACGGTGGCCAGGAGCTCCCGCGGCCAGGCCGGGTCGAGCGACACGAAAGCCCCCCCGGCCTTGAGGACGCCGACCACCCCGACGACCCGTCCGGCGCCCCGCTCGGCGCAGACGACGACCGGCACCTCGGGACCGACGCCCAGCGACCGCAGGTGGTGGGCCAGCCGGTTGGCCCGCGCCTCCAGCTCGCCGTAGGTCAGCCGCATCGTCCCGGCGCCGACGGCGAGGGCGTCGGGCTGTCGCGCGGCGTGCTGCGCGAACATCTCCTGCACGGGGAGCTCCGGCCAGATCCGCGCCGTGTCGCTCCACTCCCAGAGCGCCTGCGCCCGCTCGCTCGCGCTGAGGAGCGGCAGTGTGGAGAGCCGGAGCTCGGGATGGCGCGCGGCGCCGGCGAGGAGAGTCGAGAGGTGCCCGACCATGCGCCGCGCCGTGGTCGGGTCGAAGAGGTCCAGGCTGTACTCCAGACTGCCGTCGAGGCCCTCGGCCGATGCGGCGAGCCCCAGCGACAGGTCGAGCTTCGCCGCCTCGGTCGACAGCTTCAGCTCGTCCCATCCCAGGCCGCCCGGGAGCGGTGCTCCGGCGGCGGCGGGGACGGCAGGAGCGGCGACGAGGTCGAAGGCCACCTGGAAGAGCGGCGAGTAGCTCAAAGACCGCTCTGGCGCCAACTCCTCGATCAGGCGCTCCAGGGGGAGGTCGCCGTGCGCGTAGGCGCCCAGGGCCGCCTCCCGCACCCGCCCCACGAGGTCGGCGAAGGCGGGGTCGCCCGCGAGGTCGGTGCGCAGGACGAGCGTGTTGACGAAAAACCCGATGAGCCCCTCGAGCTCCAGCCGCGTGCGGCCCGCCGACGGCACGCCCACCAGGAGGTCCTCCTGCCCGGTGTAGCGGGCGAGGAGGGCTTTCCAGCCGGCGAGGACGACCATGAAGAGCGGCGCCCCCCGCTGCCGGGCGAGAGCGCCGAGCGCCGCGGCGAGCGCCCCTCCCAGGCTCACCCGCTCCTGGGCGCCGCGGAAGCTCTGGACCGGCGGGCGCGGCCGGTCGACTGGCAGCTCGAGCACCGGCGGATGGCCGGCGAGGCGCTCCTGCCAGTAGGCCAGCTGGGCGGCGAGAAGCGGACCGGCGAGCCACTGCCGCTGCCAGACCGCGAAGTCGGCATACTGGACCGGCAGGTCCGGGAGCGGCGGCGCGAAAAGTGGCTCTCCCGCCGCCAGAACGCCATAGAGCGTCCCCAGCTCGCGCAGCAGGACGCCCATCGACCAGCCATCCGAGATGGCGTGATGCATCGAGAGGAGCAGGATCGGCCCGGCGTCCGCCTCCCGGAGCAGGAAGGGGCGCAGAAGCGGCCCGCGGGCGAGGTTGAAGGGCCGCAGCGCCTCGGCGCGGAGCAGGCGCTCCCCCTCGGCGGCGCCGCGCGGCCCGGCCAGGCCCGACAGATCCACCTGGCAGAGCTCCGGTCCGGCGGGCGCGATCACCTGCACCGGACCGTGCGCCGACTCGGCCAGGGTCGTTCGCAACGCCTCGTGTCGCCGCACGACCTCGGCCAGGCTGGCGGCCAGCCGCCCCGGCTCCCAGGGACCCCTGAGGCGATAGGCCATCGGCATGTTGTAGAGCGCCGAGCCCGGCCGCAGACGATCGAGGAACCAGAGCCGGCTCTGGCCGGACGAGGCCGGCAGCTCGACTCCCGCCCCACGCGGCACCCGCAGCAGCACTCCCTCGCCGTCCAGACCGCCCGAACCGGAGGTTCCTTCCCGCTCCCGCTCCACCGCCCGCGCCAGACCCGCCACCGTCGGCGTGTCGAAGAAGACGCGGATGCCCACTTCGACGCCGAACAGCTTGCGCACCCGCGCCAGCACCCGGATGGCGAGGAGCGAGTGCCCCCCAAGGGCGAAGAAGTTCTCGCCGACCCCCACCTGCTCGCACCCCAGGAGATCCGACCAGAGGCCGGAGAGCGCCAGCTCGACCGGCGTGCGCGGTGCCATCTCTCCGCCCTTCCGGTCTCCTCCCTCCCCGAGGCCGATCCGGGCCAGGGCCCGGCGGTCCACCTTGCCGTTCGGCGTCAAGGGCAGCTCGCCCAGGGTGACGAAGACCGACGGCACCATGTAGTCGGGGAGCTGCGACCTGAGATGGGCGCGCAGGGCGGCGCGGTCCGGCGAGGCTCCGCCGGCCGCCACCAGGTAGGCCACCAGGCGGCGATCGCCCGCCGCGTCCGGCAGCGCCAGGACCACCGCCTCCCGCACCGCCGGGTGGACGGCCAGCACCGCCTCGATCTCCCCCGGCTCGACGCGGAACCCGCGCACCTTCACCTGGTCGTCGACCCGCCCCAGGAACTCCAGGTTGCCGTCGGCCAAGCGCCGCGCCAGATCGCCGGAGCGGTACCAGCGGCTGCCGTCGATCGAGGGGAAGCGCTCGGCCGTCCGATCGTCCTGCCCAAGGTAGCCGCGGGTGACGCCCGAGCCGCCGATGTAGATCTCCCCCGGCACGCCGATCGGGACCAGGCACCGTCCCCGCGGCTCCCCCGGCTCCCGCTGATAGAGGCGCAGGGCGACGCCGGGAAGGCCCCGGCCGAGCAGCGACCGCAGCGGTCCCTCCCCCCTGGGTACCGCGTAGCTGGTGGCGAGGATGGTCCCCTCGGTCGGGCCGTAGAGGACCCGGATCCCGGTCTCTGGAAAGAGCCGCCGGAGATCGGCCAGCAGGATCGCGGGCACCGCGTCGCCTCCGGTCCAGAGCGTCCGCAGCTGGCGGTATCCCAAGGGGTCGCCCCCGTCCTCCCGGACGCGGTCGACGATCTGCTGCAGGAGGGCCGGCACGGCGTGGAGTCGGGTGACCCGGCCGAGCAGGCGGACCAGCTGCCCGAGGTCGGGCACGGGGTCGAGCTGTACCAGGACCGCCGTGGCGCCGACCGTGAGCGGGCTCAGGAGCTCGAAGAGAAAGATGTCGAAGACCGCCGGCGCCAGAGCCGGGATCACGTCGTCGGCCGTGAGGGAGAAGGTGCTCCGGCCGGCGTCGAGCACGGCGGCCAGGTTCCGGTGCTCGACCAGCACCCCCTTGGGCCTCCCCGTCGAGCCCGAGGTGTAGATCACGTAGGCCAGGCTGGCCCCGTCCGGCTCCGCCGTCGGATCGCCGGTGGGCAATCCGGCCAGCGCCGGCTGCTCCTCGGCGAGGCAGAGCCGCCGGCAAATCCCCGGTTCGCCCAGGGCCAGCCCCTCGGCCAGCCGGCGTTCGGTGAGCAGCAGGCCGGCTCGGGAGTCCGCGAGCACGTAGGCCAGGCGCTCCCGCGGGTGGGACGGATCGAGCGGCAGGAACGCGCCGCCGGCCTTCCCGACCGCCAGGATGCCGACCACGAGGTCGAGCGAGCGGTCGAGGCAGAGGCCGACCACCGCGTTCGGCCCCACCCCCAGGGCGCGCAGGCGGTGGGCCAGCCGGTTCGCCCGCCGGTTGAGCTCGCCGTAGCTCAGTCGCTCCTCCCCGGCCACCAGGGCCGTGGCCTCCGGAGCGCGGGCGGCCTGGGCGGCGAACTGCCGGCCGAAGGTCGCGGTTTCCCCCAGGGTGTCCGGCGCGCCCGGCCCGCCAGTATCGTTCCACTCGTGGAGCAGCTGGTGGCGCTCGGCGAGGGAGAGGAGTGGCAGCTCGCCGAGGCGCCGCCCGGGGTCGGCCGCCGCCCCGGACGCCAAGGCCCGGTAGTGCTCCGCCAGGCGCGCGATGTCCGGGGCGTCGAAGAGGTCGGCGGCGTACTCGATCCAACCGGCGATCCCCTCCACCTCCTGGCGCAGGTCGAGGAGGAGGTCGAGCCGGGAAGTCTTGCCGGGCACCACCTCCACCGCGGCCTGGACGCCGGGGAGGTCGAGGCCGTCCCGCGGCACGGCCTGCAGGGCGAACATCACCTGGAACACCGGGCTGTGGCCGAGGAGGCGCTCCGGCCGCAGCTCGCCGACCAGGCGCTCGAACGGCAGCTCCTGGTGGGAGTAGGCGTCGAGACAGGTCGCCCGCACCCGCCCCAGGTGCTCGCCGAAGGGAGGATCGCCGCTCAAATCCACCCGCAGGGCGAGGCTGTTGACGAAAAAGCCGATCAGCTCTTCGAGCTCGGGGCTGCCGCGGCCGGCCACCGGGGTGCCGACGACCAGGTCCAGGGCGCCGCTCCAGCGCGCCAGGAGGGCGGTGAAGACCGCGAGGTGGGCCATGAACGGCGTCGCCGCCGCGCCGCGCGCCAGCCCGGCGAGGCCGGCGGCGGGTCCGGGCGGCACGGCGAGCCGCGCGCTGCCGCCGCGGAAGCTCTGCTCCGCCGGGCGCGGCCGGGCGGTGGGGAGGTCGAGGAGGGCCGGAGCGCCGGCAAGCTGCGCCCGCCAGTGCTCGACCTCCGCCGCCGTGGCAACGCCGTCGAGCTGCCGGCGCTGCCGGCGGGCGTAGGCCGGGTACTGGCGGGGCAGCGCCGGCAGGGAGAGACCGCGATAGAGGGCCGACAGCTCGCGGAAGAAGACGCCGAACGACCAGCCGTCGAAGACGATGTGGTGGAAGGCCGCGAGGAGGAGGTGGCGCTCGTAGGCCAACCGGAGGAACGTCAGGCGGAGCAGCGGCCCGCGGGCGAGGTCGAAGGGGCGCACCGCGGCCTGGCGGGAGAGGGCCGCCGCGGTCTCCTGCCGCCGCTCGGGCGGGAGGCCCGAGAGGTCGACGATGGGGAGGGCGAGGTCCCCGTGGGGGGCGACGATCTGGACCGGCCGATCGGGATTGGC
This sequence comes from Thermoanaerobaculia bacterium, assembly GCA_035644215.1. GTDB lineage: Bacteria > Acidobacteriota > Thermoanaerobaculia > Multivoradales > UBA5704 > DASQPA01. The sequence continues at coordinate 15,375 of DASQPA010000562.1, forward strand.
GGGATTGGCGGGATCGGCGCGGAAGGTCGTCCGCAGGGCCTCGTGGCGACGGACGACGCCCGCCGCGGCGCGTTCCAGGGCGGCGGGATCGAGCGGCCCGTCGAGCGCGATCGCCCGGGTGATGTTGTACACCGTGCTGCCGGGCACCAGGTGGTCGAGGAACCAGAGGCGCTCCTGGGCGAAGGAGAGCGGCGCCGTCTTCGGCTGCTCCGCCTTCTGGCGCAGCAGGCGCTCGAGGAGGGCGCGTTTCTCCGCCGGCGCATCCTGCGAGCGGTTTACCATTTCGATATTTAAAACATTCAAGCTTGCCGTGATTTACGTCCGAGATTCCCCTCTTTAGGGTGCAGAGAGACGGCGGAAGGGAGACCGGGCCCTCGGCCGCCCTGCCGGAGGTCCCCGCCAAATGTCTCGGGATGTCTCGGGATGTCTCGGGATGTCTCGGGATGGGAGGGGCGCGACACCTCACCTTGCGAGGCGGCCGTGTACACTAGCTCCCCCTACAGGGTCGCGGAGGTCGGTATGGAGAGATTGTTGCAAGATTTGCGATTCGCCTGGCGCCTGCTCTGGAAGCGGCCTGCCTTCACGCTCATCGCCGTCGCCTCCCTCGCCCTGGGTATCGGCGCCAACACCGCGATCTTCAGCCTGGTCGACGCCCTCCTGCTGCGTCCCCTGCCGGTCGCCGATCCGCCGCACCTCGTCTCCATCTTCACCGTCGACGAGAAGAACCCCGGCTTCAACCCCTCCTCGCATCTCAACTGGAAGGATCTGCGAGCCCAGAACACCTCGTTCTCCTCGGTCGTCGGCTACGACTGGGAGCCGGTCAACGTCCTCCTGGGCGGCGAGCCGACCCTCGTCGACTCGCTCATCGTCTCCGGCGACTACTTCTCCGGCCTGGGCGTCCGTGCCGCCCACGGCCGCACCTTCTCCCCGGAGGACGACCAGGAGGGGGCCGGCCGGGCGGTGGTCGTGATCTCCGATCGCTTCTGGCGCCAACGGCTGGGCGGCGACCCCAAGGCCGTCGGCCAGACGCTCACCATCAACAACCATCCCTTCACCGTCATCGGCGTCGCCCCGCCGGGGTTCTTCGGCACCGACGTCGGCGTGCACTACGACCTCTGGGAGCCGATGGCGGTCAACAAGACGATCCGCCCCGACCCGGCGACCAACTGGTATGGCATCCGCCGCGGGCTCATGATCTCCGCCCTCGGCCGCCTGAAGCCGGGGGTGAGCTTCGGCCAGGCGCAGTCCGAGATGGCCGCCCTCTCGGGCCGTCTCCAGCACGATTTCCCCAAGGAGAACAAGGGGCGCAGCTTCAAGCTCCTGCCGCTCGCCCAGGCCGCCATCAACCCCGACGCCCGCAAGGGCGTGGTCACCGCCTCCTCCCTGCTCCTCGTCATCGTCGGGCTGGTGCTCCTCATCGCCTGCGCCAACGTCGCCAACCTCCTCCTGGCGCGCGCCTCGGCGCGGCAGAAGGAGATCGCGGTCCGCCTCTCGATCGGCTCGCCGCGCGGCCGGCTGATCCGCCAGCTGCTGACCGAAAGCCTCCTCCTGGCGCTCCTCGGCGGCGCCTGCGGCCTGCTCCTCGCCGCCTGGGCCAACCGCCTGCTCGCCGCCGTGCTCCCCTCGGTCCACCTGCCCTTCGCCACCGCCGCCATCGACCTCCGGCTCGATCCCCGGGTGCTGCTCTTCACCCTCGCCCTGTCGCTCGTCACCGGCCTCCTCTTCGGTCTCGTCCCGGCCCTCCAGAGCTCCCGGCCGGAGCTGGTGACCGCCTTGAAGAGCCAGGTAGCGCCCGGCGCCGGCTCCGGGCACCCCGGTCTCGCGGGGGGCCGCCTCACCGGCCGCAACCTGCTGGTCGCGGCGCAGGTCGCCCTGTCGCTGGTGGCCCTGGTCGCCGCCGGCCTCTTCCTGCGCAGCCTGGGCGCGGCGCAGCGGGCCGATCCCGGCTTCGCCGCCGACCGGCTGCTGCGCGTGCACTTCAACCTGGTCGCCCAGGGCTACAGCGTGGAGAAGAGCCAAGCCTTCCTGCGCACCCTGGTCGAGCGGGTCTCGGCGATCCCCGGCGTCGCCACGGCGACCCTGGCGTCGAGCGGACCGCTCCAGCCGGCGATGGTCACCCGTTCGATCTACGTCGAGGGGCAGAGCGATCCCGACAGCGGCACCATGATGCAGCTCAACTCCATCGCCCCGCGCTACTTCGAGGCGATCGGCGTGCCCATCCTGCGCGGCCGGCCGCTCACCGCGGAGGACCGGGAGGGGGCGCCCTACGTGGGGGTCATCAACCAGTTCCTGGCCGACAAGTTCTTCCCCGGCCAGGACCCCGTGGGCCGGCACTTCAAGCTCTTCGGCAGCCGCGTCGAATTCACCATCGTGGGAGTGGCGAAGAACACCAGGTACAACACGGTCGACGAGGACCTCCAGCCCTACATCTACATCTCCCTGGGCCAGATCTTCAACGGCAACCTCACCCTCCTGGTGCGCTCCAGCTCCGATCCGGCGACGCTCCTGCCGGTGGTCGAGCGGGAGCTCCACAACCTCGACAAGCAGCTCCCCATCGCCGAGGCCGCCACCCTGAAGCAGGTCCTCCACGAGGGGCTGTGGGCACCGCGGATGAGCGCCGCCCTCCTGGGCATCTTCGCCATCCTCGCGCTCCTCCTCGCGGCGGTGGGGATCTACGGCGTGATGTCCTTCTCGGTCGCCCAGCGGGCGCGGGAGATCGGCATCCGCATGGCCCTGGGCGCCGAGCCCCGGGGGGTGCTCGGCCTGGTCCTCACCCAGGGCATGACGATCGTCGCGATCGGCCTGGGCGTCGGCCTCTTCGCGGCCTTCGCGATCAGCCGGCTGGCGGCGAAGATGCTCTACGGCGTCAGCCCCACCGATCCGCTGACCTTCGCCGGCACCGTGCTCCTCCTGGCCTTCGTCGCCCTCGTCGCCACCCTGATCCCGGCCCGCCGGGCGACCGCGGTCGATCCGGTGCTGGTGCTCAAGGGGGAGTAAGCCGGCGGGAGCGCCGCGAAAGCCTCCGGGATCTTCCGCAACGCCTCCGGGAACGTCCGCAACCCGTGGAAAGTCGTCCGGAGCGCCTCCGGGTGCTTCCGGAACCTCTCCGGGAGCTTCGGGAACCTCTGGAAAGTCGTCCGGGACTCGTGGAAAGTCCTCCTGGGACCTCTCCAGGAGGTCCCGGTCGGTCTCCGGGAGCTTCCGGAGATCCTCCGGGCGCTTCCGAAATCTCTCCGGGAGGTTCCCTAAACCCTCCGGGACCTTCCAGAAACTCTCCGGAAGCTTCCAGACGGTCTCCGGGAGCTTCCAAAACCGTGGGAAGTCTTCCCGGACGCGTGGGAAGTAAATTTCCACGCTCGAAAAGTCGAGCTGCATGCATGAAAAGTAAAACACCACGCAAGAGAAGTCTTCCCGGAGACGTCGAAAGTGACTTTCCAGGGATGGGAAGTCGACCCGGAGGGGAGAAAAGTCGACCTGGAGGCGTTAGAAGTCGAGCCGGAGGGATCAGAAGTCGACCCGGAGACGCAGGAAGTCGACCCGGAGAGGTTTTGGAGGCCTTTTCAGGGTTTTGGGCGCCCCGCGGAGGGTTTTCGGGACGGGTCGGAGGTGAATTCGTCCTCTCCGGAGGTCGTTTCGCCACGCTCCTCGCCATCGTCATCCTGCGGGGAGCCCTAAGCGACCCAAAGGATCTGGGAGGGAGACGCTGCTGGTCCCCCGCCCAGAACCTTCTTGCTCGCGGAGCTCGCTTTCAGGATGACGATCTTTAGCGAAGAGCGATGACGACTCGGAAGCCCAGAACCTCGATCCCGGTACCCGGGGACCCGTCGTCCCGGTATGCCGCGCGCGCCCTCTCCGGGACGAACCAGCAGCTGCCACCGCGTAACACGCGCGTGCCGCCGCCACCGGCCTCGGCGGCGGCATGGTCGACCTCGACGGTGGCTGGGTTGAGAGTCACGCCTCTCTCGCGACCCGAGTAGTCGTCCGGCCAGGCACTGAGCGTCCACTCCCAGACGTTGCCGTGGACGTCAGGTGAGAAGCCGAGCCGGGAGGCGATCGCCTCCCGTGCGACTTTACCCGCGAAGCGCGGCTCCAGCCAGTCGAGCAGTCGGCCGCGCAAGGCTGATGGAAGCCCGGGCTCGAGCGGCGGAGGCGGCACCAGACCCGAGGGAAGGGCAGCCGAATCGAGGCGACCGGTCTTGCCGAGAAGGCCGGCGGCCAGCCGCTGGACCGCGCGGTGGTACGCCGGCTCTCCAGCCGGCTGGAAGTCGACGCATTGGATCGGAGCCAGGAAGGGAGGGAGCGGCGTCTCGACCAGCATCGCGAGATGGAGGCGGCCCTCGGCTCCATCCGCCGCCAGAAAGCATTCCTTCTCCACCCAGGCCGAGGCGAGGGCCTCGGGCGTCACCACGAGCACCAGCTGCTCCGCCCGACCCAGCCCGACCTGGAGCTGGCCGACCCAGGAGGCGCCGCTGCCGAGATCGGTCTCGTCGAGAAAAACCTTCCACGGTTGCCGCCCGGCGGCTTTGAGGCAGGTTTCGAGGTTCTGCTGGAGAACCTTGACCCACGGCCGATAGCGGTGGGCGTAGCTCAGAAAGGCCGCGGGGTCGGACATGTGGGGAGATCATAGCAATGATGTGAAGGCTCGGCGGGGAAGCCTTCGGCGGAAGTCTCGCCAGAGGGTACGCCTTGGAGGAGCGCTTCTCTCTGCCAAGGTATACAAGATTGCGCACCTTCCACTCGCCGAGTAACGTAAGGCTTTGGCATCGGTAAGCTCCGAGGCTGTGAAAAAATCGGTCTCCTACCTCACGGGCCTTCGTAGAGACGTCCCCAGCCGCCGTCCGGGACCTCCCCGGAACCACCGCCGTCGGGGCGTCTCCGCAGGTCGGGGACACTGAGATCTCGGCAGCGTTGGAGAC
>DASQPA010000563.1:0-8329 GCA_035644215.1 Thermoanaerobaculia bacterium
AATCTGTGCGACCGCGCCCGCTTCACCGGCTACCAGATCGACGGCGGCTACGCCGAGAAGGCGGTGGCCGACGCGCGTTTCTGCTTCCCGCTCCCCGCCGGCTACCCCGACCTCCAGGCCGCCCCCCTCCTCTGCGCCGGCCTGATCGGCTACCGCACCCTGCGCCTGGCGACCGAGGGCGATGCGATCCCCCCCGATCTTCGTGTCGAGCGGCTGGGTTTCTACGGCTTCGGCGCCGCCGCCCACATTCTCGTCCAGGTCGCCCGCCACCAGGGCCGCAAGGTCTACGCCTTCTCCCGGCCGGGCGACACCGCGGCCCAGGACTTCGCCCGCTCGCTGGGGGTGGACTGGGCCGGCGGCTCGGACGAGCCGCCCCCCGAGCCGCTCGACGCCGCCCTGCTCTTTGCCCCGGCGGGCGAGCTCGTCCCCGCCGCCCTGGCCGCCGTGGTCAAGGGCGGCACGGTGGTCTGCGGCGGCATCCACATGAGCGACATCCCCTCCTTTCCCTACGCGATCCTCTGGGGCGAGCGCATGGTCCGCTCGGTCGCCAATCTCACCCGGCGCGACGCCGAGGAGTTCCTTGCTCTGGCGCCCCAGGTGCCGATCGAGACCCAGGTCACCCCGTTCCCCCTGGCCCAGGCCAACGAGGCCCTGGCCGCTCTGCGCGGCGGCCGGGTCCACGGCGCCGCCGTGCTGGTCGTCGAATAGCCTTGCCATGGGCCTCCTTCGTCGCCGGGCCGTCGTCTTCCCTCCTCCCACCTCGGCCAACGAGGAAGGGGTGCTGGCGATCGGCGGCCGGCCCGACCCCGAGACCCTGCTCACCGCCTACCGCCAGGGGATCTTCCCCTGGCCGCACGAGGGCTACCCCCTCCTCTGGTTCTGCCCCGATCCACGCTTCGTCCTCCTCCCCGGCGAGGCCCACCTGCCACGTTCGCTCCGCAAGGTGATGCGCCAGGGCACCTTCGAGGTGCGCGCCGACACCGCCTTCGAGCGGGTGATGCGTGGCTGCGCCCAGGCCAACCGCCCGGAGCAGGACGGCACCTGGATCACCCCACCCATGCTCGCCGGCTACACCGCTCTCCACCGCCGCGGCCTCGCCCACTCGATCGAGACCTGGCAGGGCGGGCGGCTGGTCGGCGGGCTCTATGGCCTCTCGCTGGGAGCGGTCTTCTTCGGCGAGTCGATGTACGCCGACGTCCCCGATGCCTCGAAGGTCGCCTTCGCCACCCTCCTCGCCAATCTCCTCGCCTGGCGCTTCGAGCTCGTCGACTGCCAGAGCTACACTGAGCACCTGGCCCGCTTCGGGGCGGTCGACTGGCCGCGATCCCGGTTTCTGCGCGTCCTGAAGAAGGCGCTGCAAGCGCCGACGCGCCAGGGCCCCTGGGAGCTGCCGGTGGGACCGGCGGAGGCGACAGATCAGTTGGGGGCCGCGAGCTCCGCGGCGAGATAGCGGGCGATCTCGACCAGCCCACCCCCCGGACCGCGCCGCCGCTGCACCGCATAGCAGCCCGCCGGTGTCGGCGACAGCTCCTGTTCCTCGACCTTCACCAGGTGACCGCCCTCGACGATGAACCGTTCGAGCCAGACGAATCCGGTCGAACAACCCTGAGTCCGATGGCGTAGCGTGATCCCACCCGTGATCCGCTGGATCTCCAGATCCCCCTGAAGTTGCGCCGACATCTCCTGCGCGAGCTCGTCCTGGACGAAAGTGCCGCTCGGCGGATCGAAGAGATAGAACTCGTAGCCGATCCCCTTGGCGCCAACATTGCCGCCATCGCCGCCATCGTGGGCCACCAGCAGGTCGGCATAGCCGTCGAAGTTCGCATCTTCCATTCGGCTGAAACGCGCCAGCGATTCGGCGTTGCCGGTGCCGCGCACGACGATCGTCTGCAACACCGCCGGCTCGCCGGGCCGGGCGATCTCCAGGCGGCCGATCTCGTGCGGCTCCGCCGCGCCGGCGGTCGCCGCCCCTCCGGTGGGAGGGAGGAGCCGGATCGTGAGCGGTGGCAGAGCCTTGGCGACCTGCACCCGCACCGTGGCCGGCAGCGGCCCCGCGCCGTCGAACAGCCTCCCGGCCGGCGCGGCCGGCTCCGCCGGTTTCGCCGTCATGGCCCTGCCGAACGCGAAGAGGAAGAGAGCGACCGCCACCCGCCTGGGGCTCATCCCGGTCCTCCTTGCGGCTCCCGCCGCTCGATGCTCTGTCGGTAGACTCGTTGCTCGGAGTTTACACCACGGGGAGGAAAGCGGAGGGCCTCTCCAGCAACTTCCGAAGACAGTCGCAGGATCTGCATGATATCGTCTCGCCCCATGAGCAAACCACGCGTCTTTTTCGACATGGAGGCCGACGGCGCAGCGCTCGGCCGGATCGTCATGGAGCTGGAGGCCGACGTCGTGCCGAAGACGGCGGAGAACTTTCGCGCCCTCTGTACCGGCGAGAAGGGCTTCGGCTACAAGGGGAGCACCTTCCATCGCGTCATCCCCCAGTTCATGTGCCAGGGGGGCGACTTCACCAACCACAACGGCACCGGCGGCAAGTCGATCTACGGCGCCAAGTTCGCCGATGAGAACTTCCAGCTCAAGCACACCGAGCCGGGCCTCCTCTCGATGGCCAACGCCGGGCCGGGAACCAACGGCTCGCAGTTCTTCCTCACCACCATCGCCACCCCCTGGCTCGACGGCAAGCACGTCGTCTTCGGCCGGGTGTCGGAGGGGATGGACGTGGTGAAACAGATCGAGGCGCTGGGCTCGCCGAGCGGTGCCACCCGCAAGAAGATCGTCGTCGCCGACTGCGGCGAGCTCGCTTGATCCCCTGAAGGCTCCCAAGGTCGACCGGCGTCGGCGCTCTGCGCCGACGCCGGCTCCCGCCGCTGACCCGGAGGCGGCCTCAACAAAAGCGGGTGAGGCGTGTCTCAAAGGCAAATGCGCTTTGAAGACTTCGTGCTCCAGTTCGACACCACCTCGCGCGGAGGGTTCCGCGCCCGGGTGCTCCGCTCGCCTTTCGGGGAGGGAAACGTCGGCTTTTCCATCCCCTCGATCGGCGAGGCGGGGCTGGGACCGCTCGGCCCTTCCCGGAACCTCCTCCCGCCGAGCGCCTCTCCGAGCCTCGACGCCCGACCGCCGCTCGAAGTCGGGGCCGAGCTCTACCATGCGGTCTTTCAGGGCCAGGTCCGCAGCCTCCTCGACAAGAGCCGGGGCCAGCTCGAGAAATCGACCGACCTCGGCCTGCGCCTGAAGATCAAGATTGACCCCGGCGACCGGGAGACGGGAGCCCTGGCCGATCTGCCGTGGGAGCTGCTCAACGACGAGACCGAGGACTTCTTCGCGCTCTCCCGCCAGACCTCCCTCGTCCGCTACTTAGACGTCCCCCGTTCCTCGCAGCCGATCCCCTTTACGCCGCCGTTGCGCATCCTCGCGGTCGGCGCCAGCCCGCGGGAGCTGACGCCGCTCGATCTCGACGAGGAGATGCGAGGGCTCGACGAGCTGAATCGAAGCTCTGCCGGCATTGAAGTGCAGTTCCTCTCGCACGTCTCCGCCGGAGCCCTGCGCGAGTTGCTGTCGGCCGACACCTTCAACGTCCTCCATTTCATGGGCCACGGTACCTTCGACGCCACGACCGGGGAGGGGATGCTCGCCTTCGAAGCGCCGGACGGCTCGCTCGATCTGGTGAGCGGCAGAGCCTTCGCCACCAAGCTCAAGGACCTGCGCTCGCTGGGGGTCGTGGTGCTCAACGCCTGCGACACGGCGCGCGCCCGGGGCCAGGGAGGGGACAATCCCTTTCGCGGGGTCGCCACCGCCCTCGTGCTCGGCGGCGTGCCCGCGGTGGTCGCCATGCAGCGGCCGATCTCCGACCGCTCCGCCATCGGCTTCAGCGCCGCGTTCTACCGGCACCTGGCGCGCGGCGACTCGATCGACGAGGCGCTCACCGAGGGCCGGCAGGCGATCCACTCGGCCACGCCGGAGACCTTCGAGTGGGCGACGCCTGTCCTCTTTCTCCGCATCCCCGAGGGCAACGTCTTCGTGGCGAAGCCGGCTGTCCGGCCGGAGCCCGTCGTGGAGGTGGCGGCGCCGGCACCGGTCGTCACCGCCCCTCCGCCGGCCCCTCTTCCGCCCGGCCCGACTTCCTCCCGGCGTGGGTGGGTGCTCAAGGCGTCCGGCGCGGCCGGCGCCGTGCTGATGGCCTCCGTGCTCTATACCAAGGTCCTGGCCCCACACCCATCATCCCCAACGGTCGACGTCCCTTCGGGCACCGAGCAAGATCTCTCGTCGCAAGGCAAGACCGAACCGAAGCCGCTGGTCGGCGGAGGCTCCGGGAAAAAACCCAGCACGGTCAAGACGAATCAGACGAACCCAGCCCAACAGAAAGCGCCGGACCCCAAGCCGGAGGACTCGACCGCGGTACATGGCACCGTACCGCCTCCGCCGCCGGTGAAGCCGCCGGTCCACGAGACCGAGACCCCGGCTCCCGTCGCGGACCTCTCCCGGCTCTCGGCCCAGATGCTCTCGATCGCGCGCCGGGACGAAGGGGGCCTGCGGGTGACCGTGAGCTTCAAGAATACCGGCGAGCAGCCGCTGTCGGCGGTTCTCGACGCGGAGAGCTCGGTCTTGACCGACACGCAGGGGCAGCGCTACTTGATCCTCGATTCCGACCTGCCCGCCGCGGGCTCCAACCCGCGGCTCGATCTCGCGGCCGGCGCCAGCGGCTCTCACACCTTCGACTTCCCGATGCCGAAGTTGGGCAGCAAGCAGTTCTACCTCGCGCTCGCCACCCCGGAGGGACACCGCATCCGGGTCTCCGGGTCTCCGGTGACGCTCACAGGCTCGCCCTAGTTGGGCGAGCCTGCGGTTCGAATCACAAGCAGGGAAGAAAATCTCAGAGGGAGGCGGTGACGTCCAGAGCGGCGCATTCCGGGGTCGTGGGCGGCGGCACCGGTGCGGTTGCCAGCTCGACGCGGTCGCCCTTCTTGATCCCCTTGCACCCGTCGATCACCCGCGCCACCGAGAAGCCGGTCTGGACGACGATCACTTCCAGGGTTCCGATGCCCCGCAGGTCCTCGCCCAGAATCGTGCCGCTCTCGGCATCCCGGACGATGCCCTTGACGGCGTTCACCGAGAGCTTGGTCTGCGGGGCCATCCCCTGCTGGTTGCCGGCGTTGATGTAGATGTCCGGCCCCTTGATGTCGACCACCGAACCCCGCCACTTGCGGTTGCGGAGGAAGGTGGCGATCTTGAAGGCCGCCTTGTTGGCGCAGGCCTGGATGGCATAGCCGACGGGTGTCTTCTGGGTCGTACCCCCTCCCCCCTCAGGACCGCCGACGCCGAAGCTCCACTCCCCCATCCGCGCCCGTTCCGCGGTGGTATAGAGGATCTGTCCGTTGGAGACGTCCGTCAGGCTGAAGGTGATGGCGACCTCGGCCTCGTTCTTACCGCCCTTGAACATGCCGCCCAGGCCGCCAAGGCCGGGCAGGCCACCCGATCCCACGCTGCGGTGCGCGCGGTCCGGGGTCCACTCGTTGACCGTGCCATAGACCAGGTACTGCACTCCGAGCACCTTGCCCATGTTGACGATCGAGGTCGGGCTCGGCTCCACGACGTCTTTGCGCGCCTGCTGGCCCTCGACCTCCTGGATGCGCTTCTGCTCGACGACGTCGAAGCGTCGGGTGTTGTACAGCGCCACGGTCAACATCTCCTGGATGCCCGAGACCGGCACCTCGATCTTCTCGGCCCACCCCCGCTCCTCGGACTCGGCCGACTTGTTGATCACCTTGAGCACACCCAGCCGGATGCGCGGCCCGTCGTACTCGGTGAATCGCAGGCCGATCCAGTCCTGATCGTTTTCGGTGCTCTGCGTGTCGCGGACGGCGGCGCGAACGCCGTCGTCATCCTGGTAATAGCCGATCCAGGCGCGCTGTTTGATGCAGAGACCGACCTGCGCCTGCTCCTGTTTCTTTTTTTCCTTGCGGTGCAGCAGATCTTTGATCCCCGCCTGAGAAGACGGGGCCGGCCCGAGAAAAGCGGCCAGGGTCAGGGCGATGATCCATCGACGATACCTCATCGACAACCTCCTTTCGAGGGTGATAGGGCAAAGGCGCACCCAGCCACCCCTGGCGGGGAGCGCCACAGCAAAGCTCTCGTGTTCCCTGGGAGAGACACCTCGGAGGGAGTTTTGTTGAGACGGGTGAAAAGGCGGGTATCGCAGGGAGGAGAAGGCCGGCAGCTGCCTCGGCATCCTCCTCCCCGCCGACCGCGGAGGAACCGCGGGGGAGAGATGAGCTACTTGGCGGCCCGCTCCTCGGCGTGGCCGAGCTTCTGTTGGACCTTGCCGACGTTCTTCTCGACCTTGCCCGCGAGCTCCTCGCCGAGCCGGCCGGAGGCCGCGCCGACCACTTCCTTCGCCTTGCCTTCGGCCACCTTACCGGCGCCCTTGACCTCGTTGTTGGCCGCTTGATTTGCCAGTCCCATGGTGTTCTCCTTTCGGCCGTAGCCGTTGACAGTGTTGGACTTCGGGTCCTACCTCACTACACCTGGGGGATAAAGCAAGCCGCGGGCCAACTTGGCCGCACGGTTACGATCGATCGGCCGGCCAGACCTCCGCGCCGTCCTCGGTGGCGCCGCGCAGCCGGTCGGTTCGCTGCCGGAGCGCGGCCTCGCTCAAACCCAGGAGGGGGGCGCCGGTGAGGAGCGGCGCCAGGTCGACGGGATAGAGGCGGTTCCGGGAGGGGTCGGCGAGGCCGGCCAGGTTGCGCGGCGCGATGGCCCGGCCGACTTCGGCGGCGAAGCGGCCTTTGACGTTGTCGGAAAGCCGTTTCGGGGGAAGGGCCAGGATCTCGTCGAGCGCGGCGAGGATCGCTCCGAGGGCCTCCCCGAGCACCGGGTCGGTGCTCCCCAGGAACCCCTGCCAGGCCCAGGCCCCGCCGTCGTCCGCGGTTTCGAACAGCCGCTGGCGGATCTCGGCGAAGCTGGCGGCCGCGAAGTAGAGATCGGAGTAGGCGGCGAGGAGGTCGAAGTCGCGGCCCGCCGCTCGGTAGGCCCCCTCGACCAGCCGGGTCACCTGCTCCGCCTCGCGGGCGAGGAGGGCCCTATAGCGATCGAGACCGCGGTCGAGGCCGGAGTCGAGCGCCGCCTCGTCTTCTTCCAGGAGGAGGGCGAGGCGCTCGACGGCGAGAAGGCTCCAGGCGATGCCGGTCGAGAACAGAGGGGAGAGGAAGCAGAAGGCGTGGGGCAGGAGAGCCCAGCCGGGGCCGGCGGCCTGCGCCAGGCGGTGCTGGAGGAGCGGCACGGTGGCGATCGGCCGTACCGGCTGGGCGCCGCCCCACTGGGCTGCGAGGGTCGGGTAGCGCTCCAGGATCTCCGCCCAGGCACACTCCGGTGACAGCCGGGCGGCCCTCTCCCGCGCCGCCGGTCGCGCCAGGACCACCCCGGCGCTCACCACCCCGTGGTCGAAGGGGAGGACGTACATCCATCCCTCCTCAAGGACGTGGTGCACGGCGGCCTGCTCGTCCGGGTAGGGACCGGGCGGAAAGCTGGCGTCTTTGGCGACCGCGGGGAAAGAGGGGACGTCCGCGAAGTGCCCGTAGACCAGGCTGGTGCGCAGCTGAACTCGATCGAGGGCCGAGGCGATCGGCAGGTGCCGGGCGAGGAAGCCGCCGGTGCCGGAGGCGTCCACCAGGAGGTCGGCGACGAGGCGGACCTCGCGCTCTCCTTGCCTCCCCACGAGGTGCCAGGCGTTTGGATGTCGTTCCACGGTAAGGACTTCCGCCCCCTCTACGAGATCGACCCCGGCCACGGCGGCGCGGCGGGCCAGGTGATGATCGACGTCCTCCCGCAGCCAATGGCTGTCGGCCACCGCGTCGGAGGGGCTGCGGCGACCAGGAGCCGGTGGTCGTTGTTCGGGCCGTTGGTATAGGGCCCGCCCGGGCGGTGGGCGTAGAAGGTGAAGCCGCGTTTCAGGCCGCGCCGGAGCTCCGGCAGGCGGCGCCGCCAGCGGCCGTAGGCGGCGAGGTCGGAGAGATCGGGCAGGTCGTAGCGGGCGGCGAGGCGCTCCAGGGAGAGGGCGGCGAGCGGAGTCGAGGACTCGCCGAGGGCAAAGCGCGGATGGCGGCCGCGATCCAGAAGAGTGACCTCGTGTCCCTGGCGCGCCAGGACCCGGGCGAGGATCGATCCGGCGAAGCCGGAGCCCACGATGGCGATCCGCCGCCTGGCCATCCAGCTCAACTCCAGCCGCAGGCGGCGCAGGGCGACCGCGGCTCGACCTGCCCGGAGCGGTTCATCCGGGTCAGCCGATCGAGGCGCCGCTCGCCGCACTCGAAGCAGCGCGCGAGGTGGAGAGCGT
>DASQPA010000564.1:0-6893 GCA_035644215.1 Thermoanaerobaculia bacterium
CTGCTCGACAGCCTGCGCATCGCCCGGGCGGTCACCTGGGCGCGGTTCGACTCGCCCCGGCCTTCCCGGCCGCCGGATCGATGATGGGCACGATCCTCGTCACCGGCGGCAGCCGGGGGATCGGCCGCGCCATCGTCGAGGCGCTCGTGACGGCCCCCCCTGGGGACGGCTGGGACGCGGTGGCCTTCACCTACCGAACCGACGAGGCAGCGGCGCGGGCGGTCGAGACGGCCACGGGGGGTCGAGCCCGCGCCTTCCCGTTCGACCTCGCCGACCGCGCCCGCCCGGACGAGCTGGTGGCCGAGGTCGAGGCCGCCCTGGGACCGCTCGGCGGCCTGGTCAACAATGCCGGGCAGCTGCGCGAATCGCTCCTCGCCTTCACCCCGGACGCCGACTGGGACGCGGTCGTCGACGGCAACCTCGGAGGGCTCTTCCGCTGCTGCCGGGCGGTGCTGCGCGGCATGATGCACCGGCGGCGGGGGGCGATCGTCAACGTCGCCTCGCTCTCCGCCCTGCACGGCGTCGCCGGGCAGGCCGCCTATGCCGCGGCCAAGGCGGGCACCCTGGGGCTCACCCGCTCGCTCGCCCGCGAGGTGGGGAAGCGCAACGTGCGGGTGAACGCCGTCGTCCCCGGTTTCATCGCCACCGACATGACCGCCGCCCTGCCGGCGGCGGCGATGGCGGCCCTGCGCGCCGGCGAGTGCCTGCCCGGGGGGACCTCCGCCGCCGCAGTCGCCGACGCCGTCGTCTTCCTGCTCTCCGAGCGGGCCGCCGCCATCACCGGCCAGGCCCTGGTGGTCGACGCGGGGGCCTCGGCATGAAGGGGAGAGAGCTCGCCGACCTCCTCGTGCGCCGGCCGCGCACGGTGCTCGGGGTCGTCCTGGCGCTCACCCTGGTCGCCCTCGTGCCCGCCCTGCGCCTGCGCCTGCTGACCGACCTCACCGCCCTCCTGCCGCGCGACGCCCCGGCCTCGCGCGACTACCGCACCTTCCTGACGACCTTCGGCGGCTTCGAGAAGCTGTTCGTGATCGTCGAGGCAAAAGGCGGCAGGCCGGAGGACCCGGGAGTCCTCGTCGACGCCGCCGAGCAATTGGCGACCGAGCTGGCGAAGAGCCCCCTGGTGGCGAACGCCCGCTACGGCCTGACGGCGGAGGACGAGGCGTTCTTCCTGCGCTGGGTGGCCCCCCGCGCGCCTCTCCTTCTGAGTGGCGATACCGAGCAGGTCCGCCGCGAGATGGCGCGGCGCCTCGACCCGGCCGTCCTGCACGAACGGGTCGGCTACCTGCGCCAGACTCTCACCAGCCCGGCCGGGAGCTTCGCCGCCCCCTTCTTCGCCGCCGACCCGCTGGGCTTCTCGGAAGGCTTCCTCGCCGCCGCCGGCTCGGCGCTCCCCATCGACCTCGCGACCGGGGCCTTCCTGTCGCGCGACAAGGACGCCGTCCTCCTCATGGTCACCCCGGCGCGCTCGGAGCTCGACCCGGCGGGCGGCAGGGCGCTCCTCGCCGCGCTCGACCAGGCCTATTCGGCGGTTACCGCGGTGCGCCGCGAGTCCGGTGTCGCCGGGATCCCCCTCGTCTTCCGCGCCGTGGGAGGGCCGATCTACGCCGCCCATGACGAGAGGATCATCCGCGAGGACATGATCCGCATCACCTTCTCCTCCATCCTCACCGTGGGCCTCCTGGTGCTCTCCGGCTTCGAGGGGCTGGTGATGACCGCGGCGCTCTTCGCCACGGTGACCGTCGGCCTGGTCTGGGCGGCGGCGGCCACCAGCCTCCTCCTGGGGAGCCTGACGGTGGTGGGGATCGCCTTCATCGCCACCCTGCTCGGGATGGGGATCGACTACGGCATCCACGGCGGCGCCCGCTTCCGCCTGCTCCTGGCCGGCGGCGAGAGCCGCGCCGCGGCGATCCTCGGCGCCCTCCGCCAGACCGGGCCGGCCATCCTGGCCGCCACCCTGACCACCGCGGTGACCCTCTCGGCCCTCGGGCTCGCCCACTTCCGCCCTCTGCGCGAGATGGGCCAGGTCCTCGCCCTGGGCATCCTCTCGATCCTCGCCGCCACGGCGATCTTCCTCCCCGCCCTGCTCGCCGCCTTCCCAAAGGCGAGCCGGTATGGCGGCACGGTCCTCCTGCGCCGCTTCTGGACCCCGCTCTTCCGCACCCTGGTCGGCTTCACCCGCCGCCGGCCCCGCCTCGTCCTCGGCGCCACCCTCGTCCTCTCCCTCGTCGCCGCCGCCGGGCTGCCGCGGCTGTCGCTCAACCCGGATCTGCGCACCCTGCGCCCGGAGGACCCCGAGGCGACGACGGCCGAGCGGATGCTGTTCGAGAAATTCGGCCTGGGGCTCGACACCACGACCGTGGTCCTCCGCGACCGCGACCTGGAAAGCGCGCTCTCCGACGCGGCGCGGGTGCGGCAGATCCTCGAAAAGGCCCTGGGACAAGGCGCCGACATCACCTCCCCCGCCGACTGGATGGTGAGCGCCGCGCAGAAGACCGCACGCCTCGCCGCCCTGCGCTCCCTCCCCTTCGCCGCCGCGGCGGACCATCTGGAGAAGGAGCTCCAAACGGCGGGCTTCCGGCTCGACCGCTTCGCCGGAGCGCTCGCCGCCCTCCGCGCCTTCGGCCGGGGCGAGGACCCGGGAACGCCGCCCCCCGGGGCCTGGCCCTCGGCGATGACCGAGCTGGTCCGCGCCGTGCCCGGCCCGCAAGGGGAGACGGCGGTCGCCGTCCACGTCCGCGCGCCGGCCGGCCGCTGGGCGGCGGAACCGCCCCCCGAGGTGCTCCGCGCCCTCTCCGCCGCAGCGCCCGAGGTGGCGATCGCCTCGACCCCGCGGGTGGGCGCGGAGCTCCAGGCGGTCGGCCTCTCCGACATGCTGCGGTCGAGCGTCCTCGCCGCCCTCCTCCTCGCCGTCGTCGTCGCGATCGCCTTTCGGCGCCGGCCGATCGAGGCCCTGCTCGCCGCCCTGCCGCTCGCCCTCGGCTGCCTGTGGGTCTTCGGCCTCTGGGGGCTCGCCGGCCGGAGCATCGACCTCCTCTGCATCGCGACTCTCCCGGTCCTCCTCGGCAACGGCATCGACCTCGGGGTCTACGCCGTCTACGGCGCTTTGGGCGATACTTCAGGGACCATGGGAGGAATCGCCGGGTCGGTCGAGCGTTCCGGGGTGGCGCTGTCGCTCGCCGCGCTCACCACCACCGCCGGTTTCGGCAGCCTCGGCTCGTCGCGCATCCCGGGCCTCGGCAACGCCGGCCTGATCGTCGCCCTGGGGGTCTTCTTCTGCCTGGTGGCGACGGTCTTCGTCCTGCCGGCGCTCGAAGCCCTCCGTGCCGGCCGCCCAGGGAGAGGGGAAGCGGCATGACCACCGCGGCGCCCGCGGCGTCCCCGGCGTCCCCGCCGCACGCCCCGGAGGCCGGTGTCCTCCGCCGCCTCCTGGGGCCGCTCTACGTCACCGGGGTCTTCTGGTTCCGCCTCCACTGCTGGGGGGTGTCGGCCCTCCCCGACTGGGCCGTGGGACCGGTCATCTTCCTCTTCACCGCGTTCTTCTTCGTCTGTCTGCGCAACATCCGCAACGCCGTAGCCGCCAACCTCGAAGCCGTCCTCGGCCCCTGCTCCTGGTGGGAGCGGGAGAGGCGGATCTGGCGCACCCTCCACAACTTCGCCTGGTGCCTCTCCGAGCGCTACGAGCGCCTGGCGACCGACCGCACCTTCGACATCAGCGTCGAGGGCGGCGAGACCTGGCACCAGCTCCTCGACTCGGGGAGGGGGTTCATCCTCCTCTCCGCCCACCTGGGAAACTGGGAGGCGGGCTCGATGTCGCCGTCCAACCGCGAGGGCCGGCGGGTCCACGTGGTGCGCGAGGCGGAGACCGATCCCAAGGCCCAGGCCTTCATCCGCGAGCTGATCGACCGCCAGGCCAAGGGGCTCTACATCACCCACTTCGCCGTCGACGACGCCCACCTCGGGATGGCCATGCTGGAGGCCCTGCGCGACGCGGAGATCGTGGCCCTCCAGGGGGATCGGCCGCGCACCGGCGGCCGGGCGATCGAGATCCCCCTCTTCGGCGGCCGTCCGTTCCCCCTGCCGGTCGGCCCAGCCGCCCTCGCCCGCGCCGCGGAGGTACCTCTGGTGCCGGTCTTCATCGTCCGCGAGGGACGGCGCCGCTACCGCTCGTTCCTCCGGCCGCCCATTGAGGTCGCCGTCAGCGGCGACCGCAAGGCCGACCTCTCCGCGGCGATCGGCCGCTTCGGCGCCGAGCTGGAAGCCGCCATCCGAAGAGACCCCCACCAGTGGTTCTGCTTCCGCAAGATCTGGCCGGAGCGCTGAAAATCTAAGCAGCGACGTAGGTGCTGAGGGTGGCGGTCACGAGGAGATCGCCGTCCGGATCTTCGACTCGGACCTCGTAAACGGCCAGCGGCGGAGCGCTGCCGGCGGCCTGGACGGTGACCGCGAGCGGCGCCGCCACCGGGAGGTCGGGAGCGTGGAAGGTCGCCTCGCGCACCCCCACCAGGTAGCCGAGCCGCGGGCCTGCGGCGGCTGGTTCCCGTTGCCGGCCGATGGCTTCCAGGGCCGCGGCGGCCTGGGCGGCGGCTTCGAGGCCGATAAAGGCGGGCGCGCGATCTCCCGCCGCCAGCGGGTTGTCCCCCGGGATCACCGCGATGCAGTGGATACGGCCGCGCTCGACGTCCGCCTCGACGATCACCCGCACCAGGCGCATGGGGTCCCGGTGGGGGAGGAGCGACTCGACCGCCGGAGGCCCCTCGATCAGCGCCAAGCGCCGGCCCCCCCGGGCTCGCCTGGAATCACCGTCCCGCGGCTCAGGGACAGGCCGTCGCGCGTCAGGCTGAAGCCGACGCTGCCGTCCTCGCCCGGCGCGGCGAGGCACACTTCCACGGTCTCGCCCGGCCCGACCGGCCGGCGCAGCTTGAGCGCGGGCACCGCCGCCAGGGCGACCTCCCGCCCTCGCCAGTCGGAGAGCGCCCGGGTGACGAGCCCCAGGTGGGCCACCCCGGGCAGGATGGGATGGCCGGGAAAGTGGCCGGCGAACAGGGGGCTGTCGGCAGGGATGCGGACGGCGAGGACCCAGCCCTCCCCCGCCGGTTCCGAGCCCAGGACCTCGTAGCCCGTCACGCGCGCTCGGGGCGCGGCAGGCCGGCGGTGGAGATCACGCCGGTGATCGGCTCCCCGGAGGCGAACAGCGAGAAGCGCTCGTGCCGGGGGACGATCTGGAAGTTGCGGTTCAAGAACAGCAACAGCTCGAAGTACCACATCCGCCAGCGCAGCGACCAGGCGAGCTTGGGGAAGACATGCCCGGCGAGGATCGAGATGATCGCCCGGTGCACCCCGAGCGGCCCCTGGCCTTCCAGGAAGAGCTCGCGGAAGGCGTGCTGGTAGTAGAGGCCGATCATGCGGAAGAAGGGTGCCGTGCTGCGGCGGATGAAGCGGCAGTAGCGCTTGCGTACCGCGTTCTTCGTCTTGCCGCGCAGGATGGCGGCGATGCCGCGAGCGGCCTCGCGCCCGCTCATCATCCCCAGACAGACGCCGGTCGAGAAGACCGGATCGACGAAGGTGGCGGCGTCGCCGACCAGGAAGTACCCGGGCCCGGCATAGGGCTCACAGCGATAGCTGAAGTCGGCGAGGATGTGGTTCTTCTCCGGGGCGGTGGCGTGCGCCGTGCGCGCCGCGAGCTCCGGGCAGCGCGCGATCCCCCAGGCGAGCATGCGATCGGGCGGGATCGCCACTCGGCGCGCGATCTCGGCGTGCATGACGAGACCGATCGAGGTCCGCGTCTCGTCCAGGGGGATGCTCCAGAACCACCCTTCCTCGCAGAGCACGAGCAGGGGGTAGCCGCCCGCGTCGCCCGAATCGCGGACGACGTTTTCGAAGTGGCCGAAGTAGGCGACCTTCTTCAAGTGCGGCAGGACGCGGCGCAGGCGCAAATGCTTGCCCACCAGGGTGGCCTGGCCCGAGGCGTCGATCAGGTAGCGGGCGGCGATCTCGCCCCCCTCGACCGCCAGCCGCACGTCGCCGTCCGCGAGCTTCAGAATTCCCTTGACCGGGGTCTCCAGGCGCACCTCGGCCCCCGCCTTTCTGGCCGCGTCGAGCAGCATGGCGTCGAAAGGAGCGCGCTCGATGTTCCAGGCGATGCTCTCGGCTCCCCATTCGGTGGCGAGACCCAGGCTGAAGGGGAAGGACATGCGGTCTTTGCCGGAACCGGTGACGAAGGCGGCGCCGCGTTTCTCGACCTGCGGGATGCGGGAGAGCTCCTCGCCCAATCCCAGTTCCTCGACGAGCGTCCGGTTGTAGGGGAGAAACGATTCGCCGATGTGGAAGCGCGGGAAGGCGGCGCGCTCGAGGACCAGGACCCGGAATCCCTCCCGCGCCAGGACCAAGGCCGCGGTGGACCCGGCCGGACCCCCGCCGATGACAACCACATCGTAAACTTCCGCACTCATCCTCGATCTCCAATCTTCCTCTTTGCGTACATCCGACCGTGGAGCTTACGGTCCTACCGGCCGGGCGTCAATCCGGAAACTTCGGGCGTCGTTCTGCCGACTTGCCTTGGTACGCCGGTTGCGACAAGGTTGCGGCCGGCATGGCGACCTACGCGATCGGCGACGTCCACGGCTGCTTCGCCACTCTGGAGCGCCTGCTCGCCCGCATTGGCTACTCGCCCCGGCAGGACCGGCTCTGGCTGGTGGGCGACCTGGTCAACCGGGGCCCAAGCTCGCTCGCCGTCCTGCGCTGGGCCGCCGGCCAGGACGAGGACCGGGTGATCGCCGTCCTCGGCAACCACGACCTCCACCTCTTGGCCCGCGCCGCCGGCCTCGCCCGTGAGCGCCGGCGGGACACCCTGGACGAGGTTCTGGCAGCGCCCGACCGCGACGACCTCCTCGCCT
>DASQPA010000565.1:0-5749 GCA_035644215.1 Thermoanaerobaculia bacterium
CCGGTCCCCCTTGATCCTGCGCCATCTGGAGCTGCTGACCGAGCTGGACCGCCGCCACGCGGTCTCGGTCGACGTGATGATCCCGGCCGCCGATCCGGACCTCGCCGCCCGCCTGGAACCGGGCGGGTCGGAGCCCCGCGCGCTCCTCTCCGCCGTCTGCCAGCTGGCGGAGGAGGGGATCGACACCCGGGTGGTTTTCGCCCCGGTGCGGCCGGGGGTCAACGACGGCGAGGAGGCCCTGCGGCCGCTCTTCGCGGCGGCGCGCGAGGCAGGGGCGCGGGAGGTCCTGGCGAGCACGCTCCACCTCCGCCGCGCCGCCCGCCAGCAGTTCCTCGCCACCTTCCGCCATCTCCGCCTGGAATACGGCTTCCCGCAGGCCCTGCCGGGCCGAGGGTAAAAAGGCGCCGATCCGATAGGGCTACGGACCCTTGAGCACTGCCGCCGGAGTGATCCGGGTGGCGCGGCGCGCCGGGAGGAGCCCCGCCGCGAGCGCCATCCCGACGAGCAGGAGCGCCGGTATGACGTAGGAAAGTACGTCGGTGGGAGAGGTGGCGTAGAGGATGGTGGGGAGGAAGCGCGCAAGCCAGGCCGCGGCGATGAGCCCCAACCCCAGCCCGAAGCCGGCAAGGAGCAGGCCGCGGTAGAGGACGAGGCGGAGTACGCCTCGCGGTGGCGCGCCGAGCGCCATCCGGACCGCGATCTCCGGAGTGCGTTCGTCCACTCCCGCCGCCAGCAGGTCGTAGACGCCGATCCCCGCCAGGGCCAGGGCGAGAATTGCGAAGAGAACGAGGACGAGGAGGCTGGCGCGCGGAGCGGCAAGAGCGGCGGTGCGGTTGCGGGCGAGCGGCCCCACGTCGACGAGGGGTAGGTCGGGATCGAAGGCCGTGATCTCCCGGCGAACGGCCCTTGCGACCCTTGTGGGATCGCCGGCCGCCTGCGCCACGAGAGTGAGGGTCCGCCAGGGGCGCCGCGGGTAGGGGAGGAAGACGGTCGGCCGCGGCGCGGTGTCCAGGGAAACGTCGGCGATGGCGCCGACGATGCCGACCACCCGCACCGGCCGTCCCGGATTGCCCAATTCGAGCCGCTCCCCCAGGGCGCCACCGGCCGGCCACCAGCGTCGGGCGAGGGTGCGGTCGACGGCGATCTCGATTTCAGGGGTATCCGGGGTATTGGCGGTATCAACGCGAGGGAGACGGCCGGCGAGCAGCGGAATGCCCAGGGTCGGGAAGAAGCCCGGGCTGACGCTGCGCCACTCGGCGGCGAGGGTTCGCACCGGCTGGCCCGGGGGCCGCCAGGTCACCAAAAACGGCGGATCGGTGCGCTTCCCGCTCCACGGCGCGAAGCTCGTGCTCCCCACCGCGCGAACGCCGGGAACCCGGGCGAGCCGCGCTTCGAGCGCCGGGGAGAGCGTGCGGCGGACGGCGGGCGGATAGCGCTCCCCGGTGAGATCCAGCTCGGCGGTGACCAGGGAGACGGCGGCGAAGCCCGGATCGGCGGTACGCAGGCGGAGGTAGCTTCGCGCGGTGAGGCCGCTCCCGACCAGGAGGGTGGTGGCGACGGCGATCTCGGTCACCACGAGGACGTCGCGCAGATGCCGCCTCCCCAGAGAGGGCCTCCGGCCGCGCGTGGCGGCGAGGGCCGGGACGAGGCCGACGGCGAGAGCCGCGGCGGCCGCCGCCACGGCGAAGAAGCCGGCGACTCGATCGTTCCAGGCGAGCCCGGCCAGGCGCGCCGCCGCGAAGCTCGTGGCGAGTCCCCTCCCGGCCATCCCGGCGGTGCCGGCGGCATTGGCGAGCTCCGCGAAGCGCGTCCGGACGAGCTCCAGGGCGGCGGTCGCGAACGGCAGCGCCAGGGCCGCCGCGAGGAGGGCGAGGAGAGCGCCCTCGGTCGTCAGCTGGCGGAGGATGCGCCCACGGCTGGCACCCAAGGCGGCCCGCAGGGCGAGCTCCCTCTGCCGCCCCTCGGCGCGGGAGATGAGGAGATTGACGATACAGCAGCCGGCGAGGAGACCGAGGAGGAGCGCCGCGCCCAGGGCCAGGAGGACCCGGACCCGCGGCCCCTCGCCCACCACCCAGTCCGCCAGCGGCGTCACCCGGACGCCGCCCCGCTGCCCCGAGCCGGGCGTCGCGGGGCTGGCGAGGCGCGCCAGCCCGCGGGCGGCGGCCGCCGGTCCCACCCGCGGCCGCAGCCGGCCGACGACCGCCAGGTCGTGGCGGTCGCGGCTCGGCTGGCGGGCCGGGCCGAGATCGAGGAGGAGCGGCACCCAGAGGTCGACCCCGGGGGGGAAGGCGACGGCGGCCGGGAGGACCCCGCGAACCCGATAGGGCCGGCCGTCGAGCGAGAGCATCTGGCCGAGGAGATCCGGGTCGCCGCCCAGCCGGCGCCAGAGCCGATCCGAGAGGACGACGGCGTCGTGCGGTCGGCCGCGGCGCTCGTCGGCGGTCGAGAGCAGAGCGCCGCGGGCGGCGTGGAGGCCGAGGACGGAGAAAAGCGAGGCCGTCGCCTCGACGCCGACCACCCGTTCGCCATTCGGCAGGGTGAGGCCGCGCCGGGCGGGCAGCAGGGCGGCAAGGGCCACGAGGCTCTCGCCCGATTGGCGCCAGTCGAGGTAGTCGAGCCGGGAGACCGCCAGGTCGTTGCCTTGAGAGTCGATCTCCCGCAGGCGGACGAGGCGGTCGGGAGCGGGGAAGAGGAGCGGTCCGAAGACCAGCGCGTCGCAGGCGGCGAAGGCGACCGTGGCGGCGGCGAGCGCCAGGGCCAGGGTCACGATCGAAAGGCTGGCGAAGACCGGCGAGGCCAGGTGCCGGCGGCAGGCGAGGCGGAGGTCCTGGCGCAGCTCGGCGAAGCGCTCGGCCCGGCGCAGGTCGCGGTCGCGCAGGCGTCCCAGGCGGCGGCACTCGACCCGCACCCGGTCGAGGTTGCCCAGCCGGGCGAGCGCCGCCGCCCGTGCCGCCTCCGGCGCCATGCCGCGCTCGACGTAGTCGCGGACCCGCATCTCCAGGTGGAAATCGAGCTCCGATTCGATCTCGCGCTCGACCGGGGTCTTCCAGAGCAGCGAGTGGAAGCGGCCGGCGCCGACGACGGGAAAGCCCATGCGGGTCCGCGCCTCAGGCCGGCAGCAGCACCTTGGACACGGCGCGGTTGAACTGCTTCCAGTTGGCGGTCTCGATCTCCAGCTGGCTCTTGCCGGCCGCGGTGAGGTTATAGAACTTGACCTTGCGGTTGAGCTCCGAGAGCCCCCAGTCGGACTCGATCCAGCCCCGCTTCTCCATGCGATAGAGGGCGGGGTAGAGAGAGCCCTCCTCGATCTGCAAGGCGTCGTCCGTCGCCTCCTCCAGCCAGCGGGCGATGGCGTAGCCGTGCCGTGCCCCGCGCGACAGGGTTTTGAGGATCAGGGCGTCGAGAGTTCCGGGGAGGAGGGCGAGAGCTTCTTTGCTCATCGCGTCAGAATGCCCGAGGACGCCTAGAATGTCAAGGCGTCGATATGCCTTGACATTCTAGGTATGGATGCGGCATTCTATACCTAGAATGACTAGGCCATGGAGGCCGGTCGATTTCTCGCCTCAGGCGAGGGGAGGTATCCCGTCATGCAGCAGCCCCCGTCCCGAGCCCTCTGCTGGCTCCCGCTCCTCCTGACCACGCTGCCCCTGCTCGCCGCCACCCCTCCCGTGGAACGCGCCGTCGCGGCAAAGTGGACGGCCGTGGGGCCGAACGGCGGCGCCGTGCGCACCCTGGCCGCCGCCCCCGCTCCCTCGCGTACCCTCTATGCCGGGACCGCGGGCGGCTTCTACGTGAGCACCGACGCCGGGGCGACCTGGATCCTCCAGGCCCGCCAGATCGGCCAGCAGCCGATCGACGCCATCGCCGTCGATCCCGTCCACCCGCAGACTCTCTACGCCGGCACTCCCCGCGAGGGGGTCTGGAAGAGCACCGACGGCGGCGCCTCGTGGAACCCGGCCAACCACGGTCTCCCGGCGCTCGGGGTCCACCGGCTCGCCATCGACCCCGTCCGCCCCGCGGTCCTCTATGCCAGCCAGACGAACGTCCCGAGCGGTCTGTTCAAGACCACCGATGGCGGCAACAGCTGGAAACGGGCCACCCAGGGCCTGGACGACGATCGCATCGAGGGGATCGCGATCGATCCGGCGAGCACCTCGGTCCTCTACGTCGCCGAGCGCGAGAACGGCCTCTTCAAGAGCACCGACGCCGGGGCGACCTGGCACCACCTGGTCACTCCCTTCGCCGGCGCCGTCCGGGTGGAGGCGCGGCGCGAGCCCGCCGGCAGCGGCGGCAGCACGTTCCTTTTCGCGGTTGCAACCGGCACCATGACCGAGCCCGAGGCCATCTTCCGCAGCGCCGACGGGGGAGCGACCTGGGTCGACGTCACCCCCGGCCCGACCGCCCTTTCGACTGACTACCCCCTGGCCTTCGGTCCCGGTGGCATGCTCTACACCAACGGGGCGAAGAGCGCCGACCTGGGCGACCACTGGATGGCGACGACGAAAGTGGGCCCCGGGGTCAACGCCCTGCTCGTCGATCTGTCGGCGGCGCAGACGCTCTATGCAGCGGGCAACAGCGGTGTTTCGAAGAGTGTCGACGGGGCCGGATCGTGGGCGGGAGCGAGCCACGGCCTCCACGCCACGACGGTTGCCCTGGTCGCCGTCAACCCGCAGAGCGGGGGTGTTCTCGCCGGAGTCTCGGGGAGCGGGCTGGTCCGCCTGCGCCAGGCCGCCCGGAGCGTCGAGTCGGACGCCTGGCGGCCCGTCCTCGCGGAGACCCCCGGCTTCCTCGTCTTCGACCCGTCCCGGCCGAGCACCGTCTATGCCGGCTTGAATGGAAGCGGGCGCGACGGCAACCACCGGATCGCCAAGAGCAACAACGGCGGTGAGACCTGGACCCAGCTGCCGCTGGCCAACCCCTGCCTGGACCTTGCCGCCGTCGCGGTCGATCCCACGGATTCCACGGTCCTCTACGCCGGTGGCATGCCGGGCGACGCCCAGGGCTGCCTCCACGGGCCGGCGCTCACCTTCAAGAGCACCGACGGGGGAGCGACCTGGAAGACCCTGACGCTCGCCACCGCGGTGCAGCTCCACGTCGATCCGTTCGATCCGCGGACCGTCTATGCCCTCTCCACCCAGCCGAACCGCGTCTACAAGAGCACCGACCATGGGGCAACCTGGCATCTCGCGAGCCAGGGCCTGGGGAGCGGCGCGCTTTTCGAGCTGGCGATCGACACCCTGGCGCCGGGCCGGCTCGCGGCGAGCGGCACAGACGGCATCTACGTCAGCCACGACGGCGCGCGGAGCTGGCAGCGGGCAACCCAGGAGGTCAAGAATGCCACGGTCGTGCTCTTCGACCCGGCACGCATGGATCGCCTGCTCGCCGGGGTGCCCGGGGTGGGCGTCTTCCTGAGCCGCAACCTCGGCGAGGCCTGGTCGCCGCTCAACGACGGCCACCTGCCGGCGCTCGTCTCGGGTGCTCTCGCGGTCGATCCGACCCATCCCGGCCGGGTCTACGTCGGCACAGAGGGAGCCGGGCTCTTCCAGGTGGACGTCACCCCGGCGCCCTGAACGGTTTGCAGCGCCAATGAAAAGGGGCCCTTCCGGGCCCCTTTTTCTTTCTCAGCAGCTTGGTTTACGCCTGGCGTTTGATCAGCGGGCCGCTCTCGACCTTCACCAGGGCGTGCTGGCGGTCGAGGCCGAACTTGCGGTCGAGCATCTCCTGCTTGACGAAACCGAGCAACCGATCG
>DASQPA010000566.1:0-2551 GCA_035644215.1 Thermoanaerobaculia bacterium
CTACCGCGGCACGACCTCCGGCGGCCCCAACTTCGCCTACGACCTCTGCGTCGAGAAGATCGGCGCCGCGGAGAGAGAGCAGCTCGACCTGTCGAGCTGGACCCTGGCCTTCAACGGCGCCGAGCCGGTGCGCGCCGCCACGCTGGAACGCTTCGCGGCCGCTTTCGCCCCCTGCGGTTTCCGGCCCGAGGCGTTTCTCCCCTGCTACGGCCTGGCCGAGGGCACCCTCCTCGCCGCGGTGGGGGAGCGCGGGGCCGGAGCGACGGTCGGCGCCTTTTCCGCCGCGGAGCTCCTGCGCCACCGCGGCGTACCGGCGGAGCCCGCAGCGATCGCCGCCGAGGCCCGCACCCTGATCGGCTGCGGCACCGCGCCTTCCGGCGCGCGGCTCGCCGTCGTCGATCCCAAGTCGTCGCGGCCCGTGGCGCCGGGCGAAGTGGGGGAGATCTGGATCGCCGGTCCGGCCGTGGCCGCCGGCTACTGGGAGCTGCCGGCGGCGACGGCGGCGAGCTTCGGCGCGCGGACGGCCGCCGCCGCCGACGCTGCCGGCCCCTGGCTGCGGACCGGCGACCTCGGGTTCCTCGGCGCCGCGGGCGAGCTCTACGTCACCGGGCGGAGCAAGGACCTCATCATCCTGCGCGGCCGGAACCACTATCCGCAGGACGTCGAGCTGACCGTCGAGCGCGCCCACCCGGCCCTGCGCCCGGGCTGCGGCGCCGCCTTCTCCGTCACTGCCGGCGGCACCGAGGGTCCCGAGGGCGAGGAGCGGCTGGTCGTCGTCCAGGAGGTGCGACGCGAGCACCGGGAGGACGACTTCGGCGACGTCGTGGCGGCGATCCGCCGGGCGGTGGCCGAGGAGCACGAGGTGCAGGTCCACGCCGTCGTCCTGCTGCGCCCGGCCACCCTTCCCAAGACGACGAGCGGCAAGATCCAACGCGCCGCCTGCCGCGCCCGCTTTCTGGAGGGCACGCTCGAGGCGCTGGACAGCTGGGTGTCGGGAGCGGGGGGAGCGGGGGGCGAAGCGGCTTCTACCGAACCGCCGATGCCGGAGACGCTGGATACGCCGGAAGGACTTCGCCGCTGGCTCGCCGTCCAGGTGGCGGCGCGGGCCGGGATGACCGCGGAGGAGATCGATCTTTCCCAGCCGCTCGGCCACTATCCGCTCGACTCGCTCGCCGCCATGGAGCTGATGCACGCCGTCGAGTCGCGGCTCGGGGTGGTGCTGTCGATGGAGAGCTTCTTCGCCGGCGGCAGCCTGGCCGAGCTGGCCGACGCCATCCTCGCCCGGGCCGGCGGCGCGGCGCCGACCCTCGTCGCGGGCGAGGCGGTGGGCGACCATCCGCTGTCGCGCGGCCAGCAGTCGCTCTGGTTCCTCCATGCTCTGGACCCCGCCGGCGCGGCCTACAACGTGGCCTCCGCCGTGCGGGTGCGCGGCGAGCTCGACGTGGCGGCGCTCCAGCTGGCGATCGCCACCCTGGTCGAGCGCCATGCCGCCCTGCGCACCACCTTCCCGACCTCGCGCGGCGAGCCGGTGCAGCGGGTCCATCCGGCCGGGGAGCCCCACCCGGCCGTCCCGGTCCTCACCGAAATCGACGCCCAGGGCTGGAGCGACCACCGCCTGGCCGACTTCCTGGCCGCCCAGGGGCGCCGGCCGTTCGACCTGGAGAACGGCCCCCTGGTGCGGATCGTCCTCCTCACCCGGGCAGCCCTGGAGCACGTCCTGCTCCTCTCGCTGCATCACGTCGTGACCGACTTCTGGTCGCTCGGCCTGCTGCTCGACGATCTCGCCCTCCTCTACCCAGCCCTCAAGGCGGGGGAGCGGATCGAGCTGCCCGGCGCGGGCCTCCGTTACACCGACTACGTGCGCTGGCAGGAGGAGATGCTGGCGGCGCCCGCGGGCGAACGGCTGTGGGAGCACTGGCGCTCCCGGCTGGGCGGCGAGCTGCCGGTCCTCGACCTCCACACCGACCGCCCGCGGCCGCGGGTGCAGACGTTCGAGGGGGCGGCGGTCCAGCTCCACCTCTCGCGGCACCTCTCGGCGCGGATGAAAGAGGTGGGGCGCGAGCGCGAGGCGACCCCGTTCGTCACCCTGCTCGCCGCCTTCCAGGTCCTCCTCCACCGCTACACCCGGCAGGAGGACCTGCTCGTCGGCACGGTGACCGCGGCGCGCACCCGCGCCGGCTTCGCCCGCACCCTGGGCTATTTCGTCAACCCGCTGGTGCTGCGCGCCGATCTCTCGGGCGACCCCAGCTTCGCCGCCTTCCTGGCGCGGGCCAAGGCCGACGCCCTGGGCGCCTTCGAGCACCAGGATTATCCCTTCCCGCTGTTGGTCGAGCGCCTGGAGCCGCAGCGCGACCCCGGCCGCTCGCCCCTCTTCCAGGTCATGTTCGCCCTCCAGAAGGCGGAGCTCTCGGACGGCCAGGAGCTGACCGCCTGTGCCCTGGGCGAGCCGGGAGCCTACGCCGACGTCGGCGGCCTGCGCCTGGAGATGGTGCCGCTGCCGCAGCGCATCGCCCAGTTCGACCTGACCCTCTCCCTGGGCGAGGTGGGGGAG
>DASQPA010000567.1:0-22787 GCA_035644215.1 Thermoanaerobaculia bacterium
TCCTGGGTCGGCGAAATGGCCTGGACGAGGCTCGCGGGCGGCTCGATGCGGCGCGGGGTCCGGGTCTGTTCGTCCTCTTCGAGGGACAGCTCGGTGTTGATCGTCCGCTTGAGGTCGTTCGACGCCTTGCGGAACTCCGCCATCCCCTTGCCCAGGGTCCGGCCGATCTCCGGCAGCCGCTTGGGGCCGAAGATGAGGAGGGCGAGGAGCAGGATGAAGATGATTTCAGGTAGTCCTAAAGAGCCCATAGACGGCCTCCAGAGCGCGATGATCGACCGTCGCCCGCCGCAAGTCAAGCTTCGCCCCGCCGGCCGGGGAGCAACTTTGTGGAATCTATACGGGAGGGAGGTGGTAGACTCCTTCTATTATGAAGCGATCGTTCCGCATCACCGCCGTCGTCCTTTTCACCCTCGCCCTCGTCCTGGGCGGCATGCTCGGCGACCGCGTCCTCGCCCTGACCGACGAGGCGCGCGACCATCTGCGGCTCTACACCGAGCTGGTCAACGTCGCCCACGAGCGCTATGGCGCCCAGGTTTCCTACAAGGATCTCGTCTTCTCGTCGATCCAGGGGATGCTGCGCACGCTCGACCCCCACACCAACTTCCTGCCTCCCGAGGCCTACACCGGCATGCGGGAGAAGCAGCAGAGCAGCTTCTACGGGCTGGGCATCCTGGTCGGCCTGCGCAACGGGCAGCTGACCGTCGTCTCGCCGCTCGAGGGGACGCCCGCTTCCCGCCTGGGCATCCAGGCCGGAGACGTGATCAGCACCATTGAGGGCGAGCCGACCGAGTCGCTGTCGCTCGACGAGGCGGTGCAGAAGCTCAAGGGGCCCAAGGGCACGCAGGTGAAGGTCACGATCGTCCGCCGCGGCCTCGACAAGCCGCTCAGCATGTCGGTGACCCGCGCCGAGATCCCGCAGACCACGGTGCGCTTCGCCTACATGCTGGCGCCGGACACCGGCTACCTCCTGCTCTCGGAGTTCTCGCGCTCGACCGGCCGGGAGATGGCGGAGGCGATCGAGAAGCTCAAGGGCCAGGGGATGAAGCGGCTGATCGTCGACCTGCGCAACAACGGCGGCGGCCTCCTGGACCAGGCGATCGACACCGCCGACCAGTTCCTCCCCGCCGGCAGCATGATCGTGCAGACCAAGGGGCGGACCCGCGACTCGGTGGCGGACTACAAGGCCGACGGCAAGTACCCGCCGCTCGACATCCCGGTGATCGTGCTGGTCAACGAGGGGACCGCCTCGGCGGCGGAGATCCTCGCCGGGGCCATCCAGGACCATGACATGGGCCTCCTGGTGGGGACGCCCTCCTGGGGCAAGGGGCTGGTGCAGACGGTGTACAACCTCTCCTACGGCTCCGGCCTGGCGCTGACCACGGCCAAGTACTACACGCCGTCGGGGCGGCTGATCCAGCGCGACTACACCTCCTACTACGACTACTACACCCACGCCGACGCCGGTCCGCCGAAGCCCGGATCGCACGTCGCGGCCTATGCCACCGACCTCGGCCGCAAGGTCTTCGGCGGCGGCGGCATCACCCCGGACGTCGACGTGAAGGAAGACGAGCTGACGCCCTTCGCGCAGTTCCTCCTGGCGCACAACGCCTTCGTCAACTTCGGCGTCGAGTACAAGGCGCGCCATCCGATCCCGTCGCCCGACTGGAAGCCGGCCACCTCGGTGCTCGACGAGTTCCGGGCCTTCCTCATCAAGGAGAAGGTCGCCACGGCCGACGAGGTCGACCAGGCCTACACCAACCAGAACGTCAAGGACTTCATTCTGCTGGAGGTCCGCGCCGAGGCGCTGAACACCGCCTACGGCCAGGAGGCGAGGAGCCGGGTGATCACCGGCGGTGACAAGCAGGTCCAGTCCGCCATGACGCTCTTCGACCGCGCCGCCAAGATGCTGGCCCAGCGGCGGGAGCTGAAAGAGGACAAGCGGGCGGCGAAGTAGGAAGGCATCCTCTCCCGGCCTCGCACCCTTCGGGGTGCGGGGCTGACCAGGACGGCCGGCGCTCTCGCCGGCCGTCGGTGTTTGGGGGTGGCGACTAGCGCAGCTGCTGGAAGGTAAGGACGATCCCCGCGGCGCTCACCAGGAGACCCAGGTAGAAGACCATGGCAACGTCGTACCACTGGTTGACGCCGACCCTGGCCCGCTTGGGGTCCGTGCCGTCGTAGGCGACCGGCAGGGTCGTGCCGATCCGGCAGCGGGTGTCGACCATGGCGTCCGTCACCTCGAGGAGGACCGCCTCGCCCTCCTGGGTGTGGAAGAGGACCACCGGGTGATAGAGGGCGGGCTGCCAGGACTCCTTGCGGCGGAGGACCCGGCGCACCACCGTGCCCATCGACCGCCCGGCGCGCCGGAAGAAGGCGCGGGTCTCGACGAACAGGCGGACGCCATAGAGGACGACGAAGGAACCGGCAACGAGGAACAGGGCACCGAAGAATTGCTGGGCGCTCATCATGATGGGAACCTTGGCGCGGCGGACGTCCGGACGAGAGAGCGCCGGCAGAAACAACGTACAGGGTACAACGTGCACCTCCGGAAGAATATAGGCAAGTATCGCACAGATCGACGCGCGGAGGGAACTCCCCTTCCTCGATTGCCCGCTGCTGTTCTATACGGAGGAGGCGAGAACAGGGTCGAAGGCGGGCCTACTTCTTCTCGGCGGCATCCTCCGTCTCGTCCTCCTGTTCCTCCTGTCGATCCCTGGTCTCGCGATGAAACCAGTGGAGGAGGCGGTGGGCGATCGGGGTGAAACCGATACCGGCGCTGGTGATGAAGGCGATGCCGCTGAACAGGGCGTAGCAGGAGCCGAACCACTTGCCGGCGGCGGTCTTCGGCGGGTCGACCGGCCCCATGCCGGAGAGGATCATCGAGGCGTTGAGCAGCGAGTCGAGCCAGCCGAGGCCCTGGAGCCAGTGGTAGCCGCAGACCCCCAGCCCCAGGCAGATCAAGAGGAGGGCGAAGACGAAGGAGAAGGTCCGCAGCAGGCGCTGGAGGAAAGCGCCAACCGGCAAGAGGGGCTGGCTCTTGTGCTCGAAGCGGAGGAGGGTCATGGCGGTCCCGGACCGCCGGGAGGCCCGCTTCAAGAGCCCTCGCCGGCGCTGCAGCAGCGGGCGCGAGCGGCCTCCTCCGGAGTGGCGTAACCCGGGCGGATACCGGCCCGTACCTTCATCTCCTCGTACCACTTGCCGTCCGGCCCGAGCCGGACGACGAAGCTCTCGCCGTTGCTGCACTGGATCTGCTTCTGGCTCGGGTCCGACATGGCTTTGACCTTGAAGTCACACGGAGCCGCTGATGGAGTCGCTCCCTGGGCGGCGGGAGCGGGATCGGCGGGTTTGCCGCTACCACCATGGCTACCACTGCTGCTGCAGGCGAGAACGGCGACGAGGAGCATGAGGAGCGCGGCTCGTTCCATGGTGGAGGGACCTCCTGGGGTGCTACGGTACTACAGGATCGCGAGCACGGGCTGGGCGGAGCACGCGGCTTGCCCGGGAGGCGGCCCTCGGCTAAACTTCAAGTGATGCTTGAAGTTTTTCGGAGGTGAAGATCACGCACCGTTTAACGCAGAGGAAGGGGCGAGTGAAGCCGATCTACGCGCAAGACCCTCGCGAGGTGGGGACCTATGGCATTGCCGAAGCGGCGCGCTATGTCTCCCTGCAGCCGTCGACGCTCCGTTCCTGGGTCCTGGGCCGCACCTCCCCGGCGGAGCCCGGACGGTCCTCGGGGCCTCTGATCGGGTTGCCGGATACCGCGGTACCCCTCCTGTCGTTCACCAACCTGGTCGAAGCCTATGTCCTGGCCGCCTTGCGGCGGCGGCATGGCATCAAGATGAAGAAGGTGCGGGATGCCCTCTCCTATCTCCAGCGCGAGTTGGGATTGCCGCATCCCCTGGCGACCGAGGCCCTGGAGAGCGACGGCACCAGCCTCTTCCTCCAGCGGTTCGGACAGCTGATCGACCTGCCCGAGGCTGGCCAACTGGCCCTGGAGCCTGTGCTGCGGCCGTATCTGCGCCGCATCGAGCGCGATGAGTCCGGCCTCGCGGCCCGCCTGTTTCCGCTCCGGCGGAGGGCCGATGTCACCCAGGCGCCGCGCAGCGTCGTGATCGATCCCCACGTTGCGTTCGGCAAGCCGGTCCTGACGGGCACGGGCGTCCCCACGGCCGTGGTTTTTCAGCGCTTCGACGCCGGAGAATCCATCGCGGTCCTGGCGGAGGATTACGGCCTCTCCCCCTCCCTGATCGAAGAGGCCATCCGGTACGAGCTCCCCTACGAGCGGGCTGCGTGACGTCGTCTTTTTCTGCGACCGTGGGCTGGGCCGCAAGGTCTTTCCGGCCCCCCTGCGGGCAGCCGGGCTGACGCTTGAGCTGCACGACGATCACTTCCCTCAGGAGGCGCAGGATCGGGACTGGCTGCCGATCGTGGGAACGAAGGGCTGGGTGGTCCTCACCGCGGATGGCCGGATCCGCTACCGCGGCCTGGAGACGGAAGCGCTCATGCGCGCTGGCGTCCGTTGCTTCGTGCTCGCCGGGATCGGCGCCGGGCATCCCCAACTGGCCATCAACCTGCTCCAGGCGCTCCCTGGGGTCGAAGCGTTGCTCGCGGAGCAGCCGGGGCCGTTCATCGCCAAGGTGTACCGGGCGGGTGAGATCAAGATCTGGCTGGACTATGCGAGCTGGAAAGCGCGGCAGCCCTGAGTCGCTTGCAGCAGGGCTACGGTACTACAGGGTGGGCACCGACATGCCATAGAGAAGGAAGCCGCAGACCAGGGCGCCGGCCAGGTCGAGGACCAGCCAGAGGCCGCCTCGCCAGTTCCTGCCCAGCTCCTGGCGGTAGCGCACGCTCAAATAGAGCGCCCCCGCCAGGCCGCCCAGGGCGCCCGCCAGGAGAGCCAGCCGGACCAGCTCGAAGAGCCAGCGCGGCACCTCGGTGAGGAGGGGGTAGAGCGTGAAGTAGATCTGCGAGGCGAGGAACGCGCCTCCGGGCACTCCGGCGAGAGTGCGGGCGCGGGAGGCGAGGTCGGGGTCCTGGAAGGAGGAGAACACGGTAGCGAGACAACGCGGTATCCTACCTTGGTTATGGATACAAGCCCCGCCCTCCTCGCTTCCACCCCGCCGGCCGGTGCCACCCAGGCGCCCACTGCCGAGACTGTCGACGCCTTCCGCCGCTGGGGGTATCTCGCTGCCGATCTCGATCCGCTGGGGCGGTTGACCCCCGAGCACCACCCGGCCCTCGGCGACCTGACCGACCCGGCGCTCTCCGAGCTGCGGCGCATCTACTGCGGGCCGATCGGGGTCGAGTTCATGCACATCCCCGATCCGGCGCGGCGGCGCTGGGTGCAGGAACGGATGGAGGGGACGGGCGAGACCGCCATTGCCGCGGAGAGCCTCCGCCGCGCCCTGGACGAGGTGATCCGCGCCGAGACCTTCGAGCAGGTCCTCCAGGCCCGCTACCTGGGGACCAAGCGCTTTTCGATCGAGGGGGTCGCGGCGCTCATCCCCCTGCTCACCGAGGTCCTGGAGGGGGTCGCCCGCCACGACGGCGAGCAGGTGGTGCTCGCCATGAGCCACCGCGGCCGCCTGAACGTCATGCTCTGCACCGTGGGCCGGCCGGCCTACGAGCTGTTCGCCGGCTTCGAGGACGTCGATCCGCGCAGCATCCTGGGTGGCGGCGACGTCAAGTACCACATGGGGGCGACCGGCACCTTCACCGGGCGCAACGGCCGCGAGGTCTTCATCCACCTGGTCTCGAATCCCAGCCACCTGGAGGCGGTCGACCCGATCGCCCTGGGGCGGGTGCGGGCCAAGCAGGTGCGGGTGGGCGACGAGCCCGGGAAGAAGGTGGTCCCCATCCTCCTCCATGGCGACGCCGCCTTCGCCGGCCAGGGGGTCCTCGCCGAAGTGCTCAACCTCTCGGAGCTCCCGGGCTTCGCGGTGGGCGGCACGGTCCACGTCATCGTCAACAACCTGATCGGCTTCACCGCCGAGCCGCGGGTCCTCCAGTCCTCGCGTTTCGCCTCCGACGTGGCGAAGCGCCTGCCCATCCCCATCTTCCACGTCAACGGCGAGGACGCGCGGGCGGTGCTCACCGCGGCGGCCCTGGCGATCGACTACCGCTACACCTGGGGCGAGGACGTGGTGGTCGACCTGATCGGCTACCGCCGGCACGGCCACAGCGAGGTCGAGGACCCGACGGTCACCCAGCCGCTCCTCTACAGGAAGATCGAGAAGCACCCGGCGCTGTGGCGGCTCTACGCCCGGCAGGCCGGCCTCGACGAGGCGGCGGGGGAGGCGCGGGTCGCGGCGCTCCGCGCCGAGCTCGACCTCGCCCAGAAGCAGGCCAAGGAGATCGAGAAGAAGCCGACCCTGCGCACCCTGCCCTCCTACTGGGACGCCTACGTGGGCGGTCCCCACCAGCCGGAGTACGAGGTGCCGACCGGGGTGGCGGCCGGGGAGATCGCCCGGCTGACCGAGCGGCTGACGGCGATCCCGCCCGGGTTCCACGCCCACGAGAAGATCAAGAAGCTCTTGAAAGAGCGTGGCGAGATGGGGCAGGGGCAGCGGCCGATCGACTACGGCATGGCCGAGGCGCTCGCCTTCGCCTCGCTCCTCGATTCCGGGACGCCGGGGAAGCCGGGGACGCCGATCCGCTTCAGCGGCCAGGACAGCCGCCGCGGCACCTTCAACCAGCGCCACTCGGTGCTGATCGACGTCGAGACCGGCGCCGAGACCATGCCGCTCCAGCACCTGGTATCTGCGGGGGGCGTCCAGCCGCGCTGCGAGATCTACGACTCGATGCTCTCGGAGGCGGCGGTCCTGGGCTTCGAGTACGGCTACAGCCGCGACTATCCCGAGACCCTGGTCCTCTGGGAGGCGCAGTTCGGCGACTTCGCCAACGGCGCCCAGATCATCATCGACCAGTTCATCACCGCGGGCGAGGACAAGTGGGGGCTCCTCTCCGGCCTCGTCCTCCTCCTCCCCCATGGCTACGAGGGGCAGGGGGCGGAGCACTCCTCCGCCCGGATGGAGCGCTACCTCCAGCTCGCCGCCGAGGACAACATCCAGGTCTGCCAGCCGTCGACCGCCGCCCAGTACTTCCACCTCCTGCGCCGGCAGGCCCTGCGCCCGTGGAGGAAGCCGCTCGTCGTCCTCACCCCGAAGAGCATGCTGCGCCAGAAGGAGGCGACCTCGACGGTGGCCGATCTCGGGCGGGAGCGGTTCCTGCCGGTGGTCGCCGAGGCCCAGGATTTCGGCACCGGCGGAGCCCGGCGGCTGCTCCTCTGCAGCGGCAAGATCGGTCACGAGCTGAAGCGCGAGCGCGACCGCCTGCAACAGGCGTCGACGGCGGTCGTCTTCCTCGACCAGCTCTATCCGTTCCCGGAGAAGGAGCTGGAAGCGGAGCTGGCGCGCCATCCCGAGGCGCAGGTCCTCTGGGTGCAGGAGGAGCCGGCCAACATGGGGGCGCTGTTCTTCGTCCTCCCCCACATCCAGCGTCTGGCCGGCCGTCCCGTGCGCACGATCAAGCGCTCGGCCTCGGGCAGCCCGGCGACCGGTTCCGCCAAGGCGCACTCTCTGGAGCAGAAGGCGCTCCTGGCGCTGGCTCTCGCCAGCTGAGAGCAGGGTCTCGTCTAAGTCGCTGCAGGTCGCGTCATCAGCAACTGTAGATGCAATCCACGTCGACGAGATCAGCCCCGAAGGGGCGTAGGCGTAAAGCCTGGGTCGCAAGCCCCAGGTCGGGGTAACCCCAAGAAATAAAAGCCCCGAAGGGGCGACGGGCCGGGTCGGAAAGGACCGCCGCCCCTTCAGGGCTGTGGGTTGGGGGATCTCTTCTTCCTGGGGCTTGCGCCCCAGGCTTTACGCCTGTGCCCCTTCGGGGCACGCGCAACTCGACTTGACGAGACCCTGCAGCTGAGAGGTCCAGGATATCTATTCACGCCGTGAATGAATATCATTCACGGTATGGCAGAGCAGGCCCTCCCCCGGCTTCTCGAAGCACCGCTGTCCGCGGCCCTCGGCGCCTTCCCGATCGTGGTGATCACCGGCGCGCGGCAGACCGGCAAGAGCACCCTGGTCCGGCAGGTCGAGGAGGGCGCGCGGCCCTATCTCACCCTGGACGACCTGGAGATCCTGGAGCGGGCGCGCCTCGCGCCTGCGAGCCTGGTCCATAGCGCGGATCGGATGACCCTGGACGAGGTGCAGCGGTCGCCAGACCTGTTGCTCGCCGTCAAGCAGGCGGTCGACGAGGGACGGGTCGCCGGCCGCTACCTGCTCACCGGGTCGGCCAACCTGCTCCTCATGCATCGGGTCTCCGAGAGTCTGGCCGGCCGGGCGGTCCATCTGACCCTCTGGCCGCTCACCCGGCGCGAGCAGCTCGGGCTGGGCGGCGCGGGGGTCTGGCCCCGGCTCTTCGCCACCGCGGACGGCGACTGGCGCGACCTGCTCGCCGCCGAGAGCGCCCCCGAGGAGGACTGGCGGGACCTCGCCCATCGCGGCGGGTATCCCACCCCGGCCGTCGAGCTCGCTGGACCGGAGACGCGGGCGTTGTGGTTCGCGGGCTATACGCGTACCTATCTCGAGCGCGACCTCCAGGACCTCTCCACGGTGGGATCGCTGGTCGATTTCCGGCGCCTCATGCGGATCGCCTGCCTGCGCCTTGGCAACATGGTCAACCAGACCGAGATCGCGCGCGACGCCGGCCTCGCCCAGCCGACCGTCCACCGCCACCTGGACCTGCTCGAGGCTTCGTACCAGCTCGTCCGCCTGCCGGCCTACGCGGTGAATCGCACCAAGCGGTTGCTGAAATCCCCGAAGCTCTACTGGTGCGACACCGGCCTCGCCCTGCACCTGGCCGGCGAGAGCGAGCCGCGCGGAGCGCACCTGGAGAACCTGATCCTGACCGACCTCCTCGCCTGGCGCGACTCGACGGTCGAAGCCCCCGACCTCCTCTATTGGCGGACCACCGCGGGTGACGAGGTGGACTTCGTGATCGAATGGAAGGGGCAGCTTCTGCCGATTGAGGTCAAGGCATCCACCCGACCTCAGCTTGCGGACACCAGGTCGCTGCGGCTCTTTCGAGAAGAGTATGGGGACCGCACCCGCGTCGGCCTCCTCCTCCATGCCGGCAGCGAGCTCGGCTGGATCGCGGATGGCGTGCTTGCGGTGCCGTGGTGGAAGGTACTGTAGCGCAGCTGGAAGAAGTGCGAAGCGGCTGACACCTACGGCGCAGATGCACGCCAGATCCTGCGACAATGGGCCAGCGTAAGCAGATACGGCCCAGCTCCCGGGACTTTGGGCCAGCGTAAGCAGATACGGCCCAGCTCCCGAGACTTTGGGCCAGAGTAAGCAGATACGGCCCAGCTCCCGGGACTTTGGGCCAGAGTAAGCAGATATGGCCCAGCTCCCGGGACTTTGGGCCAGCGTAAGCGGATACGGCCCAGCTCCCGGGACTTTGGCGCCGGACTCCATCAAGAGGATG
The DNA here is from genome assembly GCA_035644215.1 of Thermoanaerobaculia bacterium. Taxonomy (GTDB): domain Bacteria; phylum Acidobacteriota; class Thermoanaerobaculia; order Multivoradales; family UBA5704; genus DASQPA01. Next base: position 9,478 of record DASQPA010000567.1, read on the forward strand.
GTCGGGGACGGAAGCAGCGACAGACCGACCGCTTCCGTTCCCCAGCTGCGTCTTCCTTACGTCTGCTGCTGATGCCGAGCGCGGATGCGGCCGACCTGCTCCTCGGCTCCCGGACCGGCCGCTTCGAGCAGGGTGGCGAGGGCGAGAGGCGAGCGGATGATCGCCTCCAGAAGGTGGAGCCCCTCGGCCCACCGCGGCTCATGGCGGTCGAACCAGCCGGCGACCTGGGGACCCTGCTCGCCATACACCGCGACCAGGGGGTAGCCTTCCGAAGCCGCCGCTTCCTCTATATGGAAGAGCGGCTCGCGGTCGAGCATCGGGAGGAGCACGGAGAGGAGCCGCGCCGTCTCCAGATGCCAGAGGACAGCGACGGGAGAATCGCCGATTGCCAGATCCTCCCAAAGCCGAAGGATGGCGACCGCCCCAGGCTTGCCGGGAACAGGCTCGATCTTCCAGGGACCGGCGAGCTCCGCTTCGGCGGCGGTCAGGACGTCGTCCTGCTCGCGGAGGCGGGCCAGGTAGGCGGGGGCGAAGGCGTTGTCGAGGGGGGAGGCGGGGACACTGGTAACATCGTGGGAGCTGCGCATGAGTCGTTTCCTCGTGCGTGGTCAGGGGTCGGTTCGAGCTGGAACTCGGGCCGGCCCCGCTTAAACGGGTGGGAGGACGGTCCTCCCAATGCGAGGAGAGTAGCACAAGTGGGGCGGAATCGAAATGACCTCACGACGAGGCGACGAGGCTCTCGCGAAGACACGCAGCAATATCGCACTAGCAATGCCCTGCAACCATGCGGCGGTGGGGTGCCATCAAGCATCGCGGAAAACGAAGAGTGACTCAGGATGAGCGGGGCGACTAGGACTCTCACAGCGCTCTATGAGGTGCGGCTCCAGAGGAAGCTCTTTGTCACAAGTCCCTTGCAGGAGGACATCCCCAATCCCCACTTTGCTTTAGTCCAGAATGGCTTAGAGGTGGCGGTCCTTCTCCTGCTGGACGAAATACCAAGGCAGGAGTCTCCAAGCAGAGGGCTAGCCATTTGCCAGGTGAGCACGGTTGAGATCCGCGTGACTCGCCATGAGTCAATCGACCTGCCTTTCATCGTGCCTATTCCGCAGGGCCAGGGACCCGAGCTGCTGGCATGGAGCAAGGCTCAAAGAGAGCGTGTAGAAGAGTGCGCGAATGCAGCCCTTATCGTTCTGAACCGACTACTAGGGTTCTTCAAATACGGACTCCGCAACCCACTACTTGAGCCGTTTACTTTAATGGACTTACTCGGCACAACAAAATGGCTAAACGAGCATGGAGAAGTCATCGAAAGCGGCCTAATGTCACTAACTGCCACCTGGAGTTCTACTTCCATAGAAAGGACCTTGCTTCCGGAGAGGTACCCTCACTTGCAATACTGCCTGGAAAACGAGGTGACACCCTCGCTCGTGGAGGAAATCCTACTTGACTCAATGGGGGCGCTAGAAGAGAAAAATCTCCGACAGGCTATCATTGAGGCTGCCGTTTGCGCCGAAGTGGCGACGCGAGAAGCTTTTAAGTTTGAATACCTCGACGAGCAAGGAGAACCGGCCTCTGTTCCATATCTACTAAGTAAGGTATCACGCGCCGTCTCTGGCTGCAGCTTCGACATTTTTGATCCTAAATCTTTCAGCAATATTACTCTCCTCTTTCGGGCCCGCAATAAGGGGGCTCACGAGGGTAAGCCATACTACATAGATAGCAAAGGGTGCATTCACACTATTTCGAAGCAGACAGCTGCAGAGTGGATACGATCGGTCGAAATCCTCCTATTCTGGTTAGAGCAGAGCACAAGTTGAAAGCCCCAGTCTTGTTTTGCCGACCCCTCGCCAATGCGTGCTGCTTGTACTCCCGGAACATCTCGGGGTACCTCTCCTTGAAGCTCTTGGCGATCTCCTTCCCCATGACGCCGACGGTGTTGACCGTGTTGACCAGGGTCTGGCGGGAGAGGCGAAGAGGTCGGTCTGGAGGTAGACGAGCATCCGGGTCCTCCGGCTTGAACTGTTGTATAGTAGCGTAAGTTGAGCGGCAGGCGACGACCGGTCTCTTTGACCCGCGATCGTTCCGCCGCTAAGATAGAAACAACCGGGAGGGGGCGAGCTAATGGCGACCGTACATGACGTGGCAGCCTATATTCTGCAGAAGCGCGGGGAGATGACCGCGATGAAGCTGCAGAAGCTGGTCTACTACTCCCAGGCGTGGGCTCTCGTCTGGGATGAAGAGCCGCTGTTCACGGAACGGGTCGAGGCTTGGGCCAACGGTCCGGTCGTGCCGGACCTCTACCGGGAACACAAGGGGCTGTTCAAGGTACGGACCTGGGCCAAGGGGAGCCCCGCGGCCTTGGACGACAAGCAGCGCGAGACCATCGATGCCGTTCTGGGCTACTACGGCGATCGAACCTCCCAGTGGTTGAGCGATCTCACCCACCAGGAGGAGCCCTGGCTGCACGGCCGCAAGGGACTGGGGCCGGGGGACCGCGGCTCGAAAGAGATCTCTCATGCCGCCATGGCGGAGTATTACGGCAGTCTCGTCTAGCCGTCCTCTCGCCAATGCCGAAGAGGCCGAAGCACCTCGGCGCGCCGTCCAATCGCAAACAACCCGCTGCTGCCAGGACGGCAGCCGTGTCCAAGGAGCCGAAGTCGCTGGTCCCTGCGGACCCGATGCGGCTCACCCCCGCGTGGCGCATCTCGAAGCTGGAGATGGTCGACCCCTTCGGCTGGCACCGGATCGAAGCGGCCAAGCTGGAGGAGGTCCGGCAGAAGCTCGCGCACTTCGAGGCCATGACTTGGCAGGAGATCCTGGTGAGCTCCGGGCACAGGAATCATGCCGTCGCGATCGACAGGATCTGTGACGTGGCGGTCGATCGGCTCGAAGAGATCGGGCAGGGCGACACCGAGGAACTGGTCTCCTTGCGTCTTTCGGGGCCGGAAAGAGTCTGGGGTATCCGTACCGGCAACGTGTTCATGGTCCTCTGGTGGGACCCCGAGCACGCGGTGTGCCCCGCGCTCTTGCGGCATACCTGAGCCGGCATTCCAGCGGCGCCTACCCGCCGCCCGCCACCAGATCCCAGTTGAGCTTGAGCTCGACGTCGCCGTTCCAGGCGGCGGGCGGCATCACCACGAAGCGGACCCGGAAGGGGGGGCCGGCGGGGATGAACTCCTCGCTCCGCGAGAGGTGCGCCGGCTGGCCGCCGGCCCGGGCGTCCAGCCGGAGGTGGAGGGCGCAGGCGCTGTGGTTGTCGACCAGCAGCTCGACGAAGGCGCCCTCGCTCCCCTTGCGCGGGGTCCAGGTGCCGCGGAAGCCGCCGCGCTCCGCTCCGGTCTCGTCGACGATGCGCTGGCGCTCGAGCTTGATGGTGCGGGTCTGGGGGAGGAAGTACGACGGGGTGTCCTGGATGTGGGCGGCGCAGCCCAGCGCCTTTTTCGCCTGCTCGGCCCCCTCCGCCTCGGCCAGCCGGCGCTCGGGGGTGATCGGACGCTCGTGGGGCGCCTTGCCGAGGCGCGCCAGGTCCTCAGCCGCGTCCTCCAGGGCGACGGTGCGGATGCAGGCGCCGATCAGGATCGCCGAGTGGTCCGCTTTCCAGGTGCCATAGAGGAGATAACTCTTGCCCAGCTCCAGCTTGGCGCCGCAGGGGCCGGCCGCGGTCTCGGCCGAAACCGTCGCGAGATCGCTGCGCCAGGAGGCGGAGACGAGGATCGTGTACCGCCGGAGCTCCAGGCCCACGAGGTGCTCGCCCACCACCTCGCCGGCGAAGATCTCCTGGGCCACCGTGAGGCCGTGCTCCAGGGTGCCGCCGTCCTGTACGCACAGGCAGCTGGCCGGCCGCGGCGCGGCCGTGACGGCTTTCGGCGGGGTCGGCGGGACGGCCTCGGGTGCGGCGGGAGCCGGCGTCGCCGCCGGGGGAGCGGGAGCGGTAGGCGCCACGGGCGCCGGCACTATCGGCGATGGCGGCTGCGGTGACGGCGCGGACGGCTCCTGCCCGGTGGCCGCGGCGGAGAAAGCCGCGACCACCAGGAGGAGGGGGAGAAGAAGACTGCGGCGGGACATCGCCGGATCAGTAGTCCACGTAGCCGCCGCGGGCGCGCACGTGCAGGCCCGAGCGGGTGGGGATCTTGATCTGCACCTCGTGCCACTTGCCGTCGTGGCGTGCGTTCGAGGGGTAGAAGCCGAGGACGTACTGGTCGCGGAGCTCGGACAGGATCTCCTGGAAGGCCCCCTGCACGCCGGAGATCGCGTCGATCCCCTCGATCCGGCCGCCGCTCTCGATGACCGCCCGCTGGAGGTCTCTGAACTCCCGGTCGTTGGCCGAGAAGTCGCGCCAGGCCGAGGAGATCGAGGTCCGCCGCGCCCCCTCTTCGTTCAGCTGCAGCCAGTAGATGAGCGACTGGCTGCGCCGCTCCTTCCACAGCACCTCCTGCATGGAGAGGGCGCTCTGGATGTCGGTGCCGTCGGAGAAGAGGACGACCACACCCCGTCCCACCTGCCCGTCGAGGAGCTTCAGGGCGAGGTAGAGGTGGTCGTTGATCGAAGTCCCGCCCTCGGCGTTGGTCTTGCTGTAGACCGCTTCGAGCGGCTTGGCGTTGCTCCTAAAGGGCGTCGCCGCGAGCAGGCGGTCGGAGAAGAGGACGAGGCTCGCCTCGTCGACGTCCTTCATCCCGGCGAGGAAGGTGCGCACCCCGGCCCGCGACGCCTCCAGGCGGGCGCCGCGCATGCTCTCGCTGGTGTCCATGAGGAGGACGGCGTTGAACGGGATCTCGCCGCGTTCGAAGGTGACCAGGTTCTGCTCCGCCTTGTTGTCGAGGACCCTGAAGTCGCCCTTGGCGAGGTCTAAGACCCGCTTGCCGTCCGACCCCACGACGGTGACGAAGAGGGTGCGCAGGGCGACGTTGATCTCCTCGTTGACCACCACCGCCGGGGAGGTCAGCTCGGCCGCGGCGGTGGCCCCCGAGATGGTGGTGGCGACGACCTGGACATGGTGCGGCACGTTTTCCTGGCCGACGTCGAAGACCAGCCTGTAGGGCGCCTTCTTGACCTCGCCCACCGGCTTGCCGTCGACCGTGAAGGCGACCCTGGTGACCGCCTCGTCGCTCCGCACGTTGACCATGAGGTCGATGGTGCCGAAGAGCGGGGTCTCCGAGTGGGGCGAAAGGAAGAGGACCTCGACCGCGGCAGCGGAGACGCGGTCGGGCGGGATGGCCAGGGCCAGGATGCCGAGCGCCAGAAAGAGCAGGGAGAACCGAAGCACTTTCATCGCTTACCCCTCCTTTCCTTTGCCCAGCGCCTGGGAGAGCAGGGCGAGGCGGGCGTCCGAGGTCTCGCGCAGCGAGGCGCGCATGGCGAAGAGCGCCTCCGGCGCCCAGCGGCTGTAGCGGAAGCGCGGCGACTCCTCGTGCGAGAGGGTGAGCGAGGCGACCTTCTCCGCCGTCTGCGCCGCCGCCCCCGGCTGGCCGCGCCGTTCGAGGACCGAGGCGAGCAGGATGTAGAGCCGCGGGTTGTTGGGGAAGCGGGAGACCCCCTGGCGCAGGACCTCCTCCGCCTTCGCGTAGTCCCCGCGGTGCGAGTAGAGGACCCCCAGCTCCTCATAGGCGAGGTTCCTCACCCAGCCGGGGCTGTCGCCGGTGAGCAGCTCGCGGAGCATGGGCTGGACCTCCGCCGGCTTGCCGTTCTTGCCGCCCTCGGCGGCATCGCGCTCGATGGCCAGGGCCAGCCGGAGCTTCCCCTCGGCCTGCCCCGGGTGCGCCTTGAGCAGCCGGGTGAGGTAGTTGATGGCCGGCGGGTAGCGGCCGCTCTTCTCGAACAGCGCCCCCAGCCCGAGGAGGGCCACTTCGTTGACCGAGTCGAGCTCCAGCGAGCGGGCGTAGAGCTCGGCCGCGAGCTCGGTCAGCGAGGCTTCCTGGATGTAGCTCCCGAGGCTGGTCAGCACCCGGGCGGCGGAGATCTTCGCCCCCTCGGAGGCGCCGCGCGCGGCGTAGACCTCGGCCAAGTTGCGGGTCAGGTTCCGGGCGTGGAGGGAGAGATAGGGGTTGTGCAGGTCGCGGTAGGCGGCGTAGCTCTCGTGGTGGAGGACCATGACCGGCAGGAGCGTCTCGTGCTGCGCCTCTTCGAGCTCGCGCACCGCCTGCACTTCGGCCTTCCAGAGCTTCTCCCGCCCCTTGCCGTCGACCCCGATGACCCCCAGCTCCAGGGTCTTCAGGTCGTTGACCGCCTCGCTGCGCTCGCCGGCGGCCCAGCGCGCGAGGATTTTCCGGTAGGCCTTCTGGACCGCCGGGATGTCGAAGGTCGCAGGATCGACGCGCCCCCCGTACTCCTGGGGCTGCGGCACGTCGGCCCGCACCGGCGGCGGCCCGACCAGGCCGAGCACGGTGATCGCGGCGGTCGCGGTGAGGGCGAGGATCAGGGGGGTACGGACCAGGTACTCTCTCTTCTGCAACAGGACGTTCCACATAAGCAAAAAGGGGGGAGGAACGGGAGCCCCTCTGGCTCCCGCTCTCCCCCACCTCCTTAGGTTCGGGCGTCAGACTCGGTTCGCGTGGCTAACCTCCGTCAATGCCGTCCATGGCGACGCGGCGGGGGGGGTGGAGGGGTCCCGCCACCGTCGCCGCCGTCCCCACCATCATACTTGCCGTCCGCCTGGAGCACCCAGAGCAGGTTGCGGAGGCCGTCGGCCGAGATCTCGGGCAGGCCCCGGGCGGCGCCGGCGATCGACGTGCCACCGGTCGCCAGCGATCCGAAGACGTACGGATAGAGGTCGACCTCCGGGATCGTCGAGCCGTACTTGGCGTTGATCGCGTCGATGAAGGCGTTGGCGATGTAGGCGTAGCCGAACGGGGTCGGGTGGACGCCGTCGTAGGAGAAGACGCCGCCGGTCAGGAAGGCGTTGGTGTACTCGACGCCGGCCAGGTTGATGCCGGTCGAGGCGAGCTGCTTCAAGAGCGCGTTGGCGTCGACGAAGGCGCCGTTGGCGTCGTTGGTGGCCTGGGCGATGATGGCGTTGAAGTTATTGATCCGGTCCTGGATCTTCGCCGTCTCCGCGGCGTCCAGGACGTCGGAGTCGGGGAGCGGCAGGCCCGAGCCGCCGAGGGCGGCCGGGATGCCGAGACCTTTGGCGAGGTCGGCCGAGGCGGTGAGCAGGACGTGGTCGCCAGGACCCAGGAGGCCCTTGGAGCCGATCAGCGGCACCGGCGCGCCGTTGATCAGCACCGGCTTGCGGGTGGCCGGGTTGACCACGATCGGCGGGATGGTGATGACGAACGGGATGCTGGTGACGTCTGGGATGTTGGCCACCGCGAGCTTCGCTCCAGAGCCCTTCAGGTTCGCCATGATGGTGCGGAAGTCGCTCTCGAAGCTCGCCACCGTGGTCAGGGTGACGCCGTCGATGACGATGCCGCTGGTGGCGGCCGCCAGGACGTCGTTGTTGCCGATCCACAGGGTGACGAAGCCCGGCCGCTGCACCAGGGCCTGCTGGAGGGCGGTGGTGTTGCGGAAGTTCGGGTTGCGAAGGATCAGGTCGTGCAGGCCACCGTTGATGGTGGCCAGGGTGTCGTGCACCCGGGCGCCCGGCACTCCGAGGTTGTTGTAGGGCCGCCCCAGGTTGAGGTTATGCGGCACTCCCTGGCCCGCCGACGGGGCGATGACCGGCGAGGGGACGAGGTGCACGAGGTGCAGGGCGGCCGGGATGCCCGGCGGGCCGACCAGCGGCTGCTCGAAGCCGGTGTCGCCGCCGGTCGCCTGGCGGTGGAGGAGGGCCGGGTAGCTGTTGACCTGGACCGTCTCCACCAGGCCGCCGCTCCAGAAGCCGGCGGTCAGGCTGTCGCCCAGGGCCACGTAGTTGTTGAAGTCCACCTGGGCGAACGCGGCGCCGGCCACGGTCGCCAGGGCGAGAGCGAGGATGAGGATCTTGGCGGTGCGACGAAGCATGTGGTGATTCTCCTTGGTCGGGGCGGTTTACCAGGTATAGGTCGCCCCGAGCAGCAGAGCCCGGGTCTTGTAGGTGCCGAGGAACGGCGCGTCGCCGACGAAGGTCGAGGTGCGCGTGCGCTTGGCGAAGTCGAGGTAGAGGAGCCAGAGGTCGAGCTTGTGGGGGCCGAGCGAGCCCCAGCCCAGGGTGACGCCGTTGCGGTTGGCGTCGGGCAGCAGCGGGTTGACCGCCTGCTGGGGCTGCGGGCTCTGGTCGTAGACGTAGCCGAAGCGCCACTGCGAGGTGGGGCTCGACGTCCAGCGCAGGCCGGCCCGGTAGCTGTAGGAGTTCTTCCAGTGCGCCGGGACGTTCGAGTCGGGCACTTCGCCGTTGGGGAAGACGATGTTGACCTGGTCGAAGGTCTTCCAGCCCGCCCAGTCGACGTCGGTCTCGAGCAGGAGGTTGGGCGACAGGCCGAAGGAGAGGCCCAGGCTCGCGGTGTCGGGGAACTCGATCGAGGTCTTGACCTTGGGGTCGTTGCCGAACGGCAGCTCCGCGGCGACCGCGGCGTCGAATTCCGGATTGCCCGAGGCGAGCTGGAAGAACTTGGCGTGGCCGGTGTAGTCGATCTTGACCTTGCTCCGGTAGGAGAGGCCCCAGGAGAAGCTGGGGTTGAAGTGATCGACGATGCCGATGTCCCAGCCGTAGCCGGTCGCGGTGTCGGCTTTCAAGTCGACGTGGGCGATGTTGGTCAACCCCTGGGTGAACGGGTTGATGGCCGGGATGGTCTTCCGGAGGTCTAAGTCCGAGGCGCGGATGATGGCGCCGAAGCCGACGCCGATCTCGGGGGTGAGCTGCCAGCCGAGGCTGGGGTTGACGTCGACGGCGCGGATGGCGGCCCGGGTGGAGATGAAGCGGCCGGCGAACTGGTCGGGGTTCTTCCAGTCCGTGGTCAGGCCGAAGGGGGCCTCCAGGCCGATGCCCCACTTCCAGGTCGAGTTGATGGGGGCCACATAGTAGGCCTGGGGGAGCGGCTGGTGGAGCAGGTTCTGCTCGCCGCTCGCCTGCGGGCCGGGGAAAGGGGCACGCCCATGGAAGTCGGCCTTCAACCCCTGGACGTAGGTGAAGCCGATCGAGGTGTCGCTCTTGGTGATGAGCCCCAGGCCGCCGACGTTGTAGAAGAGCGCCGACGGATCGTCCGCCTGGGCGGTGAACGCCCCGGCCAGGCCGGAGGCCTTGCCGCCCTGCTCGAAGATGCTGAACCCCGACGCCTGCACCGGGGCCGTCGCCAGCACCACGACCGCCGCAATGGCACAGGCGCCGAGGGCGTTGCGCACGAAATCTCCTCGCCTTCGCATCCCTATCTCCTCCTGTTAGAGAACTGACGTTCTGACGGCCTGTCCCGACTCATAGAAAAAGTTCGATACGCCCACGGATTGAAAGTCCCGAAGTCGCGTCGTAAGGCCGTATTCGAGATGCTGATTGTAGGCCGGGGAGGTGCCCGAGCGGTAGCCCCCTGTCATGACGGCGTCACGGCGAGGGGGCCAAGCTGCTACAGTACACCCTGGAGGAGCTTGCGATGCACTTCGAGCACGAGATCCACGCCGAGACGTTTCACAAGGTCGAGGAGTACCTCGGCGAGCTGTTCGAGGAGCCCTTCTTCGAGCCGGACGAGGGGCACTTCTACGTGCGCTACGGCACCACCGTCCTGGAGATCTCGGTCGAGGCCTACGGTCCCGACGAGTCGGTGGTGACCATCATGTCCTACTGTGTGCAGGACGTGGAGGCCGACGAGGAGCTGATGGTCCGCCTGCTGGAGCTCAACAACCAGCTCGCCATCGGCGCCTTCTCCATGGTGGGCAGCGACATCTTCTTCTCGCACTCCCTGTTCGGCCGCGACCTGGAGCCGCGCGACCTCCTGCGCGCCATCACCTCGGTGGCCACGGTCTCCGACGACTACGACGACCGCATCGTGGCCGAGTACGGCGGCCAGACCGCCCAGGAGCGCATCCAGGACACCGGCGGCCCGACCCCGACCCCGCGCCGCAAGGCGGTGGGCGAGGTGGAGATGTAGGAGCGGCCGCCGGGGGGAGGCCCTACCACTTCCCCCCCTTTACCGCCTCCTCGGTCTCTCGGTCCAGGGTCTTCTGGCGCTCGGTGGCGCGCTTGTCGTAGAGCTTCTTGCCCTGGGCGAGCGCGAGCTCGATCTTCAGCCAGTTCCCCTTCAGGTACAAAGAGAGGGGGACGACCGTAAACCCCTTGAGCAGCGTCCGCCCGAAGAGCTTGTCGATCTCCCGCCGTTTGAGCAGCAGGCGGCGCGGCCGCTCGGGCTCGTGGTTCTCCCGGTTGCCGTGGCTGTAGCCGCTGATGTGGGCGTTGACCAGGAAGGCCTGGCCGTCGCGGAACTCGACGTAGGCGTCCTTGAGCTGGATCTTGCCGCTGCGCGCCGCCTTGACCTCGGTGCCGGTGAGCTCCAGGCCGGCCTCGAAGGAGTCGAGGATCTCGTAGTCGTGACGCGCCCGCTTGTTGGTGGCCAGGGGGCGGATGGCGCTGGGTTTGCCGGACATGACGAGAGCATAGCGCGCATGGTGCTAGACTGAATCACCCGATGAGAGCGACAGTTCCGCTTCTCTGCCTCTTTTTTCTCTTTCTCCTCGCCGAAGACGCCTGGGCGGCGGCCGAGATCTCGGACTTCAGGGTGAGGGTCGACGGCGACCGCGCCCTGGTGAGCCTGCAGGTCGAGCGCGCCTTCAACTCGCGCTTCTGGGAGCGGGTCGACAGCGGTCTGCCCACCAGCATCCTCTACCGCTTCCAGCTGGAGAAGGACCGCAAGCGCTGGTACGACACCGTGCTCAAGGAGACGACCTACGAGGTCGTCGCCACCTATGACGCGGTCGAGCGCCAGTACACCGTCAACTGCAAGCTCGACGGCAAGCTGGTCGAGAGCCGCACGGTGCGCGACCACGACCAGAAGGCCCTCGCCGGGGCGATGACCCGGATCGAGTCGCTCCCCGTCTTCACCCTCGACCGGCCCGCCGAGCCCTGGCGCTTCCTCATCAAGGCGCGGGCCGAGCTGGGGGCGAAGACCCTGCTCTCCCTGATCCCGGTGCTCATCACCACCGAATGGGTCGAGTCGCGCAAGTTCCGCGTCCCGGACCGCCAGCCATGAAGCCCGGCGGGCGGCTCGACCTGCGGGACCGGCTTCTCCGCCACCGGAAGGACCCCCGGCTGATCGTCGGCGGCCTCGGCCTCCTCCTCCTCCTCTTCACCGGCGGCTTCTACCTGGTGCAGAGGAACCGCGACCTGCCGAGCTACCTGGTGACCGACCGGGTGCTCCTCTTCGTCCTCTGGTACATCAACGTCGTCTTGATCCTCGCCGTCCTCTTCGTCCTCCTGCGCAACCTCTTCAAGCTGCTCATCGAACGGCGCCACCGGATCCTCGGCTCGACCTTCAAGTTCAAGCTGGTGGGGACCTACGTCGGGCTGTCGCTCATCCCCGTCCTCCTCCTCTTCGCCATCGCCACCGAGCTGCTCCAGGGCTCGGTCGAACGCTGGTTCAACACCCCGCTCAAGCCGGTCCTCTTCCAGGGCTCGACGGTGGCGCAGGCGCTCTACGACCGGATCGAGGGGACCGACCTGCGGGAGGCCGGCCGGGCGCTCGCCGAGCTGCGCCGCTTCGACTTGAAGGACGCCGAGGAGCGGGCGCGGCTCACCCGGCGGCTCCAGGCGCTCCAGGGGGAGCTGGGGCTCGACTTCCTGGCGGTCTACGAGGGGACCGAGTTCGTGCAGGCGGTGGTCGATCCGCGGGCGGGGATCGAGAGCCTCCCCGAGCCGGGGCACGATTTCCTGGAGGAGATCCTGCGCCGCGGCCAGGCGCTGCGCCGGGAGGAGCGGCCGACCGGCCGCGGGCGGCTGCTGATGGCGGGGATCGCCGCATCCCGGTCCCCGAATGCCGCCCATGCCGCCAATACCGCCGATCCCCCGGCCGCGCCGCTGGTGGTGGTCGCCGGGTCGCTTCTGCCGCCCGCCCTGGCCGACGCCAGCGAGGCGCTCATCCAGAGCTTCCAGAGCTTCCGCCAGCTGGAGGTACAGAAGGACGACCTCAAGGCGAGCCACCTCCTCATCTTCCTCATGGTCACCCTGCTCATCCTCCTCGCCTCCTCCTGGGTGGGCCTCTACCTGGCGCGGCGGGTGACGGTGCCGATCCAGGCCCTCGCCGAGGGGACGCGGCGGATCAGCGGCGGTGACCTCGCCCACCGGGTGGTCGTCGACGCCGACGACGAGCTGGGGGTGCTCGTCCGCTCGTTCAATCAGATGACCGAGGAGCTGGGGAGCAACAAGGAGCTCCTGGAGCACAGCAACCGCGAATTGACCGCCACCAACGCCCGGCTGGCCGAGGAGCGGGCGCTGTTGGCCGCGGTGCTCGAAAACGTCGCCGCCGGGGTGGTCTCGACCGACGCCGCCGGGCGGATCCTGACCTGTAACACCGCCGCCCTCCAGATCCTGCGCCAGCGCGAGGAGGAGGTGATCGGGCGGCGGGTCGAGGAGGCCTGGGCGGACCCCGAGCGGGGCAAGCTCGCGGTCCTGCTCGCCGAGGCGTCGAACGCGGCGGGGAGCCGCGAGGTCTACCTCGTCCTCGGGGGCGAGTGGAAGACCTTCGAAGCCAAGGTCACCCCCATGCGGGAGGGGGGCCGGGTGCTGGTCATCGAGGACCTGACGGCGCTGATCAAGGCGCAGCAGCTCGCCGCCTGGAACGAGGCGGCGCGGCGGATCGCGCACGAGATCAAGAATCCGCTCACCCCCATCCGCCTGGGGGCCGAGCGGCTGCTGCGCAAGGCGGAGCAGAGCGATCCGGACCTCCCGCGGGCCATCGTCGACGCGGTCGAGATCATCGTCCGCGAGGTGGGGACGATCCAGCAGATGGTCGACGAGTTCTCGCGCTTCGCCCGCATGCCCCGGCCGCGACCGGCCGCCGTCGACCTGGGCCGGCTGCTCGACGAGACCCTCCACCTCTACCGGAACCTGAAGCCCGGGGTGGAGGTCGAGGGCGGGGTGGAGGGGCCGCTGCCGGAGGTCCAGCTGGACGGCGAGCAGATCAAGCGGGTGCTCATCAACCTGCTCGACAACGCGGTCGAGGCGACCGACGCGCCGGGCCGGATCACCGTCTCCGCCCATGCCGCCCATGCCGCCGGTACCGCCGGTACGGACGGCCACCTGGAGATCCAGGTCAAGGACACCGGCCGGGGCATCCCGCCGGAGTCGAAGGAGAAGCTCTTCCTCCCCTACTTCTCGACCAAGGGCCGCGGCACCGGCCTGGGGCTCGCCATCGTCCACCGCATCGTCTCCGACCACCACGGCTCGGTGCGGGTGGAGGACAACGTCCCCACGGGATCGG
>DASQPA010000568.1:0-14294 GCA_035644215.1 Thermoanaerobaculia bacterium
AAAACGCTGCGCGTTTCCCACAGCCCGCCGGCCCCCACGGCGGCGAGGCGGAGGAGAGAGGATACTGACGTAGGGAGGCGGGGGCTCCGGGCGGCCTTCGGCCACCCTCAGCCCTCACCGCCTCCCACCCAACACAACACCCGGGTACCAGACGGTACCTGCAACTGCCAGCTCTGGTGAGCTGGCTCAACCAGAGGGGGGGATTTTTAACGTAGAGGAAGGGGGGAAATTTGGCGTCCAGTTGACAGCCACACGACCGCGACCGGCCGGTCGCCGGCCGCGAGGTCCTCCCATTGCCGCAGGACGGCCACGGCGCCGGGCTTGCCCGGGACCGGCTCGGTCTTCCACGGCCCGGCGAGCTCCGCTTCGGCGGCGGTGATCGCTTCGTCCTGCTCGCGCAGGCGGGCCAGGTAGGCGGGGGCGAAGGCGTTGTCGAGGGGGGAAACGGACGGACTGGTACTATGGTGTGGGCTGCGCATGAGGTGATGTCTCCTGCGTGGTCAAGAGGTCGGGCGGAGCTCCAACTCTGTCCGGCCTCGCTTGTTTTTACGAGAGGCGAGTCCTCTCGATGGGGAGAGTAGCAGAAGGGAGGCGGAAGGGGAAGACGGAAAAGAAGAGGCACCGCCGCCTACGCGCGACTCTCCCCTCTCCCGGGGGCCGGGGTGGGAGTATGGGAGAGGAGCCGGGGGTGAGGGGCTTAGCGCCCCGCCTGCGCTGCCGTCTGAATCTCCGCGATCAGCCTCCGTGTCTCCCCCACCTCCGCCCCCGCCCGCTCCCCGAAGCTCTCGAATCCCCGCAGGGCCTCTTCGGCATAGGCGAGGGCGTCTGCGAAGCGGCCCACCGAGGACAAATCCACAGCGACGTTGAAGCGGGTATTCGAGGCATCGAAGAGATTGCCTTGAATCTCCAGATAACGGATCGCTTTCTGGTAGTGAGGCAGGGCGCGGTCGAGGTCGCGGGCTTCTCCGTAGACGCTTCCTAGCTGGTGATGCGTAACCGCCTGCTCGGCTACAGCATCCTCCGGCAGGAGCTCGAGTGCCTGGTGATACCAATGGGCCGCGTCGTTCAGCAAGACCAGCAACTCCTCCTCAGGCCGGCCTGCCGACCTCGCGCCTCGAAACCGCTCCAAGAAAACGGTCCCGAGTTGTGCAGCGCACCCTCCTCTCCCCAGCCGGTCCCCTGGGTCGCGAAGATCCAGACTGCGCCTGTACCAGCGCTCTGCCTCGGCGAGATCCCGCAGGTCCGGCAGATCCTTGTACGCATGGCCAAGGTTGAACGCGCAGATCGCCGCACCAGCCTGATCTCCGATTTGTTCGGCGAGCGCCAACGACTCCTTATACGAGGCTACGCACTCCGCCCTACCCGCTTCCCGCTGGATCTCACCGATATCGTGCACGGCCGCTGCAAAGGTCCGAACCTGGTTCCTCTGCCCGGAGTCGAGGCCCTCGCGAGGTTGGGTAAGGAGCGGTGCCGCCCGCTGCCGAGCCAAGTCGACCTGCAGTCCCTGAAGGCGTTCCGCCTCGGGAAGGTTTCTCTCCTCCCGGGCCAAGCCGACGCGGTACTGAATGACCAGGCTCCACTCCTCCTCCAGACCCGGCAAGGGCGCTTCCGTTTTGGGCTCGACGAAAGCGGGAACCACCTCCTCGACGAGCCGTTTCCACTCGGCTCGGCGGCCCGTGTGGTCGTAAAGCTCGTCCAGGCCCTGCATCGCGCTGATCACCCCTCTCCACCAACCGTTTTCCAGCGCCAGGCGGCGGGCCTGGAGGAGATTGGCCTCTTCCGCCCGGAGGGCGGAGAGGACCTCGCGCTTTCCTGCCCCGTAGGAGTTATGGTAGTAGTTACCCAATTCCCCCATCGCCTCGACGAACGCGCGCCGGGCCGCGAGACGCGCGTCTTCGGAGGAACGTGCGAAGAGTTCCTGGAAAAACCACGGCAGGGCCGGGTGGATGGAGTAGTACCCGCCGCCATGGGCTTCGAGCAGGCCCACGCCCTTGCCTCCTCCGTGAGGCTCTTCAGGATCCGCGCGGAGACCGAGCGGAAGGGCACGTCGTCGCGCCCCTTCGGGCGACAGATCACGAGCAGGATGCGCAGCGGCGTGCCCGCCTTCGGCGTGGGGAGCGTCGGCCGCTTGACCGGGTTGGGTTGGGCGCGCACGAAGGAGCGGGCGCGGAGAGCGAGCGCGACATCCGAGTCTGGATCGCGCAGCAGCTCCCACGGGATCGTCGTGGCCTCCGCCACTCCGGTGACGATCTCGACCCGGGTCTCCTCCAGCCGATCCTGGAGCCGCGCCCAGAGCCGGAGGGCGCCGCCACGGAAGACCGCCCCGAAGAGCTCGGCGCCGATCTCGGCCATCCGCCGCTCAACCCGGGCGGCGATCTTCGGATGGGGCTCCTCCGGCGCCTGGAGGTACTCCTCCAGATACCAGCGGAGGTCCCGCTGGTCGTCCTCGGAGAAGCGGAAAGGGAGCTCGACCAGCGAGGTCTCCCGGGCGCGCCCCTCTTCCTCGAGCGCGATCTCCACCCGATGCAGATCCTCGCCGACAGCGGTCTGGGTCAGGCGAAGGGTGGGCATGCTGACCATAGAGACACGGTTCCTGGCGGCAAGTGTAAACCTCCCGGGTCGGGAGCTGGCCTCGGACCGCGCTGGGACACAAGAAAGGCCCGCGATGAGACACTACAGGCTCCCACGGGACACAAAACCCGGGGTTGGGACGCTACGGGCGGCTTTTGGGACACTAGAAAACCCGTTTGGGACACTATGATCCAACGTAGGGACACTACGACAGAGATTTGGGACACTACGAACCGCGCTTGAGACACTAGAAATCGACGTAGGGACACTACGAAACGAACTTGGGACACAAGAAAGCCACGCTGGGACACTAGGAAAGCCGGTTGGGACACAAACAAAGTCGGTAGAGACACTAGGAAACTCGTTGGAGACACGAGAAATCGAATTCTAGTGTCTCTACGTCCGTCTCTAGTGTCCCAAAGCTCGTCCGTAGTGTCCCAAGCCGGGTTTCTAGTGTCCCATCGGCCGTCCGTAGTGTCTCCAGCCGGGTTTCTTGTGTCCCAAACCCCCTCCGTAGCGTCTACAAACCCGCCGTTTGTGTCTCCCGCGGCCCACCCGGGGGCCGCGGGGCTCGTTTCAGCTCTTCTTCAGCAGATCTTGCACTTGCAGGTCGAGGCCCCGGTGCTCTCGCTGCAGGTGAAGGAGGCGATCCCGCAGTCGAGGGCGCAGCGGGCGGCGCAGTTGCACTGCGCGTCGACGCAGGGATCGTTGGTCGGCGGGCTGCACAGGCGGATCATGGGGAGGGCGCCGGCCAGCGGGTCCGGGCTCTCGGCCGGGGCGGGCTGGAAGATGGCCTGGCGCAGCTGCGCGAGGTCGGGAGCCGGCGTCGCGGGGTGAGCCGGCGCGGCGAGGAGCGCACCAGCGGCGAGGAGGGAGAGGAGCACGGTACAGAGGAGCAGCGTACGTTTCATCGTTTCCTCCTTGGAGGCGCCTGCGGTGCGGTCGGCCCAATCCGGCGGCGCCGCGGACCTCCATGAGTAGAGTGCGGCGAGAGGCGGTTCGGGAGGACGAGCCTTTGCTAAACTCCCGCCTGGAGGGAACGACGCGATGCGGATTTTCTTGACCGGAGCGACGGGGTACATCGGGCAGGCGGTGGTGCGCGAGCTGGTGGCGGCGGGGCATGAGGTAACGGGGCTGGTGCGGAGCGCGGAGAAGGCGGCGGTCGTCGCCGGGCTGGGGGGGCGCGGGGTGGTGGGCGACCTCAAGGAGCCGGGGAGCTATCGGGACGTCGCGGCGGACCACGACGCGCTCGTGCATACCGCCTTCGAGTACTCGGCGGCGACCGTCGACGCCGACCGCACCGCCATCGGCACCCTGATCGCCGCGGCGGTGGGCGGCAAGGCGCAGGTCCTGGTCTACACCTCGGGGATCTGGGTGCTCGGCCAGACCGGCGACGATCCCGCCTTCGAGGGCGCCACCACCGAGCATCCCGCCGCCGTCGTCGCCTGGCGTCCGGCGCACGAGAAGATGGCGCTGGCGGCGGCCAGTCCCCACCTGGCGACCGCCGTCATCCGGCCGGGGATGGTCTACGGCGGGAGCGGCGGGATCATCGGCTCCTACTTCGAGTCGGCCGAGAAGCACGGCGCCAGCCAGTACCTGGGCAACGGCCGGAACCGCATCCCTATGATTCACATCGAGGACCTCGCCCGTTTCTACCGGGCGGTCGTCGAGCACCGCGGGCGTGGGGTCTTCCACGCCGTGGACGGCAACGCCGTCCAACTCGCCGACGTGGCGCGGGCGGCGAGCGAGGCGGCCGGCAAGGAGGGCGCCACCCGATCGGTGCCGCTCGACGAGGCACGCCAGAAGATGGGACCGATCGTCGACGCCCTGATCCTCGACCAGGTGATCGCCAGCGGCCGGAACGTCGAGATCGGCTGGCACCCCCTGCACGAGAGCTTCCTGGGCGACGCCCCGGCCGCCTACCAGGAGTGGCAGGCGGCGCGTGGGTAGGGGCAACCCCCATAGGCGCTACCGTATTTACCCGCGCAGGGCAGGCACAGGGGCACGGCCCCTACCTGCCCTGCTGCTACCTTCCTCTCTCGCAGCGAACGGTCCGAGGCAGGGCAGCGTAGGGGCCGTGCCCCTGTGCCTGCCCTGCCCTCCACGTTGCCGAGCTCTGCATATCTATTGACAATCTGTGAATAAAAATGCATCATCGCCGCCCTGATCGAGGACGACGACGATGCCCCCTGTCCCCCACCCCGACCCCGAGCACCGGGAGACCCGCCAGCAGGCGATCCTCGACCTGCTGCGGCAGCACCGGGTGGAGAGCCAGAGCGACCTCGTCGCGCTCCTCGCCGAGCGGGGCATCCAGGCGACGCAGTCGAGCGTCAGCCGGGACTTGAAGGAGCTCGGCGTGGCGCGGGTGGGGGGGCACTACGTGGCGCCGGCCCCGGAGCGCGACCCGGGGCTCGCCGAGGTGGCCCGTTTCCTGCGCGGCGCCCGGCCCGCCGGCCCCTACCTGACCGTCGTCCTCACCACCGCCGGCACCGCCCAGTCGGTCGGCATCGCCCTCGACCGCGCCGGCTGGCCGGAGATCGTCGGCACCATGGCCGGCGACGACACCGTCTTCATCGCCACCGCCGCCGAGGCCGACCAGCGGCGGGTGCTCGATCTCCTGCGGCCCTTCCTGGACGAAAAGAGGTAGACCATGGCCGATCCCATCGTGCTCGCCTTCTCGGGAGGGCTCGACACCTCCTTTTGCATCCCCTGGCTCGCCGAGACCTACGGCCGGCCGGTGATCGCGGTGACCGTCGACACCGGCGGCCTTGGCTCCGATGACCACGCGGCGGGCGCCACCGAGCTCGCCGACCGCGCCCGCCGCCTGGGGGCGGCCGAGTACCTTCTCGTCGACGGCCGGCGCGCCTTCTTCGACCGCGTGCTGCGCTTCCTGGTGATGGGGAACGTCCGCCGCGGTCAGGTCTATCCTCTCTGCGTCGGCGCCGAGCGGGTGATCCAGGCCCAGGAGGTGGCCGCCGCGGCCGCCCGGGTGGGGAGCCGCACGGTCGCCCACGGCTGCACCGCGGCGGGCAACGACCAGGTGCGCTTCGAGGTCGCCCTGCGCACCCTGGACCCCGGCCTCGAAATCCTCGCCCCGGTGCGCGACGCGCCGCGGCCGCGGGCCGAGCAGGTGACCTACCTCGAAACCCGCGGTCTCCCCGTGCCGCCGTTCGGCGCCGCCTACTCGGTCAACCGCGGCCTCTGGGGGGTGACGATCGGCGGCAAGGAGACACTCGACACCGTGGCTCCCCTTCCCGAAGAGGCCTGGGTGCTGACCCGCGATGCCTTCACCGCCGAGCGGCTGGAGCGGCCGCCGGAGCGCCACACCCTGGAGTTCGAGCGCGGCGTCCCGATCGCCTGGGACGGCGAGGCGCTCGACCCGGTGGCGCTCATCGAGCGGGTCGAGGCGGCGGCCGCGCCCTACGGTATCGGTCGCGGCATCCACCTGGGGGAGACCATCCTGGGCATCAAGGGGCGGGTGGCCTTCGAGGCGCCGGCGGCGGAGGTGCTGGTCACCGCGCACCGCGAGCTCGAAAAGCTGACCGCCACCGGCCGCCAGATCCGAGTCAAGGAGACGGTGGCGGCGGTCTACGGCGACCTGGTGCACGAGGGACAGCACCTGGAGCCGGTCTGCCGCGACATCGAGGCCCTCCTCCTCTCCTCCCAGGAGCGGGTGAGCGGCGAGGTCCACCTGCTCTTGCGCACCGGCCAGCTGTTCGTCGAGGGGGTGGCCTCAAAGCACTCCCTGCGCGCCGCCTCGCGCGGCGTCTATGGCGAGGCAGCGGGAGAGTGGACCGCCGCGGACGCCCGCGGCTTCTCGCGCATCGCCGCCCTGCCGGGTCTCCTCTGGGCGCGCGCCGGCAACGGAGAGGCGCCGTGAGGACCATCCTCCTCGACAAGATCGCCTCGGTCACCAAGAGCTGCCGGCTGGGGCGGGAGGTGCGGGTCACCCCCGAGATCCCCTGCGCCGAGGGGGTGGTGGTGGCGGTCCGGGTGCGCACCGAGAAGGGGACCTACAACCAGCTGGAGCTCCCCTCCGGGCGGATGGCGCAGGTCAAGCGCGGCGACGTCCTGGCCGGCGCCCTCGGCCACCGGAACGCCCTCTTCGGCTACTCCGGCCATCTCCCGGAGCGGCTGGCGCCGGGCGACACCGTCCACCTCCTGAACCTCGGCGGGGTGCTGGGGATCTGCGATTCGATCAATCCGGATCTCGGCCCCCCCTTCGAGTGCGAGGTGCTGGGGGCGGTCCTCGCCTTCCCCTTCCTCGGCGAGCGGATCGGCGTCGCGGCGCGGATCGGCGTCGCTCCCCTCGATCCGGCCGCCGTCCTCCCCACCGGCCCCACCGGCGTGCCGGTCGTCGCCCTCGTCGGCTCCTGCATGAACTGCGGCAAGACCGCCGCCGCCTGCACCCTGGTGCGCCATCTCGCCCATTCCGGCGCCACCGTCGACGCCTTCAAGGCGACCGGGGTGTCGCTGCGCCGCGACGTGCTGGCCATGGAGGACGCCGGGGCGCGGGCGACGGCGATCTTCACCGACCTGGGGGTGGTCTCGACGACCGCCGCCAACGCCCCGGCGGTCACCCGCACCCTCCTCTCCCGCCTGGGCGGGAAAGCCGACCGGCCGGATGCCATCGTCGCCGAGCTGGGCGACGGCCTCCTCGGAGCCTATGGGGTGGCGGCGATCCTCGCCGACCCCGAGATCCGCGCCGCCTTCACCGCCGTGGTCCTCGCCGCCAACGATCCGGTGGCGGCCTGGGGCGGCACCGTCCTCCTGCGCGATCGTTTCGGCATCGAGCCGGCGGCCATCACCGGGCCGGCGACCGACAACGTCGCCGGCACTCGGATCATCGAGCAGGAGCTGGGCGTGCCGGCGATCAACGCCCGGACCGACGGCGAGCGGCTCGCCGCCCTGGTCTCCGAGCGGCTGGGAGTGACGGCGCCGGAGGAGGTCGTCCGTTGACGCCTTCGGTGATCCCGGCGCTGCCGGCAATCGTCCTCGGCGGCAGCGGCTACGTGGCGGGCGAGCTGCTGCGCCTGCTCGCCGGCCATCCGGTGCTCCGGCCGGCCGCGGTGCTCTCCGGAAGCCAGGCCGGGCAACCGGTCGAGGCCGCCTTCCCCCACCTTGCCGGCGCCTATTCCGGCCTCGCCTTCAGCGCTCCGGAGGACCTCCCCCTCCGGCTGGCCGAAAGCCCGCGAGCCGCCGTCTTCAGCGCCGCCCCGCACGGCGCCTCGGCTCCCCTCGTCGACAGTCTCCTCGCCGCCGCCGCACGCGCCGGCACCGACATCCGGGTGGTCGATCTCTCGGCCGACTTCCGCTTTCCGGAGGCCGCCGCCTACGAGGCGGTCTACGGCCACCCGCACGGCGCCCCCCACCGCCTGAGCGAGTTCCGCTGCGCCCTGCCGGAGCACCGGCCGGCGGCGAAGACCTGGGCCGGTCACATCGCCCACCCCGGCTGCTTCACCACCGCGACGACGCTCGCCGCGGCGCCGTTCCTCGCTCTCGGCCTGGTCGAGCCCGAGGTCTCGGTCGTCGCGATCACCGGCAGCACCGGCGCCGGCCGCACCCCCTCGGCCACCACTCACCACCCGGCGCGGCGGAGCAACCTCTTCGCCTACAACCCGCTCTGCCACCGGCACCAGCCGGAGATGCGCGCTCTGGCCTCGGCGGCCGCGGGCGTCCCGGTCACGGTCCACTTCGTTCCCCATGCCGGCCCCTTCGCCCGCGGCATCCACGCCACGGTGCAGATGCGGCTGGATCAGCCGCTCTCCGCCGCGGCGGCGACCGCCGCCCTCGCCGAGTTCTACGCCGGGGCGCCGTTCGTCGACGTCTCCCCCGAGCCGCCGCGCCTCCAGGACGTGGTGGGGACCAACCGCTGCCGCCTGGCCGCGGCGGTCGAGGGAAACCACCTGGTGGTCTTCTCGGCGCTCGACAACCTGGTCAAGGGGGCGGCCGGCGGGGCCATTCAATGGATGAACCGGCTTCTCGGGCTGCCCGAGACCGCCGGCCTCACCCAGCCCGGGCTGGGCTGGCTCTAGACGAGAAGAAGAGAGAGGAAGCGAGATGCTCGAAACCCAGCTGGCAACCGCGGCGCAGGAGATCACCGGGGCGGACGAGGGAGACGCCCTCCTGCCGGTCTACGCCCAGATGCCGTTCGAGCCGGTGGCGGGCAACGGAGTGACCCTGACGACCCGCGACGGCCGCACCCTCCTCGACCTCTACGGCGGCCACGCGGTGGCCCTCCTGGGCTACAACCACCCGCGGCTCGTCGCGGCGCTCGCCACCCAGGCCCGCACCCTCTTCTTCCAGAGCAACGTGGTGCCGCTCGCCGTCCGCGCCCGCGCCGCCCGGCGGCTCCTCGGCTTCGCGCCCCCGGGGCTCACCCGCGCCTTCCTCGTCAACAGCGGCGCCGAAGCCAACGAGAACGCCCTCCGCCTCGCTCTCCGCGCCACCGGCCGGAGCCGGGTGGTCGCCCTGGAGGGCGCCTTCCACGGCCGGACCGCGGCGGCGGCGGCGGTCAGTCACGGCTCCGGGAAGTGGTACGGCTTCCCGCGCGCGCCCTTCGACGTGACGTTCGTGCCGCGCGGCGACCTGGCGGCCCTGGAAGAAGCGCTACCGGATGCTGCGGCCCTGATCGTCGAGCCGGTGCAGGGGATGGCCGGGGCGGTGGATTTGGGCGCCGACTACCTGGCGGCGGCCCGCGACCTCACCCGCCGCGTCGGCGCCCGCCTCCTCTTCGACGAGGTGCAGTGCGGCATGGGGCGGACCGGGCATCCCTTCGCCGCCCAGGCCTACGGCGTCACCCCCGACGTCCTGACCACCGCCAAAGGGCTGGCCGGCGGCTTCCCGGCCGGCGCCCTCCTGGTCAACGACGAGATCGCCCGGAGCGTCCACTCCGGCGACCTGGGTTCGACCTTCGGCGGCGGGCCGCTCGCCTGCGCGCTGATCGAGGCGGTGATCGAAACCATCGAGACGGAGGACCTGCTGGCCAACGTGCGGACGCTGTCGCGGCGCCTCCGCGAGAGCTGCCAGGTGGGGCCGGTCACCGGCATTCAGGGCGAGGGCTTCCTCCTCGGGCTCCGCACCAGCCGGCCGGCCAAGGAGGTCCAGGCGGAGCTCCTCGCCCGCGGCATCGTGGCCGGGGGAAGCGCCGATCCGCACGTGGTCCGCCTCCTGCCGCCGCTCGTCCTCACCGAAACGCACGTCGACGCCCTCGCCCGGGCGCTCGCAGAGATCCGGCCGTGAAACGGTTCCTCGCCCTCTCCGACCTCGCCCGCGAGGAGGTTCTCGACCTCCTCGCCCTCGCCACCCGGCTGGAGCGCCAGCCCGAGCCGCGGGCGGCCGCCGGCAAGGTCCTGGGGCTCCTCTTCTTCAATCCGTCGCTGCGCACCCTGGCCTCCTTCCAGGCCGGGATGGCGCGGCTCGGCGGCAGCTCCTTCGTCATCTCCCCGGGGCAGGGCAGCTGGCAGCTCGAAACCAAAGACGGCGTGGTGATGGACGGCGCCGCGGCCGAGCACGTGCGCGAGGCGATCCCGGTCCTCGCGAGCTATGCCGACGTTCTGGGCATCCGTGCTTTTGCCGGCGGTGCCGATCTCGCCGCCGATCTCGCCGATACGAGCTTCCGGACGATGGCCGATCTCTGCCCGGTGCCGCCGGTCAACCTGGAATCGGCGATCGATCATCCCTGCCAGGCGCTCGCCGACTGGAAGACGATGGACGATCTCGCGATCCCCGCTCGGGGCGGACGCTTCGTGCTGAGCTGGGCCTGGCATCCCAAGGCCCTGCCCCTCGCCGTGCCCGCCGCGGTGGTGCACATGGCCGCCCTGCGCGGCATGGAGGTCACCGTGCTCCGTCCCGAGGGCTACGCCCTGCCGGAGCCGGTGATGGCGCGCACCCGGCAGGCCGCCGCGCTCTCCGGCGCCCACGTCCTCTATGCCAAGTCATGGGGTGCGCCGCAGTGCTATGGCCAGACGACTGACGATCTCGCGGCCGAGGCGGCTCTCCGCGCCGGCCTGCGCGACTGGTGCGTCGACGAGAGCTGGTTCAAGCCTGCCGTTCCCAACGCCCGTTTCTTCCACTGCCTGCCGGTGCGACGCAACGTCGTGGTCGCCGACGAGGTGCTCGACGGCCCGCGGAGCGCCGTGGTCCAGGAGGCTGGCAACCGCATGTGGGTCCAGATGGCGGTGCTCCACCGCCTGCTCTGTGGAGGTACGTAGATGAAAGACATCGGCCAGGAGACCACCCGGGTGGCGGCGCTGCAGCACGCCGCTCCCTACATCCGCCTGTTCCAGGGCAAGACCTTCGTCGTCAAAGCCGGCGGCGGGGCCGTGGCGAGCGACGCGGCGCGCCGGGCGCTCGTGGCGCAGGTCGACCTCCTCTTCCGGCTGGGGATCCGGGTCGTCCTCGTCCACGGCGGCGGCAGCCAGTCGAGCGAGCTGTCGCGCGCCCTGGGCGCCGAGCCGCGCTTCGTCGCCGGCCGGCGGGTGACCGACGCCGCGGCCCTGGAGGTAGCGACGATGGTCCTCTGCGGCTCGGTCAACACCCAGCTCCTCGCCGCCTGCCGGGCCGTGGGCCTGCCCGCCGTGGGGCTTTCCGGGGTCGACGCCGGCCTCGTCCACGCCGTCCGCCGGCCGCCGGTGCTGCGCGACGGAGAGCGGGTCGACTACGGCCACGTCGGCGACGTCGCCGCGGTCGATCCCGGGGTGCTCGAAACCCTTTTGGACGCCCACCTGGTGCCGGTCGTCGCCCCGCTCTCGGCCGACGATTCCGGCGCGCTCCTGAACGTCAACGCCGACACCGTGGCCTCCCACCTCGCCGTCGCCCTCGGAGCGGAGAAGCTGATCCTCCTCACCGGCGCTCCCGGTATCCTCGAACGGCCGAACGATCCCGGGTCGCTGGTCTCCTACACCGACCTTCCCGGCCTCCAGCGCCTGCGCGCGGCAGGCTGCCTCGAACGCGGCATGCTGCCCAAGGCGGAGAGCGTCGAGGCGGCGATCGTGGGCGGGGTGCGGCGGGTGCACATCCTCTCCGAGTCGCTCCCCGACGGCCTCCTCGCCGAGGTGTTCACCAACGAGGGAGTGGGAACGCTGGTGGTCGAGAGCATCCAGGCGCTCTCCCCCGCCGAGCAGTGGGTGGCCGAGGGAGCGGTCGCTTGAGGCTCCCGGACGCCGAGATCCTCGCCCTGCACCGGGCGATCCTCGCCATTCCCTCGGTGTCGAAGAACGAGTCGGAGCTCGCCGACTTCCTTACGCGTTGGCTGGCCCGGCGCGGGGCCGCTCCGGCGCGGGTGGGCAACAGCCTGCTCGCCACCCTGGGCGAAGGTCCCGTGCTCCTCCTCGACACCCACCTCGACACCGTGCCGCCCGCCGCCTCCTGGAGCCGCGATCCCTGGGCGGCCGAGGTCGTGGACGGCCGGGTCTACGGCCTGGGCGCGAACGACGCCAAGGCTTCGGTGGCGGCGATGGTCGCGGCCTTCCTCGCCTTCCTGGAGGCGGACCTCCCCTTCACCCTCGCCCTCGCCCTGGTCGAGGGGGAGGAGACGCGGGGGAACGGCACCGAGGCGGTGCTCGCCGAGATCGCCCGGCGCGGCCTGACCCTCGCCGCCGCGGTGGTGGGCGAGCCCACGGGCTTGGACCTGGCGGTGGCGCAGAAGGGGCTCCTTCTTCTGGAGCTTCAGGCGGAGGGCGAGGCCTGCCATGCCGCCCATGCCGCCGCCCTGGGCAAGCGCAACGCGGCGCGCGGCCTGGCCCGCGACCTGGTGGCGCTCGAAGGGGTCGACTTCGGGCCGCCCCATCCGCTCCTCGGCGCCATCACCCTGGAGCCCACCGAGCTGCGCGCCGGAACGGCGAGGAACGTCGTGCCGGGCGAGGCCACCGCCCTCCTCGACCTGCGCACCACCCCGGCCCTGGCGAGCCGCGAGATCGTGGCGCGCATCGAGCTGGCGGTCGAAAGCCGGGTGCGGGTGGTCTCCGACCGCCTGGCGCCGCGCGAGACCGACGTCGAGTCGAGCCTCGTCGCCGCCGCCCGGACCGTCCGGCCGGAGGCCCGACTCTACGGCTCGGCGACCCTCTCCGACCTCGCCTTCCTCGCCGGCATCCCGGCGGTCAAGTGCGGCCCCGGGGAGAGCGAGCGCTCGCACACCGCCGACGAGTTTGTTCTCGAAAGCGAGATCGTGGACGGCGCCCGCTTCTACACCCGGCTGGTCGGCGCCTGGGCCGAGCGCACCGGGGGTGGCGCGCGGTGACCCGGCTATGGGACAAGGGCGAGCCGCTCGACCGCCGGGTCCTCGCCTACACCGCCGGAGAGGACCACCTCCTCGACGACCGGCTGGTGCCCTACGACGTCCGCGCCTCGATCGCCCACGCCGAGATGCTTGCGGCGCAGGGGCTGCTCGCGGCGGCGGAGCTGGCAGCGATCCGCGACGGCCTTTCCGCCCTCGCCGCCGAGCACGCGGCCGGCGCTTTCCGCATCGAGCTGGAGGACGAGGACGTTCACACCGCTCTGGAGAGCCGGCTGACGGCGCGGATCGGCGCCGCCGGCGCCCGGCTCCACGCCGGCCGTTCGCGCAACGACCAGGTGGTCGCCGCCCTCCGCCTCTACCTGCGCGACGAGATCGCGGCGCTCGCCGGAGGAGCCCGCGCCGTCGCGGCGGCTCTCGACGATCTCGCCCAGCGCGAGCGCGAGACGCCGCTCCCCGGCTACACCCACCTCCAGCCGGCAATGCCCAGCTCGGTGCCGCTCTGGGCGGGCGGCTTCGCCGCCGAGCTGCGGGACGATGCCGTGGGGATCGAGGCGGCCGGAAGGCGGAGCGACAAAAACCCGCTGGGCTCGGCGGCGGGCTACGGCGTCCCCCTCCTCCCCATCGACCGCGAGGCGACCCGCGCCCGGCTCGGCTTCGCGGAGACCCAGGAGCCGGTCACCGCCGTCCAGCTGTCGCGCGGCAAGGCCGAGGCCCATCTGCTTTTCGAGATCAGCCTCCTGCTGCAGGACCTGGGCCGCCTCGCCGCCGACCTCGTGCTCTTCGCCAGCCGCGAATTCGGCTTCGTCAGTCTCCCCGAGGCGATGACCACCGGCTCCTCGATCATGCCGCAGAAGCGGAACCCCGACGTCTTCGAGCTGGTCCGCGGCCGCGGCGCCACGGCCCAGGCCTGTCTCCTGGAAGTGCTGGCGATCGTGGCCAAGCTCCCCTCCGGCTACCACCGCGACCTGCAGCTGATCAAAGCCCCCCTCTTCCGCGGCATCGACCTCGCCCGCGACACCCTGGAAGTGATGGCCGCCGCGATCCCCGGGGTGCGCTTCCACCCCGAGCGGATCACCCTGGCGCCCGAGCTGTTCGCGGCGGAGGAGGCGTACCGGCTGGTGCTCGAGGAGGGGGTGCCGTTTCGGGAGGCGTACCGGCGCGTGGCGGCGAGATTGGGGGGCGTTCGTCCTTGAATGGGCGGCTCGGACACCCGATTGCCATGCTCCTGGTTTGAATCTGCCCATTTCCCGCTCGAATTGCCCGCTCCGGCGCTGGATCTCCCCATTTCTCATTTCGGTTGCCCCGTCTCTGGTTTCGGTTCCCCCATCTCTGGCGCGTAGCTCCCCATCGTTTCGTAGAATCCCCCTACTTCAGCCTGCAATCTCCCCATTTCTGGCGCCGGTTCCCCTATTTCCAATTCGTAGCTCCCCATCTTTTCGTCGTATCTTCCCATCTCGGTTCCGTAGCTCCCCCATTCTGGGGCGTA
>DASQPA010000569.1:0-6799 GCA_035644215.1 Thermoanaerobaculia bacterium
GGTGAGGAGAGCCGCGGCGCCGGTCTTGGTCATGGCGATGCCCATGGGCAGCATGCCGGCGACCAGGAAGACGCTCTTCCACTCGATCGCCTGGTAGGCCTGGTCCATGTTGAGGACGCCGGAGAGGACCATGGCGATCGCTCCGCCGAGCATCACCTCGCCGACCCCCAGCCGGCCCCAGGCGGCGAGGGCCAGGGTGACGAACATGATCCCCAGGGCCAGCCGGCTCTTGCCGGGGACGAGCGGCACCTCCTCCTCCCGCTCCGCGGAGATGAGGAGGATCAAGTCCGGATCGGTGCGCAGGCGCGGCAGCTGGGCGCGGTCGCCCTGGAGGAGGAGGCCGTCGCCGAGCTCCAGCGGCAGGTCCGAGAGCCCCCGGCGCAACGGCCGGCCGGCGCGCCAGATGGCGATCACGGTCATGCCATAGCGGTCGCGGAAGTGGCTGTCGCGGAGAGTCTGTCCGATCAGGCTGGAGCGCGGGGCGAGCACCGCCTCGAAGATGCCGACCGCGGCCGATTCGATCTCGCTCTCGCGATCGTCGCGGGCGGGCAGGATCTCGAGCTCCTCCTCGTGCCCTGGCTCGCGCGGCTCGCCGCTCAGGAACAGCACGTCCTCCGCCTCGAACCGGCTGTTCGGCGGCGGCGCCGGCAGCAGGCGGCCGTCGCGCTCGATGGCGAGGACGGAGATGCCGTAGCGTTCGCGCAGGCCGCTCCCTTGGAGCGTCTTGCCGATCAGCGGCGAGCGCGCCGGCAGGCCCGCCCGGCGGATCCGCTCCCCCAGGTGATAGACCGCGGCGAGGTCCTCCTCCTGCCGTTCGAGCTCGGCGAGCTTCTCGGCCGGCGACCGGGCCGGGAGCTTCTGCCGCCCCCAGAGCGCCATGTAAAGGACGCCCGCGGCCACCAGGGGGAGGCCGACCGGCGCGAAGTCGAACACCCCGTAGCCGCGGATGTCGCGGTCGCGCAAGAGGCTGCTGACCACGATGTTGGTGGTGGTGAAGAGGGTCGCCATGCCGCCCAGGATGGTGCCGAAAGCGAGCGGCATGAGGAGGCGCGCCGGGTTGACCCTCCCCCGCCGGGCCGCCCCCGAGACCGCCGGCAGCAGCACCGAGGCGGCAGCGATGTTGTTCATGAACAGCGAAAGAAACGCTCCCGCCAGCATGACCGCCACCACCAGCCGCCTCTCGCTCTCCCCGGCCACGCGGACCAAGAGGTTGCCCACCTGTCGGGTGACCCCGGTCCGTTCGAGCCCAGTGGCCAGGATGAAGATGGCGAGAATGGTGATGACCGCCGAGCGGCTGAACCCCGAGAAGGTCTCCTGCGAGGTGAGGACCCCCGTGGCCCCCAGGGCCACGACCACCAGCAGCGCCACGAGGTCCGGCCGCAGCCGCTCGGAGAGGAAGAGTCCGATGGCAGCGCCGAGGATGAGGAAGGTGAGGAGGAGGTGGTCCATGGCCGGGGCTCATACTATGCCCCGATCGACCTCACGTCGCCTGCAGGGTCGCCGTGACGAGATGGACTGCGAAGAGGCTCGCTACGCTAGGAAGATCTCGGCGTCCGCCTCTCGACCTCGTTCCAGAGGTTGACGAGGTCGAGCACGATCTCGGGGAACACCTCGGAGCGGTAGACCCCGTCGAGCGGCAGGACGACCCGGAACTGTGCATCCTGGTTGACCAGGAACTCGATGTGGCGCGCCGCCACATCGGCGAGCCAGTATTCGCGCACTCCGGACTCGGCGTAGGCCCGGAGCTTCTCGCCACGGTCGCGCCGCGCGGTGGAGGGGGAGAGCACCTCGATGACGAGGTCCGGGGCCCCCTCGATCCGCTGCTCACGCACGATCGAGCTCCGCTCCGCCGTGATGTAGAGGATGTCCGGCTGGACGACGGTATGGTCGGAGAGGGCGGTGTCCAGAGGAGCGGGGAGAACGATGCCGCCACCCGGGCCGGCGGCATCCTCCAACCGCCGACAGAGGATACGAACGACAAGCTGGTGCAGGGGGGGCGGGCTTGGGCTCAAGTAGAACCTTCCATAGAGCAGCTCGCAACGCGGCTCGTCCGGCACGCGAGCATAGTCCACGCTGCGGAAGGGGCCGAGCGTCGAGGCCGGGGAGACGGGGCTCTCCACGAGCGCTGCGATCGGGAGGACGTCGAGAGCCATGCGAGAGAGTATACGCCTCTGTCGGAGGCGCCAGGGTCCGTCGTTTACCGCGGGCTCACCGCATACGCCGCCGCGATCGTCGTGATCGATACCACCGCCACCGCGATCGCAACGGCGGGAACCGCAACGGTCAACCAGCGCGGCGGTCGCCGCCCCCGCAGCGCAAAGGTGGCGAGGGCGGCGAAGGCGGCGAGCGTCGGGAAGAGATAGCGCCCCTGCGGCTGCCAGTCGATGGTCATCATGTAGAGGACGACCAGGCCCAGGTTGGCGAGCGCGGCCAGAACCAGGAGCCGAGCCCCCTCTCTCCCCGGCTCGCGGCGGAGCGGACGGAGGGCTCTCCACACCCCGGCGGCGACGAGCCCGGTCGGCAGAAGGAAGGCGGCATAGAGGGGCGCGGGCAGACGGACGTCCAGCCAGCCGAGCTTCGCCCAGAAGCTCCCCCCCAGGGAAACCAGCCAATGCGGATGGAGGAGCTGCCCGATCCGGCTCCCGGTGGGACTGCCGAAGCCGGTGGGGGGCGGCGGCAGCAGGGCCTGAAAGCGCATCTCGGAAAGGGCGAACCAGAGGAGGACAGGGAGGAGATAGCCTCCCCAGATGCCGGCCGCCCAGCGCGATTTTCCCCGGCGCACCAGCTGCAGCGTCGCATAGAGGAGAGGCGCGGCGAGGAAGAACGCCGACTCCTTCCCCCAGAGCGCCGCGCCGGCAAGCGCCCCGGCCGCCACCGCGTCGACCGCGCCGCCCTCGCCTTCCAGAAGCCGCGCCAGATAATAGAGGCCCGCCGTCGCGAGCGCCGTCACCGCGCCGTCGTTGTTGATCGTGGCCGAGACGAAAAGGAACTGCGGTGCGAGCACGAAGGGCACCGCGCTGACGAGCGCCACAGAAACGTCGCCGGCGGAGACGAGGAGCGCCAGCCGCAGGGTCAGGAGGACGGTGAGCAGCCCCCAGCCGAGGCGCACCGCGCGGAGCTTGCGCACCGAGGCGGCGGCTTGGCGGGCGATCGGGTCCGATCTCGGCACGACGGCCCGGCTGCCCTGCCGGTTGAAATCCAGCGTGCCGGTCGGCTGGAAGGGATAGTCGATCGGCCGGCCGGTCGTCATGGACACCCAAGCCGCCAGGATCCCGTAGTCGAGCGGCGGCTGGTACGACTCATAGCTCACCCGGCGGCCGACCCGGTCGACGAGCGGCAGATGGCCCGTCCGGACCAGGGTGTCGACATAGGCGAGGTGCGCCGGCTCGTCCGGCGCCTCCCCGATCGGCACGACCCCGACGAACCCGAGCCCAAGAGCCAGATAGACGGCGCCGACCCCGCCGTACAAGAGCCGCTGGTGCCAGGCCGGTCTCATGGCCCCTACAGCAACGTCCCCTTGAGCACCATGCTCGCCACCGTGAAGTAGATGATCAACCCCGTGACGTCCACCACCGTCGCCACGAAGGGCGCCGAGGCGCTCGCCGGGTCGAAGCCCAAGCGTCTCAAGATAAAGGGCAGCATCGAGCCGGCCAAGGTCCCCCAGAGGACCACCCCGACCAGCGCCAGGCCGACGGTGAGCGCGATCAGGACGTAGTGAGGGTTGTACATCCGGAAGAGGGCGTGCCAGGTGAGGATGCGGGTGACGCCGATCGTCCCCAGGAGGGCGCCTAAGGCGAGGCCGGCGGCGAGCTCGCGGCGGATGACCCGCCACCAGTCGCGCAGGCGGACCTCGCCCAGGGCGAGGGCGCGGACCACCAGGGTCGAGGCCTGGGAGCCCGAGTTGCCGCCGCTGCTGATGATGAGCGGCACGAAGACTGAGAGCAGGACGGCGCGGGCGATCTCCTTTTCGTAGAAGCCCATGGCGGTCGCGGTCAGCATCTCGCCCAGGAAGAGGGCGGAGAGCCAGCCCGCCCGCTTCTTGAGCATCGCCAGGAACCCGATCTGGAGGTAGGGCTCGTCCAGGGCCTCCGAGCCGCCCAGCTTCTGGATGTCTTCGGTCGCCTCCTCTTCGAGGACGTCGGCCACGTCGTCGAAGGTGACGATGCCCTTCATCCGGCCCTCGACGTCGACCACCGGCAGGGCCAGGAGGTCGTGCTTGGCGAAGAGTTGGGAGACCGCCTCCTGGTCGGTCTCCTCGGTCGTCGTCACCAGGTCGGTCTCCATGAGCTCGCGGACCGGCAGGTCCCCGCGGGAGGTGAACAGGTCGCGGAGCGACGCCACTCCCAAGAGGTGCTGCCCGGAGTCGAGGACGTAGGTGTAGTAGATGGTCTCCACCCGCTGCCCCTGCCGGCGCAGGTAGCCGATCGCCTCGTCGACGGTCATGTCCGGCCGCACCCGGGCGAAACGCGGATTCATCAGGCCGCCCGCCTCGTCCTCGGCGTAGGCGGCGAGCGCCTTGACCTCCTTGCGGGTCGGCGCGTCGAGGAGCCCGAGGAGAGACTCGCGCTCGGCCAGCGGCACCGCCTGGAGGAGGTCGGCGGCGTCGTCCGGCTCCAGGAGGCGGACCCAGAGCCGGCGCTCGGCCGGGGGGAGATCGAGGATCAGCTCGGCCTGGTCCTTGGGTGACAGCCCGAGCAGGAACTCCTCGGCCTCGGTGCGCGGCAGGAGGGTGAAACCCTCGACCCGATCGGCGCGCGACAGCAGTCGCCAGGCTTCGTCGAGCTCGGCGGCGGAAAGTTCGACCTTCTCCATACGTCCTCCACCCTCAGGGCTGAGCGCGCATGCTACCCCAGAAGGAGCGGGGCCGCGCCCGCGCCCCTCCCCCCCTACCCATAGGCGCTAACTTAGCCGCCAAGGTGCGGGGAAGGCGGGGATAGGAGGCTGTCGAGGAGGGCCTGGCTCCGCCGGAGATAAATCTCCGGGCTATGGAGTTACGCCGGATGAATCCGGCTGCAACCTTGCTGCTTGGCGAAGCTGGATTTATCCAGCGCAACTCATAGCGCGGAGATTTATCTCCGGGCGGAGGTCCGGCCGAGGAGAACGCCGCCAATCTGGCCCGCCCCCCCTTTCCACCGGGAGGGGGCCAGGGCCCGCGCCGGGGTAGACTGTCCCCATGCGTGGCCCCCTATCCTCTCTTTCTCTCCTCCTGATCCTCCTTTGCGTCGCCGGCTGTGCCGGCGGCGGGCTGGGGCGGTCGCCCGAGCTCTCGGCGAGCGAGACCGACCAGGTGCTCGAAGCCGTCTACCGCTACCAGTTGGCGCACGACGCCCGGCCCGAAACCGGGGTCTTCTGCCTCTGCGTTCCGGCCGGCCGCGACGGCGGCGACCCTTCTTCCACCCTCCTCGAGCGCTTCGCCGGCGAGCCGCGACCGGTCGTCGCCTGCTCCGCCTGCGATGTCGAAGAGGGGCGGATCGTCGAGCGGCGGAGCGGCAAGACCGCTCTCACCTTCTTCATCGCCGACATTCATCCCCTCCCCACGGGCGAGGTCGAGGTCGAAGGGGGTAGCCGGGCGGGGCGGTTCTCCTCTTCCCGCCTGCGCTACCGGGTGGTGCGTCAGGGAGCGGGCTGGAAGGTCGCCGACGTGCTGGGAGCCCAGGTCCGCTAAAGAGAATGGATGATCCCGTCTAGGCAATGTTGACGCTGATCCTGAGCTACGGTAGAGTGCCTGCAAGTCAAACACACACAGGAAGATAGCTCTATGCAAGCCGTAGCGGGTAGCCATCTCCTGCCGCCAGTAGGTGACACTCAGACGGCAGACAGCCGAACCATGGGCGCTGTCGCTCACACTAGGTTGGTCGGACTTGGGCGGAGGCTGAGATTGACTGATCTAGCTAAGCTAGTTCCAGAATCTGCGCTAACATGGGAGAGTGTGAGTTGTTGATTTGTGGAGGCCGACTTCCATGCCATCGAAGATCCGACCGAGCGGCATCACCGCCCTCAGTATCTTCTTCGCCGCCGGCACGGTCATCAGCCTCACATGCGCGGTGGCGCTGCTCTTCCCGGGCAGCTTCCTCGAACCCATGTGGCGGCTCAACCCGCGGGCGCGCGACGCCTTCGGCGGCATAGGTACCTGGGTGGTGGTCCTGATGCTCACCGTGAGCGTGGCCTGCGCGCTCGCTTCCCGGGGACTCTGGCGTGGCCGGCCATGGGGATACCGGCTGGCCGTCGGGATTCTCGTCGTTAACCTCCTCGGCGATGTCACGAACGTGATCCTCGGGACGGAGCCTCGCGCGCGGTCGGCGTGCCGATCGTCGCCGCCATCCTCTGGTTCCTGGCCTCCCAGAAGGTGAGGAGCTTCTTCCGGCCGACGCCTCTGGGCTAATAAGATACGACGGGAGCTGAGCTGTATCTGCTTACGCTGGCCCAAAGTCTCGGGAGCTGAGCCGTATCCGCTTACGCTGGCCCAAAGTCTCGGGAGCTGGGCCATATCCGCTTACGCTGGCCCAAAGTCTCGGGAGCTGAGCCGTATCTGCTTACGCTGGCCCAAAGTCCCGGGAGCTGAGCCATATCTGCTTATGCTGGCCCAAAGTCCCGGGAGCTGGGCCGTATCTGCTTACGCTGGCTCAAAGTCCCGGGAGCTGGGCCGTATCTGCTTACGCTGGCCCAAAGTCTCGGGAGCTGGGCCGTATCTGCTTACGCTGGCCCAAAGTCTCGGGAGCTGAGCCGTATCTGCTTACGCTGGCCCAAAACTCCTAGGGGAACTGCGAGGGGCTGAAACCCACGTCCACGATGCTGCAGC
>DASQPA010000570.1:0-5896 GCA_035644215.1 Thermoanaerobaculia bacterium
TCCTCGCGCGCCACCACCGCCACCTCGCGGACGCCGGAAAGCCCCACCAAGACCGCCTCGATCTCGCCCGGCTCGATCCGGATGCCGCGCACCTTGACCTGGAAGTCGGCCCGCCCCAGGTATTCGACCTCGCCGTTCCCCAGCCAACGGCCGAGGTCGCCCAACCGGTACATGCGCTCCCCCGGTATCGCGGAGAACGGGTTGGGCAGGAACTTCTCCGCCGTCAGATCCGCCTGGCGCAGGTAGCCGGCGCTCACGTTGACCCCGGCGGCGCACATCTGCCCGGTCACCCCCACCGGCACCGGCGTCAGCTCGTGGTTCAGCACCCACACCTGCACCCCGGTCAGCGGCCGGCCGGCCGAGACGATCGAGCGCTCGCCCGGCGGCTCCAGGCGGTGGCAGCTGGTGAGGTCGGTGCACTCCGTCGGACCATAGGTGTTGATGACGTAGGCGTGACACCAGGGCGACCGGCGGAAGCGATCGAGACGCGCCAGAGAGATCGGCTCGCCGCCCAGGGTCAGACCGCGCAGCGAGGCGAGGCGCGGGAAGTCCTCCTCCCGTTCGAGGAGCGGGTAGAAGGTGCTCGGCGTGCAGTTGACAAACGTGATCCCGTGGCGCGCGATCGACGCCACGTGCGCCGCCGGGTCGTAGGGGCCGGGCAGCGGGAGGATCAGACGACCGCCGGAGACCAGCGGCGAGAACACCGTCTTCTGCGTCAGGTCGAAGGCGATCGAGCTGATCAGCAGGAAGCTGTCGTCCGCGTGCAGGTCGAGGTTGCGGACGTACCAGTCGACCAGGCTGAGGAACGAGCGCTGGTAGAGGGCGGCCCCCTTGGGCCGGCCGGTCGAGCCCGAGGTGTAGATGACGACCAGCAGGTCCTCGGGCGCCGAGGCCGGCGGCGGATCGGCGGTGGGGTAGGCCGCGATCTGGTGGCGTTCACGGTCGAGGCAGAGCACCTCCCACTCCGGCGCCGGCAGGAGCGACAGGAAGCTCTCCTCGGTGAGGAGGATGCGGATGCCCGCGTTCTGCAGCGTGAAGGTCCAGCGCTCCGAGGGATAGGCCGGATCGAGGGGGACGTAGGTGCCGCCCGCCTTGATCGTTCCCAGGAGGGCGACCACCAGCTCGAACGAGCGATCGAGGCAGATCCCGACGAAGGTGCCGGGTCCGACGCCGCGGCGCCGGAGCGCGTGTCCGAGCTGGTTGGCCCGCGCGTTGAGCTCGGCGTAGGTCATCTCCCGCTCGCCCTGGAGCAGGGCCACGGCGCCGGGCGTGCGCGCCGCCTGCGCCTCGCAGCGCCGGTGCAGGAGATCCGATGCCGCTTCGAGCGGCGTCGTGTTCCACTCCCGGATCTGCTGCTGCTCGACCGGGGTGAGGAGCGAGACTTCGGCGACGCGCGCTCCAGGCGCCGCGAGCAGACCGGCCAGCAGAACCTCGAAGTGCCGTGTGAGGCGGTCGATGGTTGAGGCGTCGAACAGGGCGGTGTCGTACTCGCACGAGAGCGCCAGGGTGTCCCCGACCTCGGCCGCGAACAGGGTCAGGTCGAGCTGGGCGGTGCCGCGATCCAGCCGCAGGGATTCGAGGGCCAGCCCCTCCAGCTCGACGCGTACCCCGGCCTGGCCCACGGCGAAGCCGGCCAGGCCCGGCTCCTGCGCCGGTGCCGCCCGCTGCAGCACGAACAGGGCCTGGAAGACCGGCGACCGGCCGGGATCGCGCACCGGCTGCAACCGTTGGGCGAGCCGCGGAAACGGCAGGTCGCGGTGCTCCAGGGCCTCGGCCACGGCCTGGCGGGTGCGTGCCAGGTGCGCCGCAAACGACGGGTCGGCGCGAAGATCGGCGCGCATCACGACCGGGTTGACGAAGTAGCCGACGACGCCGTCGAGGTCGCGGTCGCGCCGCCCGGTGGTCGGGCAGCCGACCAGGAGGTCCTCCTGCCCCGTCAGACGTCCAAGGAGGGCTTGGAAGGCAGCCAGGAGGGTCGTGAACAGGGTGGCCCCATGGGCGCGGGCGAGCTCGCGCACCCGGCCGGTCCGGTCGGGAGCGAGCCGCAGGTCGGCCAGGGCGCCCGCATGGGTGGAGACCCGGGGGCGGGGCCGGTCGGTGGGGAGGTCGAGGGTCAGCGGCGCGCCCCGCAGGCGGTCGAGCCAGTAGCGCTCGAGCCGCTCGCCGGCCGGGCCGGCGAGGAGCCGCAGCTGCCAGCGGACGAAGTCGGTGTAGGCGGCGGGGAGGTCCGGCAGCGGCGGCCGGCCGGCGTCGAGCTCCCGGGCATAGAGGCCCGCCCAGTCGCGCAGCAAGACCGCGGCCGACCAGAAGTCGCCGACCAGGTGATGGAGGACGAGCAGCAGGACCCGCTCGCCGCCGGGCCGGGTGAAGATCCGGATGCGGAGCGGCGGTCCCTGGGAGAGGTCGAACCGCCGCCGCGCCTCGCGCCGCAGGGCGCGCTCCAGCTCCCCCGGGCTCCACGCCGTCGCGTCCACCGCCGCCAGATCGGGCGGCAGGCTCGCCTCCACCCGCTGGCGGGGCTCCCCTTCGTCTGCCAGCACAAAGCGAGTGCGCAGGGCTGGGTGGCGGGCCGAGAGCGCGAGGGCCGCGCGCAGCAGGGCTCCGCTGTCGACCGTGGGCCCGAGCCGGGCGGCCGAGGCGATGTGGAGCACCCCCTCCTCTCCCTCGGCCGACGACGACGGCTCGAGGAACCAGAGCGCCTCCTGGCCGGGCGAGAGCGGGTGGTCGCCCAGGACCTCGCCGGGGAGGAGCGGCGGCAGGTCGGTGCTCCCGGGCTCCAGGGTTTCCGCCAGGTGGTCGAGCAGGTGGTCGGCAAGCGCCGCGACCGAGACTTCGGCCAGCGACGCGGCGGGCAGCGCGAGCCCCAGGTCGACCTCCAGCCGCCCCTCGAGATCGAAGAGGGCCAGAGAATCGAGCCCGGCGGCGGCGAGCGGCATCTCCGGGTCGAGCCGCTCCACCGCGACCCCGGCGCGGCGGGCGATCTCGCCCCGGAGCCAGGCGAGGAGCGCGGCGGCCCGCTCCGGCGGATCGAGAGCGAGCAGGTCGTAGCGCGTCAGCAGCCGCCCCGGGGCGCCCTCCCGGCCGGCGCTGCGATGGAGCGCCTCCATGTCCCCGGCGAGATAGCGCGCACGGCACTCGCGCCGGCGGATCTTGCCGCTCGAAGTCTTGGGGATCGTCCCGGCGCGGAGCAGCGTCACGTCGGCGACCCGCACGCCGTGCTCGAAGGCGATGGCGCGCCGGACCGCGTCGGCGATCGCGCCCAGATCGCCGGCGGCGACGGCATGGCGCTCGACCTCGTGGACGACGACGACGCTCTCCTCGCCACGCTCCTCGACCGCGAACGCCGCGCCGCCGCCGGCGCGCAGAGCCGGGTGGGCCTGCTCCGCGGTCCGCTCCAGGTCCTGGGGATAGAGGTTGCGCCCGCGCAGGACGATGAGGTCCTTGAGCCGGCCGGTGACGAAGAGCTCGCCCTGCCGCACGAAACCGAGATCGCCGGTGCGCAGGAACGGCCCGCCCCCCTCCCGGGGCACGGCGGCGAACGTCTCGCGCGTCTCGGCCGGGCGGTTCCAATAGCCCCGCGCCACGCTCGGGCCGGACATCCAGATCTCTCCCACCTCGTCGTCGGGGCAGGCGCCGCCCGACTCCGGATGGACGATGCGGACCGCGTCCCCGGAAGGGAGAGCGCCGCAGCTCACCCGCGGATCGTCCGCCCTGTCCGGGGCCGTCCGGGCCGCGGTGACGAGGAGGGTGGCCTCGGCCAGGCCATAGCACGGCGCCAAGGACGCGCGGCGGAAGCCGCACGGCGCGAACGCCTCGGCGAAGCCATCGAGCGTGGCGCGGCGCACCGGCTCGGCGCCGTTGAACGCCACGCTCCAGGAGGACAGGTCGAGCGTCTCCCGCGCTTCGGGGCCGACGCTGCGGACACAGAGGTCGTAGGCGAAGTTGGGGCCGCCGCTGGTCGTCGCCCGGAAGCGGTGGATCGCCGCCAGCCAGCGCGCCGGCTTCTGCAGGAATGCCGCCGGGGCCATGAGCACGCAGTCGCACCCGACGAAACAGGGCTGCAGCACGTTGCCGATCAGCCCCATGTCGTGGAAGAGCGGCAGCCATCCCACCACCACGGACTCCGCCGTCTGGCCGAAGGCGAGGCGGATTCTCTCCAGGTTGGAGAGCAGATTGGCGTGGGTGACGATGACGCCCTTGGGCGTGCCCGTCGAGCCGGAGGTGTACTGGAGGAACGCGACGTCCTCCGGCAGCAGCCTCCGGTCGGCGCCCGGACCGTCCTCGCTCAGGGTCTCCGTATCGAACCAGAGCGCGGGCGCGAGCTCCGGTATCTGCTCGGCGAGAGCCGCGCGCCGGCCGAGGAGGGAGGAGGTGGTGAGAACCGCCCGCGGCGAGCAGTCCGCCGCGATGCTCCGCAGTCGCGGATCGGCGCGCCGGCTGCGCGGCGGGTAGGCGGGAACGGCGATCACGCCGGCGCAGAGACAGCCGAAGAAGGCCGCCAGGAACTCCAGACCGGGAGGATAGAGCAGGAGCGCCCGCTCGCCGGGGGGGACCGCGCCCGCCAGGGTCGCGGCGACGGCGCGGGCACGGCGGTGGAGATCGGCATAGCTGAGCCGGCCCGCGATCTCCTCTCCCTGGTTGAGCCAAACGTAGCCGCGGTCGGGTGCCTCCGACGCCTGCTGGCGGAGGATCTCCACGATGGACTGCAATCGATCCCGCATTTCAGCCGCTGACTCTAGCCCCCTCCCAGAGATTTTCTCTGAGCGAGTATTCAGTAACGAACTACGCGAGCTAATCTGCCGCTATATATAAAGAGATTCTACAGGCGTTCGAACGACGTCCTTACTTTTATAATGATAAAAGGCAACTACATGTTTCGACCTGTACAGCCTCACAGTATACTCCTTCGCGAATCTGCTGTACACTCGCTGCAAGTCACGTCCCCTCCTGTCAGGTTATCGATGGGTCGGTACAGAAACTGCGTGAACGTCGTCGGACGGGTAAGAAGAGAGGAGAACCTATGCGTCGTGTCCTTGGCTTCGTTGCAATGATAGGTCTCTTGTGCGCCGTCAGCCTGGCCGCTGAGGACACCCCGGGCCGCCGTATGTTCGACCGCCTGCGGGGGCTCGCCGGTGACTGGGAGGGTACCCTCGAGTGGTCTCAGGGGCGGACCGGGGGAGGCAAGCTGAGAGCCACGTACTACCTGACCGGCCATGGCTCGGCCCTGGTGGAGAACCTCCTGATGAACGGCGACACCCCGTCGATGACCTCCGTGTACCATCTTGACGGAGCCGATTTACGGATGACGCATTTCTGCGCGGCCTGGAACCAGCCGCGCCTCAAGGCCACCCATATCGACGAGACCAAGGGCTCGGCCGAGTTCTCCTTCGTGGACGTCACCAATGTCAGCGCCGCCAATTCCGGGTATGTCGAGGGCGTCTTCCTGCAGGTCGTCGACGCCGATCACGTGAATCTCCGGTTCAACTTCGGCGGCGGACCGGGAAAGAGCGGGGTCGAGACCATCGTCCTCAAGCGCGTACACCCACCCGCCGCTCACCCCTCGCGGTGAGGGGATACCCGATTTTGAGGCCGGCGCTCCCAGGGACCCCCATAGGCGCCTGCCTTTGGCCGAAGAGAGGGCCGGGCGGGGTTCCTCCCCCCTGGGCGGGGGTGGGTTGGGAAAGGGGGGAGGGTAGGAGGGGGGTGGCTGCGACCTCCACAGAAGCTCTCCGGTAGACGTGACGCCCCCCTCCTAGCCTCCCCCCTGATCCAACCGCCCCCCTCCCAGGGGGGAGGGACCCACCGCCCGGACCGCTCGGAGCCAAAGTTAGCGCCTATGCCCAGGGACCCCCACCCGCCCCTCCAGCCACGCCACCTCCCGCTCCCGCCGCTTGTA
>DASQPA010000571.1:0-10599 GCA_035644215.1 Thermoanaerobaculia bacterium
GCTGCGGCACCGGCCTCCTCCTCTTCCGCCTGGCGCCGGAGGCCGCAAGCTACCTGGGGACCGATTTCTCCGGCACCGCCCTGGACGGCATCCGCCGGCGCCTCCTGCGGCCGCTGCGGCCGCTGCGGCCGGAGCCGGAGCTGCCGCAGGTCGCCCTCCGCCAGGCCGCGGCCGACGACTGGCGCGGCATCGACCCGGGGACGGCCGACCTGGTGATCGTCAATTCGGTCGTCCAGTACTTCCCGGGGGTCGACTACCTGGTGCGGGTGCTCGGCGGGGCGGTCGCGGCCGTCCGGCCGGGCGGCGCGGTCTTCGTCGGCGACGTCCGCAGCCGGCCGCTCGCGGCCGCCTTCGCCCTCTCGGTCGAGCTGTTCCAGGCGCCCGAGGAGCGCGACCTGGCAGAGCTCTCCCGGCGGCGGCGGCGGCGGGTGGCGGACGAGGAGGAGCTGGTCCTCGATCCCGGGTTCTTCCTCGCCCTCGCCCGGCAGCTGCCGGCGATCGCCCGGGTCGACCTGCGGCTGAAGCGCGGGCGGTGCGCGAACGAGCTGACCCGCTTCCGCTACGACGTGGTGCTGCACGTCGGGGAAGCCGGGAGGAGCGACGGGGAGCTGCCCAGGGTGGACGGGAGTGGGTTCTCCCTGGCGGATATCGAGCGGCTCTTGTCCGGGAATCCCGCTGCGCTCTCCCTTGCGGGCCTCGCCAACGCGCGCCTCGCCGCCGAGGCCGCGGCCCTGGAGCTGCTGGCGGAGTGGGAAGAGGCGAGCGGGACAGCGGGGGAGCTGCGCCGGGCGGTGGCGGCAAGGGCCGCCGGGGGAAGCTCCGGGGTCGATCCCGAGGCGCTGGCCGAGCTGGCCGAGCGTCTGGGGTACGCGGTCGAGCTGACGGTCGATCCGGCCGCTCCGTTCCGATTCGGCGCGCGGTTCTGGAAGGCCCCCCTCCTAGCCTCCCCCCTGACCCAACCCGCCCCCTCCCAGGGGGGAGGGACCCGCCTCCCGGGCTCCTCGGAGGTCCCCCCCGATCTCCCGCTCTATTCCTTCGCCAACGATCCGCTCGCCGGCAAGCTCGCCCGGCGGCTGGTGCCGGAGCTGCGCCGGTTCCTCGCCGCCGAGCTGCCGGAGTACATGGTCCCGGGGGCTTTCGTGCTGCTCCCCGAGCTCCCGGTCACCGCCCACGGCAAGGTGGACCGCACGGCCCTGCCGGCACCGGAGCCGGCGGCGGCGCGGAGCGTCGGGGCCGCCCCCCGCACCCCGGCCGAGGAGCGGCTCGCCGAGCTGTGGCGGGAGGTGCTCGGGCTCGAGGAGGTCGCGGCGGTCGGCCGGGAGGACAACTTCTTCGCGCTGGGCGGGCACTCCCTCCTCGCCACCCAGCTGGTGTCGCGGGTGCGGACCGCCCTGGGCGTCGATCTTCCCTTGCGGATGGTCTTCGAACGGCCGGTCCTCGCCGATCTCGCCGCCGCTCTCGCCGCCCTGGCGACGCAGGCCGGCAGCCGCCAGATCCCCACCCTCGCCCCG
This sequence comes from Thermoanaerobaculia bacterium, assembly GCA_035644215.1. Classification (GTDB taxonomy): domain Bacteria; phylum Acidobacteriota; class Thermoanaerobaculia; order Multivoradales; family UBA5704; genus DASQPA01. Next base: position 1,512 of record DASQPA010000571.1, read on the forward strand.
GCCCGGTCTGCCGCCAGGACCCTGGAGACGCCCGGCGGGCGGCTCGTGGCGCCGCTCTCCTTTGCTCAGGAACGGCTCTGGTTCATCGACCGCCTGACCGGCACGACGGCCTACAACCTGTCGCTCGCGCTCTCTCTGGAAGGCGACCTCTCCCCGGCGGCCCTGGAGGCCGCCCTGGCGGCGATCGTCCGCCGCCACGGGTCGCTGCGCACCACCTTCGCCCTCGCCGGGGAGGGCAGCCAAACGGGCGATGCTCCCGTGCAGGTCGTGGCGCCGTCGGCGCCCTGGCGCCTGCCGCGGGTCGACCTCGCGGCCCTCCCCGCGCCGGCGGGCGCCCTGGAGGTCCACCGCCTGGCCCGGGAGAGCGCCCGCCGGCCGTTCGACCTGGCGCGCGGCCCCCTGCTGCGCGCCGCCCTGCTCCAGCAGAGCCCCGGGGAGCACACCCTGTTCCTCGCCCTCCACCACATCGTCTCCGACGGCTGGTCGATGGGAATCCTGGTGGCGGAGGTCGTCCCGCTCTACCAGGCGGCGCTCGCCCGCCATCCCTCGCCGCTCCCGGAGCTGCCGATCCAGTACACCGACTTCGCCGTCTGGCAGCGGCGCTGGCTCGCCGGCGCGGTGCTCGACGAGCAGCTCGGCTACTGGCGGGAGCGCCTGGCCGGCCTGCCGGCCGAGCTGGCGCTCCCCGCGGACCGCCCCCGGCCCGCCCGGCCGAGCCACCGCGGCGACCGGCTCGTCTTCCGCGTCGAGCCCGGCCCGGCCCGCGGCCTGAAGGCGCTGGCGGCAGAGGCGGAGGCCACCCCGTTCATGGGCCTCCTCGCCGTCTTCCAGGCCCTCCTCGCCCGCCACTCGGGAGCGGACGAGGTCGCCGTCGGCTCGCCGATCGCCAACCGCACCCAGAGCGAGGTCGAAGGGCTGATCGGCTTCTTCGTCAACACCCTGGTGCTGCGCGCCGACCTTACGGCCGTGCCCTCCTTCCGCGGCCTCCTCGGGCAGGTGCGGGAGACCACCCTCGGCGCCTACGCCCACCAGGACCTCCCCTTCGAGCGGCTGGTGGCGGAGCTCAAGCCCGAGCGGCACCTCGCCGTGGCGCCGCTCGTCCAGGTCCTCTGCGCGCTCCAGAACGCGCCGGTCGGCCGCGTCGACCTCCCCGGCGTCCGCCTCTCCAGCCTGGCGGTCGAGACCTGGACGGTGCAGTTCGATCTCGAATGGAACGCCTTCGAGCGGGACGAGGGCCTGGACGTGCTCGTCTCATACAGCGTCGAGCGGTTCGACCGGACGACCGTCCGCCGGCTCGCCGGACACTTCGCGACCCTGCTCGCCGCCGCCGTGGCCGACCCCGGGCGGCGGCTGGCCGACCTCCCCCTCCTCGCCCCGGGCGAGCGGCAGCAGCTCGCCGTCGAATGGAACGACACCGCGCGGACCCCGGAGGTCCTGGCGGTCCCCGGCGTGGTCGAGCGTTTCACCCGGCAGGTGGCGCGGACGCCGGAGGCCGTGGCCTTCGAGGGGGGCGGGGCGGGCGCGGCGGGCGGCGAGTGGCTGACCTACGGCGAGCTCGACCGCCGGGCCGGCCGCCTGGCGGCGCGCCTCCGCCGGGAGGGCGTGGGGCGGGACGTCCCGGTGGGGCTCTTCGCCGAGCGCGGGCCGGAGCTGGTGGTCGGGCTCTTCGCGCTCTGGCGGGCGGGCGGCGTCTACCTGCCGCTCGACCCCGGGCTGCCGCCGGCTCGCCTCGCCTACCTCCTGGAGGACTCGGAGGTCCCCGTCCTCCTCGCCCCGGGCCACCTCGCCGCGGTGCTGCCGTCCCCGGCCGCGGGCACCGTACGGGTGGTGCGTCTCGACGAGCCCGCCGGGGAGGAGAGGGAGGGTTTGCCGGCGGCAGCGCCGGCGCCCTCCGACCTCGCCTGCCGGATCTACACCTCGGGCACCACCGGCCGGCCCAAGGCGGTACTCGTCGAGCACGGGAACCTGGCGAGCACGCTCGACGCGGTGATCGGCGCCTTCGGCTTTGGGCCGGGCGACCGCCTGCCCGCCATCGCCTCGTTCTCCTTCGACATCTTCCTCTTCGAGCTGCTGGGGCCGCTCCTCACGGGCGGCACCGTGGCTCTCCTGCCGCTCCGGCCGACGCTCGACTTCGAGCGGCTCTGGGACGAGCTGCAGACCGCGACCCTCTTCCACGCCGTGCCCGCGGCGATGCGCCAGCTGGTCGAGCTGGCGCGCCTCCGCGCCGGGGATCGGAGACCGGCCCCGGCCCTTCGCGCCCTCTTCACCGGCGGTGACGTGGTGCCGGCCGATCTCCTGGCCGACCTCCGCGCCCTCTTCCCGCAGGCGGAGATCGCCGTGCTCTACGGGCCGACCGAGGCGACGATCGTCTGCACCGCCTGGCCGGTTCCCGGAGACTCCGGAGATCCTGGAAGACATCCCGTGCGCCCGCTCCTCGGCCGGCCGCTTCCCGGAGTGGCGATCGAGCTCCGCGACCGCTCCGGCCAGCCGGTGCCGGTCGGGGTGGCGGGGGAGATCTGGATCGGCGGCGCCGGCGTGACCCGCGGCTACTGGCGGCGCCCGGAGCTCCAGGCAGAGCGCTTCGTCGAGGTCTCCGGCCGGCGCTGGTTCAGGAGCGGCGACTTCGCCCGCCGCCTGGCGGACGGCACCCTGGAGTTCCTGGGCCGCGCCGACGAGCAGGTCAAGGTGCGCGGATTCCGCATCGAGCCGGGGGAAATCGAGGCGCAGCTCCTCCGCCATCCCAGGGTGCGGGCGGCGGTGGCGGCGGTGCGCGACCTGCCGGAGGGGCGGGGCCGGCAGCTCGTCGCCTACGTCGTGCTCCGCCCGGAGGTCCAAGCCGAGGAAGCCAAACCGGCGGGCGCGGTGCCCGAGCTGCGGAGTTTCCTCGCCGCCGAGCTGCCGGACTACATGATCCCGGCGGCCTTCGTGCTGCTCCCCGAGCTCCCGGTCACCGTCCACGGCAAAGTGGACCGCGCGGCCCTGCCGGCGCCCGAGCCGGCGGCGCAGAGCGGGGGGAGCGCGCCGCGCACGCCGGCCGAGTCGCGGCTGGCCGAGCTGTGGCGGGAGGTGCTGGGGCTCGCGGCGGTCGCGACGGTCGCCCGGGAGGACCACTTCTTCGAGCGGGGCGGGCACTCGCTCCTCGCCACCCAGCTGGTGTCGCGGGTCAAGAGCGCCCTGGGCCTCGACCTCCCCCTGCCGCTGGTCTTCGAGCGGCCGGTCCTCGCCGACCTCGCCGCCGCTCTCGACGGCTTGGCCGCGGCGGCCGGAAGGGAGATCCCGGAGATCCCGGCCATGGCCCCGGCGCCTCGTGTCCCCGGGGCTCCGGCGGTCGAGAGGCCGGCGCGGCGGATCGCGGCGCCGCTCTCCTTCGCCCAGGAACGGCTCTGGTTCATCGACCGGCTGACCGGCACGTCGGCCTACAACCTGCCGCTCGCCCTCTCCCTCGAAGGCGACCTCTCCCCGGCCGCCCTGGAGGCCGCCCTGGCGGAGATCGTCCGCCGCCACGGCTCGCTGCGCACCACCTTCGTTCTCGCCGGCGAGGGTGACACCCCGGTGCAGATCGTGGCCCTGCCGGCACCGTGGCGGCTCCCTCGGGTCGACCTCGCCGTCCTCCCCGCGCCGCGGCGTGACGCCGAGGTCCGCCGCCTGGCCGGAGAGAACGCCCGCCGGCCCTTCGATCTCGGCCGCGGCCCCCTGCTGCGCGCCGTCCTCCTGCGGCTGGGCACCCCCGAGGACAGCCGGCACATCCTGCTCCTCACCCTCCACCACATCGTCTCCGACGGCTGGTCGATGGGGATCCTGGTGGCCGAGGTCGTCCCCCTCTACCGGGCGGCGCTCACCCACCGCCCCTCGCCGCTCCCGGAGCTGCCGACGCAGTACACCGATTTCGCCCGCTGGCAGCGGCAATGGCTCGCCGGCGCGGTGCTCGAAGAGCAGCTCGCCTACTGGCGGGAGCGCCTGGCCGACATCCCGGCGGAGCTGGAGCTCCCCCTGGACCATCCCCGTCCCGCCGAGCGAAGCTACCGCGGCGACCGGCTCCCCTTCCGGATCGAGGCCGGTCCGGCCCGCCTCCTCAAGTCGCTGATCCAAAAGGCGGAGGCGACCCCGTTCATGGGCCTCCTCGCCGTCTTCCAGGCCCTCCTCGCCCGCATCACCGGCGCCGACGACGTCGCCGTCGGCGCGCCGATCGCCAACCGCACCCGCCGCGAGGTCGAGGGGCTGGTCGGCTTCTTCGTCAATACCCTGGTCCTGCGCACCGACCTGGCCGGCGTCCCCTCCTTCCGTGCCCTGCTGGCGCGGGTGCGGGAGGTGACCGTCGGCGCCTTCGCCCACCAGGACCTCCCCTTCGAGCGCCTGGTCGAAGAGCTGGGACCCGAGCGCAGCCTGGCCCGCAATCCCCTCTTCCAGGTGATGTTCGCGCTGGAGAACACCCCCATGGGGAGCCTCGACCTGCCCGGCCTCCGCCTGGCGGCGGTCGAGGGCGAGCTTCCCTTCGCCCAGTTCGACCTCACCCTCACCCTGCGCGAGCTGCCCGGTGGGTCGGCCGGACTGGTGGGAGATCTCGAATACAGCTCCGACCTCTTCCATCGCACGACCGTGGCCCGCCTGGTCGGCCACTTCCAGACCCTCCTCGCCGCCGCCGTGGCGGCGCCGGACCGGCCGCTCGCCGAGCTCCCCCTCCTCTCCGCCCCCGAGCGGGCGCAGCTCCTCACGGAGTGGAACGACACCCGGCGGGACGACCTGCCGGATTTCCCCCTGCATCCCCTGCACCGCCTGATCGCGGCCCGCGCCGCGCTCGACCCCGACGCCCCGGCGGTGCTCGCGGCTTCCGGGGAGAGCCTGAGCTACGGCGAGCTCGTCGCCCGGGCCGGCCGGCTGGCCCGGCGGCTCGCGGAGCAGGGCGTCGGCCCCGAGTCGCGGGTGGCGATCGCCGCCGGGCGCTCGCCCGACCTGGTGGTGGGGATGCTCGCGGTGCTCGCCGCCGGGGGCGCCTACGTCCCCCTCGATCCGGACGCCCCGGCCGAGCGCATCGCGCTCATCCGCCGCGCCTCCGGGGCAACGCTGCTGCTGACCGCGGAGCGGTTGCGGGCGCCGGATGGTCTCGCGGTCGATCTGCCGGTCGATCCGCTGCCGCCCGCGGCGGTCGATCCCGCGACGGCCGCCTACGTCCTCTACACCTCGGGGTCGACCGGGGTACCCAAGGGGGTGGTGGTCTCCCACCGCTCGCTCGCCCGCTACGCGCGGAGCGCCGCGGAGCTCTACCGACTGCGGCCGGGCGACCGGCTGCTCCAGTTCTCCTCCTTAGGGTTCGACACCAGCGTCGACGAGATCTGGTGCCCGCTCGTCGCCGGGGCGACCGTGGTCCTCCGTTCGGACGAGATGTCCGGTGCCATCCCGCGCTTCCTGGGCGAGGTCCTACGCCTGGGAGTCACCGTGCTCAGCCTGCCCACCGCCTTCTGGCACGAGCTTGCCCTCGGGCTGGGAGAGGGGGCCGCCCTCCCCGCCGCAATCCGCCTGGCGATCATCGGCGGCGAGGCGGCGCAGCCGCAGTCGCTGACCTCCTGGCGCTTCGGGCTCCGCCGGGCCGGCCCGGCGGGTGGGGAGGTCGTCCTTCTCAACGCCTACGGTCCGACCGAGGCGACGATCTCGACGACCTTCGCCGACCTCAAGGCGGTGGAGGAGGGGGCGCCGGTCCCCTTAGGCCGCGCCCTGGACGGGGTGCGGCTCCAGGTGGTGGACCGCGATCTCCAGCCGGTTCCCGCCGGAGTCTGGGGCGAGCTCCTGATCGGCGGCGTGGGGGTGGCGCGCGGCTACCTGGACCGGCCGGACACGACGGCCGAGAGCTTCCTCCCCGACGCCTGGGGCGACGAGCCGGGCGGCCGGGTCTACAAGAGCGGCGACCGGGTCCGCCTGCGGCCGGACGGCGAGCTCCATTGGGGCGGCCGGATGGACCACCAGGTCAAGGTCCGCGGCTTCCGGGTCGAGCCGGGCGAGGTCGAAGCCGTCCTCGCCGCCCATCCCGGTCTCTCCGCGGCGGCGGTGGTGGCCCGGCGGAGTGGCGACGGCGACGCTCTCCTCGCCTGCGTCGTCCCCGTGGAGGGGCGAGAGGCGCCGGCCGTCGCCGAGCTGCGGGCCTTCCTGGCCGCGCGGCTCCCCGCCTACATGGTCCCCGGGGCGTTCGCCGTCCTGGCCGCGTTGCCGCTGACGCCCAACGGCAAGATCGACCGGCGCACCTTGGCCCGCCAGCGGGTGGGGGCCGGCGGAGAGCCCCCGACCTCCCTCACCCCGCTCGAAGCGCGGCTCGCCCGTCTCTGGGAGGAGGTCCTGGGCATCTCGGGGGTCGGCCGGGAGGACAGCTTCTTCGCCCTGGGCGGACACTCCCTCGCCGCCACCCGCCTGGTGGCGCGGCTTTCCGCCGCCTTGGGCGTCGAGGTCCCCCTCCCGGTGGTGTTCGAGGAGCCGACCCTCGCCGGCATGGCCGGCCGGCTCAGCCGGCTCCTGATCCTGGCGGCGGCTCCGGGGAGCGCGGCCAATGCAGCGGTTGGCCGGGCGGCCGATCTGCCGCTCGCTGCCTGGCGCGGCAAGGGGGGGGCGGTGGCGCCGCTCTCCTTCGCCCAGGAGCGGCTGTGGTTCGTCGATCGCCTGCGGCCGGGCAACACCGCCTTCAACATGCCGGCCCCCCTGCTCGTCCGCGGTACCTTGGACCTGCCGGCCCTGGACCGCGCCTGCCGTGCGGTCCGGGATCGCCAGGGGTCGCTGCGGACCCGCTTCGTGGAGAAGGCGGGGGCGCCGGTCCAGGTCGTCGATCCGCCGGGAACCGGGTCGCTCCCCAGGGTCGACCTCGACGGCCTCCCCGCCCGGCTCGCCCGCGGCGAGGCCCGCCGCCTGGCCGCCACGGACGCCGCGCGTCCCTTCGACCTCGCCCGCGGGCCGCTCTTCCGACCCCTCGTCGCGCGTCTCGGTTTGACCGAGCACCTCCTCCTCCTCACCTGCCACCACGTCATCTCGGACGGCTGGTCGACCGACGTCCTGATCCGCGAGCTGGTCACCGGCTATCTCTTCTTCGCGGCCGGTGCCCCGGGCAGGCCGCCGCTCCCCGACCTCCCCCTCCAGTACGCGGACTTCGCCGTCTGGCAGCGCGACCGGCTCTCCGGCCCGGCGCTCGACGCGGAGATCGGCTACTGGCGCGGCCGGCTCGCCGGCACCGCCCCCCTGGATCTGCCCACCGACCGCCCACGCCGGCCGGTCCCCACCCTGCGCGGCGGGGCGCGCCCCTTCCAGCTCGGCGCGGTGGCCGCCAAAAAGCTCGCCGCGATCGCCCGCGGCCAGGGGGCGACTCTTTTCATGGCGCTCCACGCCGGCTTCTCGGCGCTCCTCGCCCGGTTCACCGGGCGCAGCGACCTGCCGATCGGTACGCCGGTCGCGAACCGCACCTGGGAGGAGCTCGAAGGCTTGATCGGCTTCTTCGTCAACACCCTGGTCCTCCGTGTCGATCTCGCGGGCGACCCGGACCTCCCTGCCCTCCTCGCCCGCTCGCGCGACACCGCGCTCGGCGCCTTCGCGCACCAGGACCTGCCGTTCGAGAAGCTGGTCGACGAGCTCGACCTGCCGCGCGATCCCTACCGGCCGCCTCTCCTGCGGGTCCTCCTCCAGCTCGAAAACGTCCGCGAGGAGGCCGTGGACCTGCCCGGCCTCGCCCTGGCCCCGTTCGGCTTCGCCCTGGAGATGGCGAAGTTCGACCTCACGGTGAACTTGACCGAGCTGCCCGGCGGCGTGGGGGGAGAGCTGCGCTACGACGCCGATCTCTTCGACCCGACGACGATCGACCGCACTTCCCGCCACTTCACCACCCTGCTCGCCACCTGGGTCGCCGATCCCGCCCGGCCGCTCTCCGCGCTCTCCCTGCTCTCCGCGGCGGAGCGTCACCAGCTACTGGTCGAGTGGAACGAATTCACTTTCCCTGGGAGCGCCGGCGTCTCGCCGGCTCTTGTTTCCAGGGAAACGCTCCTGCACCGCCGCTTCGAGGCGCAGGTGGACCGGGCTCCGGACGCCGTGGCCGTGGTGGCGGAGGGCGAGCGGCTCACCTATGGCGAGCTCGACCGACAGGCGAATCGCCTCGCCCGGCATCTGCGCTCGGCCGGGGTCCGGCCGGGGGATCGGGTGGCGCTCTCGCTCGAACGCTCGGCCGGGATGGTCGCGGCGATCCTCGGCGTCTTGAAGGCCGGGGCCGCCTACGTGCCGCTCGACCCGGCCCATCCCGCGGAGCGGATCGCCTTCGCCCGGGAGGACAGCGGCGCCGCGCTCCTGGTGACCGAAACGGACCTGGAGGCGGCGCGGCGGGAGAGCGCACAGCGTTTTGCGGTGCCGGTCGATCCCTCGTTCCCCGCCTACGTCATCTACACCTCGGGCTCGACCGGGAAGCCCAAGGGGGTGGTCGTCTCCCACGCCAACGTCGACCGGCTCTTCACCGCCACCGACCGCTGGTTCGGCTTCGGCCCGGGGGATACCTGGACCCTCTTCCACTCCTACGCCTTCGACTTTTCGGTCTGGGAGATCTGGGGGGCGCTCCTCCACGGCGGCCGGCTGGTCGTCGTGCCCTACTGGGAGAGCCGGTCGCCGGAAGGCTTCTACCGCCTGCTCCAGGCCGAGCGGGTGACCGTGCTCAACCAGACCCCGTCGGCCTTCCGCCAGCTCCTCTGGGCGGAGGAGGCGGCCTTGAACGGCGCGACCCCGGACCTCGCCCTCTCCTGGGTGATCTTCGGCGGCGAGGCCCTGGAGCCGGCGAGCCTCGCCCCCTGGTTCGAACGGCACGGGGAGACGAGCCCCACCCTGGTCAACATGTACGGCATCACCGAGACCACCGTGCACGTGACCTTCCGGCCGCTCCGGGCGGCGGACCTGCGGCGCGGCAGCGTTCTGGGCCGGCCGATCCCGGACCTCTCGCTCCACGTCGTCGATCCCGACCTGCGGCCGCAGCCCATCGGCGTCCCCGGCGAGCTTCACGTCGGCGGCGCCGGGCTCGCCCAGGGGTACCTCGGGCGGCCGGAGCTGACCGCCGAGCGTTTCGTCCCCGATCCCTTCGCGGGCG
>DASQPA010000572.1:0-5476 GCA_035644215.1 Thermoanaerobaculia bacterium
TCCTCGCGCCGCAGGTGGATGAGGGCGAAGAAGGTGTTGTCCTTCAAGTCGGAGATGACGATCTTCTCCACCCGCGCGCCGAGCTGCTCGAGCGTCGAACGCAGGAGGTCGTGGGTCATGGGCCGTGGCGGCTCCACACCCTCGATCCGCAGGGCAATGGCATTGGCCTCGAAGACGCCGATCCAGATCGGTAGGAACAGCTGGCTGCCCGCCTCTTTGAGGATGACGATGGGGACGTTCGAGGACGGGTCGAGCATCAGACCCTTGATTTCCATCTGGAGCTCCGGCGTGGGGTCACTCATGGAGCTATTCTGGGCTCCGGACCGCCCCAGGTCAAGGAAGAACTGAAGGCCTACGCGGCAACGCGGGAGCCGAGAAGGCTATGGGGAAAAGCCGTCTCGATCTGGACCCGGGTGATCGTCCCCAGCGGCACGGGGGTGTCGTGGCTCGGGAAGTGGACGATCCGGTGGCAGGGGGTGCGCCCGGTCTGGGTGCCGGGCTGCCGTCCCCAGCCGGTCACCAGCACCTCCAGCTCCTCCCCCACCAATCCCTGGTTGATCTCCCGCTGGATCGACTCCTGGCGCGCGAGGAGGCGCTGCAACCGCTCGGCGGCCACCGTGGGGGCCACGGCGCCGTCGAGGCGGGGGGCCGCGGTGCCCGGCCGGGGGGAGTACTGGAAGGCGAAGAGCGAGGCGAAGCGGACCTCCTCGACCAGCGACAGGGTGGCGGCGAAGTCCTCTTCGGTCTCGCCGGGAAAGCCGACGATCAGATCGGTCGAGAGGGCGAGGTCCGGCCGCGCCCGGCGGAGCTGGGCCACGAGGTCGACGTACTGCGCCCGGCTGTAGCCGCGCCCCATCCGCCGCAGCACCGGGTCGGAGCCGGATTGGACCGGCAGGTGCAGATAGGGGCAGATGTTGGCGTGCCGGCCGATCTGCTCCACCATGCGCGGGGTGAAGTCGCGCGGATAGGAGGTGACGAAGCGCAGGCGTTGCAGCCCGGGCAGGGTGGCGACGGCGTCCAGGAGGTCGGCGAAGTCCGCCTCTCCCCCCGGCTCGCGCCAGTGGTTCACCGTCTGCCCGAGGAGCTCGATCTCGGCGAAGCCATAGTCGAGGAGGTGGCGGACCTCGCGCAGGACGTCGGCCAGCGGCCGGCTGCTCTCCGGGCCGCGGGTCTGCGGGACGATGCAGAAGGTACAGCTCTTGTTGCACCCCTCGATGATCGTCACCATCCCTTTGTACTCTCCCTGGCGGGCCACGGCGTCGATGTCGTACGCCCGCTCCGGGGGAAAGCCGGTCGCCACCACCCGCTCCCCCGCCCGGCGCCGGGCGACGACCTGCGCCAGCTCCCCCACCCGGCCCGGTCCGAGCACGAAGTCGAGATCGGGAACCCGCTCCAGGGCCGCCTCCCCCTCCTGCTGGGCGACGCAGCCGCAGAGCCCGATCAGCAGCTCCGCGCGCTCCTTCCGCAGCAGCCGATACTCCCCTAGCCGCGAGTACACCTTGTGCACCGCCTTCTCCCGCACACTGCAGGAGTTGAGGAGGATGAGGTCCGCCTCTTTCGGGTCCTTGGTGGGGAGCACCCCCTGTTGCATCAGCTGTCCGACCATGCGCTGGCTGTCCAGCTCGTTCATCTGGCAGCCCCAGGTCTCGATGAAGACTCGGCGCGGTTCGTGGCGCACATCCCTCATGGCGGTGGGGGTCCTCCGAGCTGTGGCGGCTCGATCGCGTCGGTGGGGTTGGCCGGCGGTGGCGGCGGCGCGGGTTCCAGGTCGGCGCCCTCCCGGAGCCAGCCCGGCAGGGCACCCGCCCGCCGGCCGTCCTCCTGGAACGCCTCCAGCTCCCGCTGGGTCGCCTCGACCTCCTCTTTCTTGTGCTGCAGCTGATCGAGCGCCCGATCCCACTCCGGCTTGATCTGGACGTCGCGCGCCGCGGGGTCGCTCTCGGCGTAGAAGCGGCGCCGCCAGTCGGCCACGTCCTGCTCGAGCTTCGAGATCTCGTCCGCCGCCAGGCGCCAGCGTTGCCGGATGTCGAGCCCCCGCTTGCGCCAGTAGGCCTCGTCGTGGGGCTCCCCCACTCCCTTGGCCGCCTTCCCCTTCTCCGTCCCCGCCTTGGCCTTGGTATCCGCCGGCTTGGGGCCGGGCTGGGCGTAGGTGAGCTGGCCGGTCGAGTGCGGCAGGCTCTTGTTGGTGATCACCGCCACCGGCTCCCCGGCGTGGGCGCGCCGCGCCCGCTCGTCGCGCGCCGCCTCGACCAGGGTCTTCGAGTGGCTCGCCGCATCGTCGCCGGGATCGACCACCACCACTCTGCCGTCCTTGGCGGGCGGCTCGGATTTGATCGGGGCCGGGGCCGGAGCCGCGGGCTCCGGCGGCGGGGTGGGCGCGGGGGCGGGGGCAGCCGGTGCTTCCGCAGCCGGAGGGGGCGCCTTGGCGGCGGTCGCCGTTTTCGCCGCCGTCACCGACTGTGGCTTCGGGGAGCAGGCCGGGACGAGCGCCAGGGAGGCCAGGAGGAGCAGGAGGGTGGGTTTGGGCACGGTTTTTCTCGTTCCCTTGGAAGCGGAGTCAGGGCCGGCCGGGCAGCAGGGAGAGCGCCCCTTCCAGGTAGCTCTCGACGTGGCGCTGCACCTCCGAGGCCGTACGGAACGCCATGCACTGGTCGGCGAGGCTGGCGAGCTCGGTCGCCGCGAGCTCGCGGATGCGGGTCTTGATCGACGGCACCAGCCGCGGCGCGACCGACAGCCGCCGCAGGCCGAGGCCGATGAGCAGCGGCGCATAGCGCTCGTCCGCCGCCATCTCGCCGCACAGGCTGATCTCGATCCCCGCCGCGCGGCCGCTGTCGATGACGAAGCGCAGCATGCGCAAAATGGCCGGATGGAGCGGCTGGTAGAGGTCCGCCACGTGCTCGTTGTTGCGGTCGACGGCGAGCGAATACTGGATGAGGTCGTTGGTGCCGATCGAGAAGAAGTCGACTTCCTGCGCCAGGAGGTCGGCGATCATGGCGGCGGCGGGCACCTCGATCATCACCCCGATCTTCAGGTCGTGGCGGAAGGGCAGCCCCTCGCGCTCCAGCTCGTCGCAGATCTCGGCGGCGAACGAACGGAAGCGGCGCAGCTCGTCGAGCGTCGAGACGAGCGGCAGCATCACCCAGAGGTCGCCGTAGACGCTCGCCCGGTAGAGCCCCCGCAGCTGGGTCTTGAAGACGTCCGGCCGGGCGAGGGTGAGGCGGATGCCGCGCAGGCCGAGCACCGGGTTGTCCTCGTGGGTCGCCATCACCTCGCGGGCGAGCTTGCGGCCGCCCAGGTCGTAGGTACGGATGATCGCCGGGTGCGGCGCGGCGGCCTCGACCAGCCGCCGGTAGATCTCCAGGTGATCCTCCTCGGTCGGCAGGTGAGGGCTCTTCTCGATGTAGAGGAACTCGCTCCGGTAGAGACCCACCCCGGCGGCGCCGAAGCTCTGCACCTCCGCGATCTCCTCGGGCAGGTCGATGTTCGCCATGAGCGCGATCCACACCCCGTCGCGGGTGACCGTGTCGAGCTCGCGGGTCTCCAGCATCTCGCGCTCGCGGTCGGCCAGGGCCAGCCGGCGGTGCCGGTACTCGGCGAGGACCTCGTCGGTGGGATGGAGGATGACCGTGCCGTTCTCGCCGTCGACGATCACCGTGTCGTCGTCGGTCAGCACGCCGGTGATCCCGGTGATGCCGGAGACCGCGGGGATGTTGAGCGAGCGGGCGATGATCGTCGTATGGGAGGTCCGGCCGCCCGACTCGATGACGAAGCCCTTGACCAGCTCGCGGCCGAGCCGCACCGTGTCCGAGGGGGTCAGGTCGTCGGCGACGATGATGGCGTCGCCCCGCTCTTTCGACAGCTCGTGCTGGGAGAGCCCCTGAAGGCTCCGCAGGAGGTGGCGGCTGACGTCGGTCAGGTCTTCGCTCCGCTCCCTCAGGTAGGCGTCGTCGATCTTCGAGAAGCGGTCGTCGAGCTCCTCGGCGGTCTTGTGGACCGCCCACTCGGCGTTCACCCGCTGGGTGCGGATGCGGCCCTCGATGCGCTCGGCGAACGAGCGGTCGGAGAGCAGGAGGATGTGGGCGTCGAAGATCGCCGCCAGATCGTCGCCCAGGCTCTCGCCGGCCCGACAGCGGATGCGCTGGAGCTCCCCCTGGGCGTGCTGGAGGGCGGCGCGCAGGCGCTCGATCTCGCTCTCGACCGCCTCCTCTTCCAGGGTGAAGCGGTAGATCTCGGAGACCCGGGTGGAGATGCAGACCGCGCGACCGATGGCGATGCCGCCGGCGACGCCCATGCCGGAGAGGATCTGCATGCGTTGGGTCGTCATCGGCTCAGCTCCCCTCGTCGAAGCGGTTGGCGATCAGGCTCGTGACGGCCGCGAGGGCGCTCTCCTCGTCCTGCCCTTCGGCGCGGAGGGTCAGGCGGCTCCCCTGGGCCGCGGCCATGAGCAGGATCCCCAGAATGCTCTTGGCGTCCACCTCTTCGCCGTCCATGATCAGGGTGATCTGGCTGCGGAAGCCGCCGGCGGTATGGACGAGCTTGGCGGCCGCCCGGGCATGGAGCCCCAGCCGGTTGACGATCTCCACCTCGCGCTCGATCATCCCCGCCCTCCCGGCAGCTTGGGAAGCCGGGTGTGCAGCGTGTCCTGGCGCTGCGGCGCCATGTCGCTCGCCATGCAGATGCTGCGCTGGGCCTTGGCCTGCAGCCAGCGGGCGGCGTCGGCCACGCCGGTGTCCTCCACTCCCTGGCAGGCGAGCCGCAGGACCATCGGCAGGTTCACGCCGGTCAGCACCTCGACCTTGCCCGGATCGAGGAAGGTGAGGGCGACGTTGCAAGGCGTGCTGCCGAACATGTCGGTCAGGATGAGCACCCCCTGCCCCTGGTTCAACCGCTCGACCGCGGCGCGGACCTTGAGCCGCGCCTCCTCGAAGCTGTCGTTCCAATCGAGCGCCAAAGCCTCGAACCCGGCGAGCTCGCCGTTGATGGTCCGCGCCGCCGCAAGCAGCTCGCGGGCCAGGCCGCCATGGGTGAGGATCAGCTTCCCGATCATGACAAGCCCGCAAGGATACCATTCTTGGCGGGGGCCTCGAAGCGGTTGGGTCAGGGGGGAGGAAAGGAGGGGGGCGCGCCTCGACGTTGCGCGAGCCCCCTGCTTCGAGGAAGGCTTGCCCTACTCGGCGTCCCCGTCCCCTTCTTCCTCCGAGAGTAAGTCTGTGACCTGCCTGGCCAGGATGTGGAGATTGCGTGCGTCAGGCTGCCGCAGAGGGGGTGACGGGACTTCTCGATGGAGGTCCAGAGATAAGGATTCTCGATCGCCTCTCGCTCCAGCAGGTCCACCCGCCGGCCGAACAGGCTTTCGAGGTCGGCGAGGAGCCCGAAGAACGCCTTGGCATGCCTGGAGGGCGGCATGGGCTGGAACTCGACCAGGAAGTCGAGGTCGCTCCGCTCGGGCTCGAACTCGTTGCCGGTCCCCGAGCCG
>DASQPA010000573.1:0-9755 GCA_035644215.1 Thermoanaerobaculia bacterium
TGCTTCTCGCCCTTCTCCTCCTCCCCTCGATCGCCCTCGCACAGCCCCGAAAGACTTCCGAAAGGAAGGCTCCGGCCGCGCGGACCGCGGAGGTCGGGTTCTTCCTCCGCCTCTGGAGCCGCTGGACTCACCTCTGGGGCCAGGAGGGAAGCGGACTCGATCCTAACGGTCTGAAGCCCCAGGCCGGTACTCCGGCAGGCGGCGGAGCTTCCGCTTCCGGTGAGGAGGGCTCGGGTCTCGACCCTGACGGAAAGTAACTCGCGCGGGCCGGAGCCCAGCGGCTCCGGCCCCTGCCCCTCGACCCGGACCGGGTGGAGCGAAGAAAGGAAGGGCAGCCAAGCGCGTGTCGCCCCCCTCCTGGCCTCCCCCCTGATCCAACCGCCGCCCTCCCAGGGGGGAGGGACCCACCGCCCGAACCGCTCGGAGCCAAAGTTTGCGCCTATGCCTGCGCCGGGTGAGCTAGCTCCTACGACAACAAAGCCCGCGAACGAGCCAGGGCTTCTTGGACGAGGTCGTCGGGAAGAGTGCAGATCCGTTCGATCGTGCGCGCGTTCCAGTCGAGGCTACGGACCGAAATCCACCTCGGGATGCCGGTTCTCTAAAAGGCGCCGGGTGAGCTAGCCGCGCCGCGCCAGGTAGACCACGTGCCGCGGGCCGCCGCGCCCCGGCCGCCGGCGCTCGACCCGGAAGCCGGTGACGGTGAGGCGCTTCTCGAAGGCGGCGTCGGGGTCCTCGGACCACACGGCGAGTGTGCCGCCGGGGAGGAGGGCGTCGCGGGCGGTGGCGAGGGCGCGCTCCCCCCAGAGGGGATCGTTCCTGCCGCCGTGCGCCTCCCGCGGCCCCTCGTAGAGGTCGAGGACGATGGCGTCGTACCTCTCCTCCGGCGCCCGGGCGGCCCGGGCGAGGACG
The DNA here is from genome assembly GCA_035644215.1 of Thermoanaerobaculia bacterium. Lineage (GTDB taxonomy): Bacteria > Acidobacteriota > Thermoanaerobaculia > Multivoradales > UBA5704 > DASQPA01. The sequence continues at coordinate 910 of DASQPA010000573.1, forward strand.
GCGGTCACGTCGGCGACCTCGATCGTCACCCGAGGGTCGTCGACGGCGTTTCCGGTGGCCGGGGCGAGGGGGCCGCGGCACCAGCGGACGATCACCGGGTCGATCTCGGCCACCCGCACCCGGGCGGAGCGCGGCAGGACGTCCAGGGCGGCGCGCAGGGTGTAGCCCATCCCCAGCCCGCCGAGGAGGACCCGAGGGGGGGCTTGCCGCCCCCGCCCGGCCAGGGGACGGCAGGCGAGCTCGGCCAGGGCGTCCTCGCTCTGGTGGGCGCCGCCGTTCATGAGGACCCGGCCGCCGACCATGATGACGTACTCCGGGTTCTCCGGGTCCCCCCGCCGCCGCAGCTCCAGGGTCCCCTCAGGGGTCTCGGCGCGGTCGACGGTCTGCCAGGGCCGGGTCATGGGCCGACCCTAGCACGACCCCGTCCTGGGATAGACTCGGGGCCGCACGTCCAAGCGACCCTGACGAGGAACCCGTACCATGCCCAAGATCCTCTGGAAGAAATATGGCCTGCAGCTTCTCCTGAGCGCCGCCGTCCTGGCGCCCGTCGGCCTCCTCTCGCAGACCCAGCCGGCGCCTCAGTCGCCCCCGACGGCCCGGTCGACCCCGCCGGCCGCCGGCGCTCCCGGTCGCCCCCGCGACCCCAACGCGCCGAGCGCCAGCGCCACGAACGAGACGATGACGATCGAGGAGTACGACCCGAAGTCGACCCTGGTCGTCCCCGAGCACATCGTGAAACGGGCCAAGTACCCGTTCATCGACGTCCACAACCACCAGGACGAGCTGATGCCGGCCGAGAAGGTCACCGAGCTGGTCCAGGAGATGGACAAGCTCAACATGACGGTGATGGTGAACCTCTCCGGCAGCTCCGGCGAGAAGCTCAAGCAGGGGCTCGCCAACATGAAGGGGCGCTACCCCAAGCGCTTCATCCTCTTCGCCAACGTCGACTGGTCGAAAATCGACGAGCCGAACTTCGGCCAGAACGCCGCCAAACAGCTGGAGGCCGACGTCAAGGCCGGCGCCCAGGGCCTCAAGGTCTTCAAGGACCTCGGGATGTTCGTCTTCGACAAGAACGGCAAACGGCTGCAGACCGACGATCCGCGCCTCGACCCGGTGTGGGACAAGTGCGCCGAGCTCGGCATCCCGGTCCTCATCCATACCGGCGAGCCGGCCTCCTTCTGGCTGCCGCACGACAAGCACAACGAGCGCTGGCTGGAGCTGAAGCAGTTCCCCGGCCGGCGTCGCGACGATCCCAAGTTCGCCTCCTTCGAGCAGACGATCGCCGAGCAGCACAACATGTTCCGCAAGCACCCGAAGACCACCTTCATCGACGCCCACCTGGGCTGGATGGGCAACGACCTGGCGAGCCTCGGCAAGCTCTTAGACGAGATGCCGAACGTCAACACCGAGCTCGGCGCCGTCCTCTACGAGCTCGGCCGCCAGCCGCGCTTCGCCCGCGAGTGGCTGATCAAGTACCAGGACCGGGTGATGATGGGCAAGGACATCTGGGAGCCGTCCGAGTACTGGGTCTACTTCCGGGTCTTCGAGACCAACGACGAGTACTTCGACTACTACCGGAAGCGCCACGCCTTCTGGAAGATGTACGGGCTCGACCTGCCCGACGAGGTGCTGCGGAAGATCTATTACCAGAACGCGCTCCGCATCATCCCGGGGATCGACAAATCCATGTTCCCGGGGTGAGCCGCGGGCCACGTCGCAGTCGGTAAGGAGTACCCCCCGTGGGTGACCGGGGGGTGGAAGCACGGAGGGATCGGCCATGCAGCCCGTCGGTCGCTACGTCTTCAAGCAGGCGGAGGCCGGCCCCGAGCTCGAAGCGGTCCATCGGCTCAACTATCGGACCTTCGTGCGCGAGATCCCGCAACACGCGGATCCCGGTACCGACCGCCTGGTCGACAAGTTCCACGACCGGAACGTCTACTTCGTCGCCTTGAAGGACGGCCGGGTGGTCGGCATGATCAGCGCCCACGGGGAGCCCCCCTTCTCGGTGGCCGACCGCCTGGCCGATCCGGCCCTCCTCTCGCGCCCCGGCTGCCGACCGCTCGAGGTCCGGCTTCTCGCGGTCGAGCCGGGCGAGCGGAACGGCTTCGCCCTGAACGGCCTCCTGGGCGCGCTCTACGAGCATGCCCGGGATCGCGGCGCCACCGATCTCTTCATCTCCGCCGTCGCGGAGCGGGTTGGGCTCTACGAGCGCCTGGGATTTCTGCCGCTCGGCCCCGCCGTCGGGAACGGCACCCTCTCGTTCGTACCCATGAAGGCTGACCTGACTCGGCTCCAGGCGAGACAGCGACGGATCATCCGCCGGTGGCGGCTGGAGAATGGCGCGGGCGAGGAACCGGCTCGGGAGCGGCCGCCGCTCAGCCTGCTCCCCGGTCCGGTGCCGATGGCTCCGGCGGTGGAGGCGGCGTTCCGCGAGCCGCCCCTCTATCACCGTGCGCCCGAATTCGTCGACCGCTTCGAGCGCGTGCGCCGGCAGCTGGGCGCGTTGGTGGGCGGCCGGGACGTGGCGCTGTGGAGCGCCTGCGGCACCCTGGTCAACGAGGCGGTCGCCGCCCAGCTCGCTGCAGAGCGGGGGGCCACCGGCAACGGTGTGATCCTCGTCAACGGCGAATTCGGCGAACGCCTGGCCCGGCAGGCGGTCCGCTGCGGCCTCCACCCTCGCGTCCTCTCCTGGGATTGGGGGAAGCCCTGGAATCTGAACGAAATCGAGGCCGCTCTGGCGGCCGAGCCGCCCGGCAGCTGGGTTTGGGGGGTTCACCTGGAGACCAGCACCGGCGTGCTGAACGATCTTCCCGGGCTCGTGCGGTGCGCCCAGGCTCCGGGCGTCCGGGTCTGCATGGACTGCATCAGCAGCCTGGGGGCGGTGCCGGTCGATCTCTCGGGCGTCTACCTGGCCACGGGAGTGACCGGCAAGGCCCTGGCCTCCTACGCGGGGATGGCCATGGTCTTCGCCGACGCGGCCGCCCTCTACCCCACCGATCCGGAGCGTCTGCCCAGCACCTTCGACGTCGCCGCGGCCCTGGCGACCCGGGGGCCGCGGCACACCTTTCCCTCCGCCTTCCTCCTCGCCGCCGAGGCGGCCCTCGCCGAGTATGCCTCGGCGGACCGGGCCCGCGCCCGGTACGAACAACTGGCCTCCCTCACCAGCTACATACGGGGCCGGCTGCGGGAGCTGGGATTGCCGCCCCTGGCGGAGGAGGCGTGCGCCGGGCCGGGAATCGTCACCTTCAGCCCGCCGGGTGGTGAGAGCGCGGAAGCCTTCGTGGCCCGCTGTCACGAGTGGGGTTACGCGATCGGCGGGCAGAGCGGCTACCTGGCGGCGCGGAACTGGGTACAGATCGCCACGATGGGGATCGCCACCCAGGAGGACGTCGCCCCCTTCTTCGAGCGCCTCGCCGGCTGGCTGGGCGCGGCGGGTTGATCGGCTTGTTGGAAATCTATATCGATGCTGACGGCTGCCCGGTGAAAGACGAGATCTACCGGGTGGCCCGCCGGCATGGCCTGAAGGTCTACGTGGTCTCGAACAGCTATATGTCGATCCCGCCCGACGAGCGAATCGAGCGGGTGACGGTGGGCGGCCGCTTCGACGCGGCGGACGACTGGATCGCCGAGCGGATCGGAGAGCGCGACATCGCCGTCACCGCCGACATCCCCCTCGCCGCCCGCTGCCTCGAAAAGGGAGCCCGGGTGATCAGCCCCAAGGGCCAGCTCTTCACCGAGGACTCGATTGGCGACGCCATCGCGACCCGCGAGCTGATGTCTCAGCTCCGCCAGGCCGGGGTCGTCACCGGCGGTCCGGCGCCGATGGCGAAGCCGGACCGGTCGCGTTTCCTGGCCGGCCTGGAGGACGTGATCCGGGCGGCGGAACGGGGCCGGTGATCAGCCGGCCCCCTCGACCGCGTCGACCTGGGTGATGGCGACACCTGCCTCGCGCAGGGCGGCCAGGGCCTGGTCGATGTCGCCGGGGGCGAGGTTGACGCCGCGGCAGGCGTCCGCCACCACCGTGGTACCGTAGCCCAGGGACACAGCGTCCAAGGCGGTGGCCTTGACGCAATAATCGGTGGCCATCCCGCAGAGCAGCAGCTGGTCCACTCCCTGGCTCTGCAGCCATTCGTGGAGACCGGTGGCCTTGCGCCGGCCGTTGTCGAAGAAACCCGAGTAGCTGTCGATCCGCGGATCGGTACCCTTGGGCACCACCCGGGCGATGCGCCGGCTGTCGAGCCCGGGATGAAAAAGAGCGCCGCCGGTCCACTGCACGCAATGGGCCGGCCACAGCACCTGGGGCAGGCCCGCCAGCTCGGCCAGCTCGAACGGCTGTCGTCCGGGGTGGTTGACCGCGAAGCTGCCATGCTCGGCCGGATGCCAGTCCTGGGTCGCCACCACCAGGTCCACCTGAGACATCAACCGATTGGCCAGCGGCACCACCGCATCGCCCTCGCGGACCGCCAGGGTTCCGCCGGGGCAGAAGTCGTTCTGGATGTCGACCAGGATCAGCGCTCGCATGGGTCACCTCGTGATGGCAGGGTCAGGCAAAGTGATGCTGAGCAGGTCGCTCAACACCCCATACGCCGTCGTCGTCAGGTCCGGCTCCTCCTCGGTGAGGACGATCTTCCCCAAGAGATCCGTGGTCAACCGGAGGATGGAGCCGGTGCCCGCGACCAAGGCGAAGGGGTCGTCGAGCGGGATTTCGCGGGCGCGGATCCGGCCGGCGATCCGGCCTTCTTCCCGGAAGACCTCGCAGACCATCTTGATCCGGCAGCCGCGCTCGCGGGCGGCCTTGATCCGATCCGGTCCGATTCCGCTCAGGCTCTCGCGTTCGACCTCCTCGGGGGTGAGGTTCCCTCCCAGGAGGACGTTAGCGAGGGCGGCGATCTTGACCGCCGCGTCCCAGCCGTCGAGGTCGTTGGCCGGATCGGCCTCGGCGACGCCGATCGCCTGGGCCTGGGCGATGGCTGCCTCCAGGGAAGTGCCTTCCTCTAAGGCACCGAGGATGAAGTTGGTGGTCGAGTTGAGAATCCCCTCGATGCGCTGGATCACGTTGCCGCGCAGGCAGTACCGGGCGAGGTTGAAGACCGGGGCGCCGTCCATCACCGCTGCCTCGTGGAGGAAGGCGCCACCCCGCTCGCGGGCGAGGTCGCGAAGCTCGCGGTAGCCCCAGGCGAGCGGGCCCTTGTTGGCGGAGATGGCGTGCCGGCCGCGCGTGAGGGCGGTGCGGATGTGATCGATGGCGCCCTTCCCGCGGCTGGGGAGATCGAGCGGGGTCATCTCGACGAGCACGTCGTAGTCCAGGGTGCGGGCGGCCTCGGGGCTGGTGAGCGGGGACGCGTCGGGATGCCCCGAGAAACGACTGTGAGCGCGCACTTCGGCGAGCGCCGAGGCGAGATCGATCCCTGCCGGGTTGGCCAGCGCCCCCTTCGAGCCGGTAGTGATCCCGATCACCGAGACGTCTAAGTCCGCGAGCCCCGGCCAGGCCGAGCGGTCGGCCAGGATCTCCGCGACGCGCCGGCCGACGTTGCCGAAGCCAAGGAAGAGGGCGCGCATGGATCAGGAGGCTGTGGCGGCGACCGCGGCAGTCTTCGCGATCTCCGCCAGCCCTTGGAGCAGGCGGTCGATCTCCTCGCGGGTGTTGTACATGACGACCCCGGTGCGCAGCACCCCACCTCCCGGGGCGAGCCCGAGGACCTCGACGGCGCGGGCGGCGTAGAAGTCGCCGTCCCAGACCTGGATCCCCTGGTCGCCCAGCCGGGTGGCGGCCTCGGCGGCCGTGATGCCGTCGACGGTGATCGAGATGGTGGGCGCCCGAATTCCCGCAGCAAAGTCCGGCCCCCAGACGGTGACGCCGGGGATCTGCCGGACCTGCTCGTGGTAGTAGGCGCCCACCTCGTGCTCATAGGCGGCAATCCCATGCATCGCCGAGACCACCCGCTCGCGCAGCGTCACTCCCCGCCCCCAGACGGCGATGTACTCAATGGCTGCCTTCACCCCGGCGAGGGCGGCGTGGTTCAGGGTGCCGGTCTCGATGCGAAAGGGGGAGGCGTCGTCCTGGGTGCGCAGCTTGTCGGTCTTCAGACGATCGAGGAGCCCGTGGCGGGTGTAGAGGAGGCCGACGTGGGGGCCGTAGAACTTGTAGGCCGAGCAGAGGAGGAAATCGACGTCCATCGCCACCGCGTCCAGGGGAAAATGGGCGGCGGAGTGGACGGCGTCGACCAGCAGCCAGGCCCCCACGGCGCTCGACAGCTCGCGCGCCAGAGCCACGTCGTTGACCGTCCCCAGGAGATTCGAGGCGTGGCCCACGGCGACCAGCCGGGTCTTCGCCGTGACCTGGCGCGCGAAGTCCTCCGGGTCGAGCCGGCCGTCGGGCCGCAGGGCCACCTCGCGCACCTCGATCCCCCGCTCGCGCAGGTGGAGCCAGGGGCCGCGGTTGGCCTCGTGGTCGAGCTGGGTGATGACGATCTCGTCCCCCGGCCGCATCTCGCGCACCAGGGCGTGCGAGAGAGCAAAGGCGAGGGTCGTCATGTTGGCGCCGAAGGAGACCTCCCGGAAGCTCGGCGCCCCGAGAAACGCCGCGGCCGTCTCGCGGGTCGCCTGGAGGATCTCGTCCGACTCCCGCGAGGTGGGAAAGTAGCCGCGCGTATTGGAGTTCGAGGACGAGTAATACCCCGAGACGGCGTCGATCACGAAGCGCGGTACCTGGGTCCCCGCCGGGCCGTCGAGGAAGGCGAGCGGCCGGCCCTTCCAGGTGCGGGCGAGAGAAGGGAAGTCCTGGCGGGCGCTCTGGCTGTCGGTGGCGGTGAACAAGGGGGCGGCTGGCGGCAAGCGAATTCCTCCGGAGATCTACGGCAGGGTCTCAGTGTTCGAGAGGTAAGTCCTGCACCTCTTCGAGGATGTGCGGTCCCAGGTGGGGGCTCAAGGCCTGTGGAGTCAGGAGCTCGACACGCCGTTGCAGCAGATCCTCGAGGAGGAAAGCGAGGTGCATGAAGTTGTCGAAGCTTTTCTCCTCGCGCCGGAACTCCACCAGGAGGTCCACGTCGCTCTCCGGCCCTTGCTCCTCGCGGACGAAGGAGCCGAAGAGGCCGAGCTTCGCCACTCCGAGGGAGCGGATCTCATCCCGGTGCTGTTGCAGCCGGCGCAGGATCTCGCTCTTGGTTGCGACGGTCGTCTCCATGCTCCTCAGCCTATCTCAAACCGGCTCGCCACCCACGACCGGCACCGCGCCCACGTGCCGGACGAGCCGCTCCATCTCCTCGTAGGGCTGGGCGCCCACGGCGCCGAAGCGGCCGGTCACGAAGGTCGGCACGCCGGTCACTCCCAGCTCTCGCGAGCGTGCCCAGTCGCGGTCGACGGCCGGGGAGAAGCTCCGTTCTTCGAGCACTTTGCGGGCTTCGTCGGCGGGCAGGCCCGCCTGCCCGGCGAGCTCGACCAGGACCTCCGGATTGCCGATGTTCCTGCCGTCGACGAAGTAGGCCCGGAAGAGAGCGTAGTGGATACCCTGCCCCTCCGGCTTCGTCTCCGCCCACTTGGCCAGCTCCTGGGCCAGGCGGCTATTGTAGGTCTTCGTGCGCCGGGTGAAGGGCAGCCCTTCCGCCGCCATCAGCCGCTCCATGCGATCTTGGGCCGCCTCGACGTCGAAGTTGCGACCGGCGAAGAGCTTGGTCAGCTCGATCCCTTCGGCCGGGGTCTCGGGGTGCAGGGGGAAATGGGTCCAGACGAGGTTCAACCCGTAGGTCGCCACCAGCCGGTCAGTACGCACGGTACTGAGGTAGCACCAGGGTCAGACGTAGTCGGAGAAGACTTCCAGGGTGACGGGTTCGGGCATCGGGTCCTCCTCTCTCCCCCCGCGACTCTACCCTACCTGATACCGTCGCCGCGCCGTTGCTGGCTGTCCGATGGTCATCGCCAGCCTGCATTCGGTGACCGTTGGCGGGCCGAGTTGCAGCGGCCGGGGAGCCGTGGCAGGCGTTTTTCGATCCTGCGGCACTGAAGGAGGATCTGCGGGGGATGGGCTTCAGCGAGGTGGAGGATCTGGGACCGGCGGAGATCAATGCCAGGTACTTCAAGGACCGCACGGATGGGCTTCGAGTCGGGAGCCTGGCGCATGTGATGTGCGCTTGGACTTCGTCGCCCTACCACAGCACTCTGACCGGATAGCTTGCAAAGATCGGATCATGACTGATCAGGACGACGTCTTCCACGTTGGCTTGCGCGATGAGCAGTCGGTCGAAGGGGTCCTTGTGAGGCGAGGGCAGATCCTTCAACGCCAAGACATGCCCGAGTGCGACCGGTAAGATCTGGATATTGTTGGTCTGTTGCTGGCTGGCGATCACTTCTTCCAAGGAGAGACGCAGGCTGAGCTTTCCCAACTGCAGCTTGATCTGCATCTCCCAGGCACTTGCGGCGCTGAGGAAGATGGCGTTTGTCCGATCCTCACATACTGCACGAGCCTGCGTGGAGAGCTTTGTCGGGTCACTGTCCCACCAGATGAAGGCATGGGTGTCCAGCAACGCTTTCATGGGGTTCCTGTCCAGAAATCCTCAGACAACGGCTCGTCAAAATCCTCGCTGGTCCAGATGGCGCCTGGGTGTAATCCTGCAACGCGTGGGGTGAGAGCATCCGCCATGGGTACGATGCGCGCCAGAGGGGTGCTTCCTTCCGTCAGGATGATCTCCATTCCGGCGGCTACCAGCGCCAACAATGCAGCCAGGTGGGTTTCGGCCTCGTGAATGTCCACGGTTTTTGTCTGCATGGTCGATTCTCCACCTCCTCCGCTCCAGTATAGACGAGCACGGCGATCCGCCCCTACCCCCCCTCCAACCCCGAAACACCCTGGA